>NZ_CP031963.1:716666-1075000 GCF_003443675.1 Aquimarina sp. BL5 | reverse complement strand
TTCAATACTTAAAAATCCAAACTCATCTACTACTTTACCATACATACGATAAACACCTTTATGTCTAAGTTTATATTTTTCTTGTACAGGAGGAAATAACACTGTATCAAATACATCACCAAATTGGTCTAAAAAAGTTCCAAAAGCCATACGTTTACCTTTTGAAGTCTTAGTATTCTTCATAGCTATTAGATACCCATAAATATCAATTTTTTTATTTAAGTACTCTTTTAATTGATTAGCTCTGTTTTGATTTACAGGTTTAGTTACCATTATTTTATAATATCCGCATATAGGAAACCCAAAGGATTCGATTTGTTCAAAAGCATTTTCTAATTGACAAGTTTTGAATTTTGGTAATTCATATTCAGTACGTTTTTCGCAAAACAAGAATGGTTGTTGATAGTTTGGCGGAGTATTGTTTAATTTAAAATGTGCTTCCCATAATAATTCATGCTTGTTTTTTTTAGTAAAAGCAAAAGCATCTATTTTAATGAGTATACTAATTTGTTCTATACCTATAGATACTCTATTCATAAAATTATCTAACGAAGAATATCTCCCGTGTTGTTTTCGCTCTAATAGTATGAATTCTGATATTTTAGAATCTAGATTTCGTAATATACTTAAACCAAGGTATATTATTTTTTTATGTAAAATATGCTCGTGTTTACTGGTGTTTATACACGGAGTTATAATTTTTGCTCCAAGTAATTTAGCTTCGTGTAAATAAACTTCAGGTCGGTAAAACCCTCCACCATTATTTAACGTGGCTACTAAATATTCGAGAGGGAAATAAGCTTTGAGAAATAGACTCTGGTAACTTTCTACGGCATAAGATGCAGAATGCCCTTTTGGGAAAGCGTATCCGGCAAAACTTGCTACTTGATTCCATATTTCAAAAATTAATTTCTCTTCATATCCTTCAGCACGACAATTCTGAATAAACTTGTTTTGTACATCTTTAAATTCTTTTCGAGATCTAAATTTACCACTCATTCCTCGGCGTAGTACATCTGCTTCATCCAATGTTAGTTTAGCAAAAATATGTGCTACTTTGATTACATCTTCCTGATATACCATAATACCATAGGTTTCATTCATTAGCTCAAGCATGATTGGGTGTGATTTTTTTCGTCTTTCTGGATCATGTTCTCTTAAGATATATTCACGCATCATCCCACTTTTAGCAACTCCAGGTCGTATAATGGAACTTGCAGCAACTAAACCCAAATAGTTATCAGTTTTAAGTTTGCTAAGGAGCATACGCATAGCAGGGGACTCTACGTAAAAACAGGCTAGACATTTAGCTTCTCTAATAAGCGCATTAACATTAGGGTCTCTTTTAAATTTCTCTATATCGTGAATATCGAAATTGGCTTTTTCTGGTTGATTATACTGGATAATATTAATTGCTTCTTTGATTTTTGCTAAACCACGTTGTCCTAATATGTCAAACTTATATAAACCCAGATCTTCTGCAATGATCATATCAAATTGAGCAGTAGGAAAACCTTTTGGTGGTATATCTGTGGCAATATAAGAGTGAAGTGGTTTTTCGCTAATCAGTATTCCGCTGGAGTGAATACTAATATAATTGGGCATTCCTTTTATGAGTTGACTATAAATGACCACTAGTTTATGAATATGATCTAAAGAATTATAGTCATAATTACCTTCGCTTAGTTTATCAATCTCAAATTTGGGTAATCCAAATACTTTGCCTAGTTCTCTAACGGCTCCTTTATAATGAAAAGTAACATATGTTCCTAATAATGCTACATTATCAAATTCATCAAAGATAAATCGTGTAATATCTTGTCGATCTCTCCAAGAGAAATCTATATCAAAATCTGGAGGACTAGTACGATGGGAGTTTATAAATCGTTCAAAGTATAAGTCTAATTCGATCGGATCTACATCTGTGATTTTTAACAAATATGCTACAATACTATTGGCACCACTACCACGTCCTACATAATAATATCCTTTCTTTTGAGCATAGGAAATGATTCTCCAATTAATCAAAAAATAGGATACGAAATTCATCTTGATAATTAAGGCAAGTTCTTTTTCTAATCTATCGTATACTTTTTTACCTGGATTTGTATAGCGATAGGGAAGACCTTCTTTACACAGTTTTTTTAATAATTTGTTATCCTCTTTAATACTGTCAGTATACGTTCTTTTATTTAGTGAGGGTTTGTTTTTAGAAAAATCGAAGTTGATAGAACATTCGTTGATAATATTTTCAGTGTTTTTAATAATGAAATCAAATTCTCTGAATTGATGTTTGATTTCATCATCTGGAATCATTTTTTCTGAAAAACAAGCTTGCTGACCCTCAGGTAATCGGCTAAGTAAAATATTATTATCAATAGCGCGTAATAAACGATGCGCATTAAAATCTTTTTTAGTTCTAAAAGTTACAGACTGGAGTATCACCAATTTGTCTTTTAATTTTCTGTAAGGTGAAAGTCTAAGTTTTGGAATTTCTTTTATAGAAATGCCAATAAATTCATTTGATGAAAACTTGTTTTTTTTTGTTTCTATAATTTGTTTTAAAGGGTATATAATAAACACATTCTTTAATTTTGGAGCCTTTATAGGGAAATCAAGTTTATTGTGAGAATGATGAGATAAGAAAATATTTAGCTCTTTATATCCTTCATTATTTTTGGCTATACCTACATATAATTGTTGATGATTGTTTCTGAAATCAATACCTACGATCGGTTTTATCTGATAATCTTTTGCTTTTCGGATGAAATTAAGACAGGCAGTTGTACTATTAATATCAGTTAGTGAAAGACAATTAATTTTCTTTTCTTTAGCTAATTCTAATAGGTCTATTTCGGAAAAAGTTCCAAATCTTAAACTATAATATGAATGACAGTTTAGGTACATCTTTTATAATTATGAATTCAGAGTCATGAATTAGGAATTTTTTGATTGTTAGGTTTTTGCATCAGGGATAGAAACGACATCCTTTTTTATGTATCCTGAGCGTAGTCGAATGATACATAAAAAAGATATAGTGTATAGCCCGCTCGGATGCCATAATTTTTATATTTATTATTGTTTGCGATGCGCTAATACAATAGGAGGTTGGCCATTAAAAGGATTTTGCATTCTACCAATAGTTTTGGATCCCATTGCTACAGCTCTGATAACACTTCTATCTCCATATCGATCCCGAATATGATCTAAAGCTTTATATAGATTGAGTTGTTTTTCATTGTCTTCAAAGAGGTTAATCTGATAATTTCCATTTACTAAATGACTGAATCTGATTCCTATTAATCGAACTAATAACCTTTTTTGATATAGTTTTTCGAATAATCCTAGAATTTTAGGAATTAAGATATGATCAGCACTGGTATAGGGAATCTTAAGCTGTTTGGAGTAGGTATTAAAATCAGAATATCTAATTTTTACGGTAATACAAGCAGAGAGCTTGTTTCCTCTCCGTAATTGATATGATAGATTCTCTGTCATGGCAACAAGAATATTACGTAGTTTATATATATCTATGGTATCTCTATCAAATGTTCTTTCTGTGGAAATGGATTTACGTTCAGAAAAGCTAATTACTGGTGTATTATCTATTCCATTTGCCCTTTTCCAAATGGTTAATCCATTCACACCTAATACTCCTTTCATAACATCAACAGGCATCTCTTGTATGGTTTTTACCTGACGTATACCTAAGTTTCGTAGTGTCTGAAAAGTTTTATCACCAACCATAGGTATTTTTTTAATTGACAATGGAGCTAGAAAAGGTTTTTCTGTACCAAAATCAATCTTTAATTGATTATTAGGTTTGGCTTCATTGGTTGCTACTTTAGAAACTACTTTATTTTGGGCAAATCCCAGAGAAATCGGTAAACCGGTTTCTGAGATGATTTTTTGCCTGAGCTCTGATGCATATTTATATGCACCAAAAAATTTATCCATTCCTGAAAGGTCAGCATAAAATTCATCAATACTAGATTTTTCGAAGACAGGAACCTTTTCTTTAATAATTTCTGTCACCAGATCGGAGTATTTGCTATATGTTCCGGCATTTCCTTTTATGATAGTGGCTTCTGGACATAATTCTTTAGCTATTCTCATAGACATTCCTGAATGTACACCAAATATTCTGGTTTCGTAGCTACAAGCTGCTACAACACCACGATCACTAGTGCCTCCTACTAATAGAGGTGTATTCTGTAATGTGCTATCTATAAGACGTTCTACCGATACATAAAATGTATCTAGATCAAGGTGTAGTATAGTTCTCAATTTTTACTTTTTGGAATAATTCCAAATTTATGGAATAATTCCATATAGTTGATTGTAAAACCTTAAATTTTATTCACAATGGATAAAAAAAAACGGTATCTTGGATAAGATACCGTTTCTGAAAAATTTTATTTTGGGGCTACAAAATAAAATTCAATTGTATTAATTTTCTGTATATCCAGCGAATTGCTTCATAGCACTTTTAGTAAGCTCTTTAGCTCTATCCACATAGAAACTTTTCGTGTCGTTTAATGTTTCGTTTTTCAGATCATTTTCACTTCTTAGATATCCTTTCTGAGATTCAAATATTGATTCATCATCAAGAACGATACTTAATTCTTTAAGAGCACTTTCTAATTTCTGTAAGGCTTGCTCTGCTTTTACTTTTACTACTGTTTGTTCCTTTAATTCAGCTGCACGTTGTGCTTCAAATTCTGTTTGAGCTTTTTGTTGCTCGGCAATTTGCTGCTGTAATTTCTGTTGTTCGATTTCTAATTGACGTTTTTTCTCCTCTAATTCTTTTTGCTTTTGTGCTACTTCTCCTGATGCAATTGCGATTGCTTCTTCTTCTGCACTTGCAACGTCTCCAATATAAGAATCACTACTACCATTATTAGCTTGGCAATCTGTCAATTGTTCTAATAATTTAGGTCCAAGATCTTTAGCCTGCTTAGCATAATATCTACTACGCTCATAAGTATCTTGGTCTAAAGAGCTCACCATGTTTGTTTTAGCTTCGTATGCTGTTTCATTAGCTTCTGCACAACCACACTTATCTGAAAGGTTTTCTACTTTTTCAAAAGCTTCTATAGCTTTATCGGCATATTCCTGAGTATGAAATACGTTATTTGCTCCGTGTGCTTTTTTAGAATGCGAATATGCATAGCTAGCAGCTGTTAAAGCATCTTCATAAAGATCCTGAGCATTAACCTGAGCAACAAGACAAAGTAAAAATAATATTGGTGAAATTCTTTTCATTTTTATGGGGCTTTTTAATGAACAGTACAAGTATACAATATTTTCTGAGTAACCTCCAAAAATAAATGTCATTAATCGATGAAATGCGCACTTTATCTTGATTTTTATGGCTAACCCATAAATAAAGTGATAGATATCCTACTGTTTTCTAGGACATTCATCATAATGATTTTTTGATAACGAGGTTTGATCCATGGTATTGTATTCTTATACACGTAAACAATAAATTTAACGTTTTGTCAAAGTTGTTATGTAAGTTTATTATGTATATTACGTCCATATTATTTATGAAAGAACTCATTATATCTTCAATTAACCACAACCTTAATAACGCTATTGCTTTATTAGACGCAATAGATTCAGAAACTTACTGTGATACTTCTGTTGGTCCATATTATTCTAGTATAGGTTCTCATATTAGGCATACATTAGATTTTTTTGATTGTATTATTAATGGATTAGACACTAATGATATTGATCTTACTGCACGTAAAAGAGATGAAATTTTATCTACTAATATAGATGCAGCAAAGGATCATATTTATATGCTTCAGAAGACTTTAGTTTCTTATGTGGACGTAAATACGGATTATTTAATTCATGTGACAGATAACATGGGACAGGGAAAAGTAACTGTAAATTATACTCTAGAAAGCATTCTTGCACACGCTAATAGCCATGCTATACATCATTATGCGACAATAGGATACGTACTTGATCAATTAGGGATAGAATTAAAAATTCCCGGATTTGGTTATAATCCTACTACTCCTGTTAATAAAAGGGAAGGAATTTAATATCAGATATTTTCTATCTAATATATTTGCACTGTTTTTTATGTAAGATACTCTTACTTTTATATTGTATTAAATGTAGTATGTATCTTTTATCTAGGACAAGCTTATCCTAATTAAAATTTATCTTTATATTTGAGTATATTTAATAAAAAGATATGTTTTCTAGGGCTTGTGAATATGGTATTAAAGCTTCTATTTATATAGCACAGCAATCATTACAAAAAAAACTCACCAATCTAAAAGCCATAGCTAATGAGATTGATTCTTCAGAGGCTTTTACCGTAAAAATACTTCAAACATTAGTAAAAAATAAGATTTTGAGTTCTAAGAGGACCTAGAGGAGGGTTTCTGGTTGAAGAAAAAGGAATAGATCAGATAATACTAGAAGACATTGTATATGCAATTGATGGTGATTCGATATATACTAGTTGTGGATTGGGGGTTGAAAAAATGCAATGCTCGTAAGTATTGTCCAATATATGATAAAATTTAACTAGTTAGAAAGGAATTAGAAAAGATGCTTACAAATACAAGTCTATATGAATTGGCTAATGGTTTAGCGTTAGGAGTAACTTATCTGAATCGATTATAGCATATGTAAATATTAAATAACCAACTATGACTACACACAAATCATTATGTATAATTTTTATCTTTTTCATAGTCTTCAGTCTTCATTCTCAGAATGAACAAAAGTACTTTGAAGAATGGAGTGCAAAGATTGATACAATTCAAAACTTAGACATTCAAGTAAAGTTTAGTATTGCTTTTATTTCAAAAGTAAAACCTGAAGACAGAATTGATATATATTCATTTTTAGGAAATGTTTACGGAAGAAAGCTACAAATGGACTCAGCTATGTATTATTTGGATAAAGCTATTTCTTTAAGTAAAAATACAGGAGAAGAAGAAAAACTAGCTTTTGTGTATTCCAGAAAATCAAATATACATATAGCAAAAAATGAATTTGAAAAAACCAGAAACCTTTTAGAAAAAGCTAGAAACTTATTAATTAAGTATCCAGAAAGTTCGAGTTGGTCATTATACTATCAACAACTAGCTCAATTAGGATATATTGATGGGGATTTGCGTCAAGCTGTTTCATATATGGATTCTACTATCATTGCGAGGATCAGAAGTAATGATACTTTGGAGCTTTATGATTCATATGATAAACTAGGCTTTTTATGTAGTAATTTGGGAGAATATGAAATAGCAATAGAAAGTTTATCAAAAGCGCTGAATATTCTTAAAAGAATTGATGATAAAGGAGGGATAGCCGATAATTATATTTCTATGGGGCAATGCTATAATTTATGGGGACAGTATGAGACAGCAAAAAGTTATCTGGAGAAAGCAATTATTATAGCAAAAGAAAATGGATATGATTTAAGACTGTTGAGAAGCTACGTCTGTTTGTCAGAATCCAATAGATATTTAGGGCATTCTGAAGATGCAATTTCTGCCGCAGACTCCGCATTAAAATTGGCTCAAAAGCATGGCTCAAAGAGTAGGATTTCTAGATCTTTTCGTGAAAAAGGAGAAACGTATTTATATAATTATCAGGACTATGATAAAGCAGAAGAATTTTTTTTAAAGGCTTTTGAAGCCTCGAAAGATCCTAAAACCAAGTTTCATAGTATACCAAGTATACAAGGTATTGTAAAAGTGTATCACAAAAAGCAAAATTATACGAAGGTTAAAGAATATTTAAACTTATGGGAGGAGAGTATTAAAGAATCCAATCGTCCTAAGGACCTTATGGATTTTTATAAATCATACAGTGAATATTATGAAGTGATTAATCAACCTAAAAAGGAGGTGTATTATTTGAAAAAATATCATAAAATTCAAGATTCTATTTCTAAAGAAAAGGTATATTCCAAATTGGCTGATCTAGAAACAAAATATGATACCAAAAAGAAAGAGTTAGATATAGTTACTCTTAATAAGGAAAAGGAAGAGCAACAACAAATAACGAAACAGGCTAGAGCTCAACAGAATTTATATTTATTAGCAGCAGGGTTTTTATTATTCTTATTAGCAGCTGGTGCTTGGGCTTTCAGAAAGTTAAGAAAACAGCAGAAGGAACTAGTTTCTATAAATCAAGTTAAAAATCGTCTTTTTTCGATTATTGCTCATGATTTAAGAGGCATGATCATTCCATTTCAGCGATCAGGTAAAATATTGAAATATCATATAAATAAAGGAAATCATGAAAAAACAATAGAACTATCTCAAGCATTAGAACAAAACTCAGAAAGCCTTTCTAATATGTTGGATAATTTATTGAATTGGTCGTTAGGACAAATGAATGGTTATAAGATGAACCTCCAAACGATGTCAATAAGTGAAGAGTTGAATGACATTGTATTAGGATATGAACAACAAGCTGCGTATAAGAAAACTAAGATTGATTTAAAGTATGAAGAGGATTTATGGGTTAATCTGGATAAAGGAGCTTTTCATGTAATTTTCAGAAATCTGATAGGTAATGCTCTAAAATATACAGAAGGTGGAAATATTCGAATAGAATTTACAAGTGAAGACGATATGTTTTTATGCTCTATAACGGATACAGGGGTGGGAATGTCTCAGGATCAACTAGAGCATCTTTTTTCTCTGGAAGAAAAAAAATCAACTATTGGTACGCAAGGAGAAAAGGGTACAGGATTAGGATTAAATCTTGTATATCGATTCATAAAAATGCATAAAGGAACGATTCAAGTCTCTTCAGAAAAAAGAATAGGTACCCGATTTGATCTTAAGTTTCCAATGATGAATTATCAATTTAATGAAAAGAAAGAAAGAAAGTCTCTTTCTGCATAAAAGAAGAGATAATCAAATGTAAAAGCTACTACTATGACCCGATACAGATTATTACCATTACTTTTTGTTTTTATGGTTACACTGACAATGTATTCACAAACTGAAAAAGAATATTGTGAACAATGGAGAGTAGAAAGAGATACAATTTCGGATATAGATTTTTATTTAGAATATAATAAGATCATGATGACTAAGGCAGATGAAACTTGTTTGACGGATATTTATATGTCTCAAGCTAATATATATGGGATGAAAAAAAATATAGATTCTAGTTTATACTATTATGATAAGGTTGCAATATTAGCCAAAAACACAGATTCAGAAGAATTATTATTGTCTACATATTTATATAAAGCATATGTGTTGTTAAGTAATTATAGAAAAGATGAAATAATACCAATATTGCAAAAAGCCAGATCAATACTATCAAAAGACCCTGATAATAATAGTTGGCATTTTTATTATACATTAAAATCGATATCTGCAAGAGAAGATCGTGAGTTCGATAAAGCTATCAATTACATAGATTCAAGTATTGTTGTTTTGAAACGCACTAAAGATACTGTCAATTTATTAGATGCATATCAGAATAAAGGAACATATTACCTTCATTTAAATAACTATACGAAGGCAGCAGAGATTTTTCTTCAAACTATAGGAACGGATGAAAAACCATCTGATCTATTACGTTTAATAGGTACATATTATAATCTTGGTTTTTGTTATGTGAAATTGGATAAATCTGAAACTGCTATAAAATACTTCAATGAAGGTATTTTAAGGGCAAAAAAAATTGGTCATGATTATGAGATTGCTTCATTTCACTTGGCTTTGGCAGGAAGATATAGGGACTTAAAAGAATATGACAAGGCTATTGATAATGTAGACTCAGCATCCGAGATATCTCAAAAAATGAAATACAATGATTTAATAATTGAAGGTCTGCAGAAGGAGGGCATGATTTATTATGACTCTTCATTAGACTATGATAAAGCCGAAACTTGTTTTATTGAAGCTTATAAAATGTCTAAAGAACTAAATATCGGAAAAACACTACCTAGTCTTTTTGGTATAATCAAGATTTATCTTAAAAAAGGAGAATACAATAAAGTTAAAGAATATCTAAAACCTTTTGAAGAAACTGTAAATAAAAATAGAGAATTAGATTCTAAAAAAGAATTTCATAAAATATATAGTGAATATCATGAAAAAACAAAACAATTCACTTCGGCTTTGGAACACTTTAAGAAATATCACGCTATAAAAGATTCTATATCGAGCCAAGAAGTACAAACTCAAGTCGCAAATCTTGAAAAAAAATATGAAACTAAAAAGAAAGAATTAGCTATCGTTACTCTTAACCAAGAAAAAGAAGAGCAGCAACAAATAACGAAACAGGCTAGAGCTCAACAGCATCTATATTTATTAGTAGCTTGTTTATTATTACTATTATTAGCAGCTGGTGCTTGGGCTTTCAGAAAGTTAAGAAAACAGCAAAAGGAACTAGTTTCTACAAATCAAGTTAAAAATCGTCTTTTTTCGATTATTGCTCATGATTTAAGAGGCATGATCCTTCCATTTCAGCGATCAGGTAAAATATTGAAATATCATATAAATAAAGGAAATCATGAAAAAACAATAGAATTGTCTCAAGCTTTAGAACAAAATTCCGAAAGTCTGTCTAATATGTTGGATAATTTATTGAATTGGTCACTAGAACAAATGAATGGTTATAAAATGAATCCTGAAAAAATATCAGTAAGTGAACAGTTAAACGAAATTATATCAGGATATGAGCAACAAGCTACATTTAAGAAAACCAAAATTGATTTAAAATATAAAGAAGATTTGTGGGTTAATTTTGATAAAGGTGCTTTTCATGTTATTTTTAGGAACTTGCTAGGTAATGCATTAAAATATACAGAAGGTGGAAATATTCGAATAGAATTTACAAGTGAAGACAATTTATTATTATGTTCGGTAATAGATACCGGCGTGGGAATGTCTCAAGAACAATTAAATCATCTCTTTACATTAGAAGATAAAAAATCTACAATAGGAACAAAAGGTGAAAAAGGGACAGGGCTAGGACTCAATTTGGTTTATAGGTTTGTAAAAATGAATAAAGGTATTATAGAAGTTTCTTCAGAAAAGAGAATTGGTACTCGCTTTGACATACAGATACCAATTATAAAAAATATTTATCATCCTATGTTGAAAAACCAAGAATCATTATCAGCTTAATTCAAATCTAATAAATAATGGAGAAGATAAAAACATTCCTTTTTGTATTATTATTTGTTAATACGAATATACTTGCGCAAAATAATAGCGAATATTGTGAAGTATTAGATAAAGAATTGAATACTATTTTAAATTGGGATCATAAAATTACATTCTTAAAAGAAGCATTTAATGAAGCTGATTGGGGTTGTAAGGTAAATATTTTTATAGAAATTGGCTATATATATGGCCTTGAACAAAAAAATGACTCCGCTCTTTATTATTATGATAAAGCTATTAACCTAGCTAAAAGTGTAAAAAATGATAAAGTAGAATCAGAAGAATTATTGGCCAATGCGTATTCAAAAAAAGCTAAGAGGTTGTCGGAAATAAAAGAAAATGATGAAGCCGAAAACCTGCTTATAAAAGCAAGAAGATTATTTGCAAATTACCCTGACAATAGTGGATGGAACACATATTATCATACCTATGCTACTATTGCAACTAACAAAGCAGAACATGAGAAAGCGCTAAAATATATCGATTCTACCGTAATATTTTCTAAAAGAATTAATGACACGGTAAGTCTTCCTAGTAATTATCATAATAAAGGAGTTTATTTACTTAGGCTTTCTAGGCATAAAGAATCTTCAGAAAATTTATTATTAGCCCTCGAACTAAAAGAGAAACAAAAAAATCCAAGTCAATTAGCTGCGACATACTTTGTATTGGGAGTAGCCTATATTCGTTGGGATCAACCACAAATAGGAATTAAATATTTGAAAAAGGCAGTAGCAAGAGCTAGGAAAGAAAGTAACGACTATACACGATTATTAAGCTATTCTCAAATAGCACACGCACAAAGGAAACTAAAGGATATTAAAAATTCTCTTAAGTTTATAGATTCTGCTCAGGTGTTAGCCATACAACTTGATAATAAATCCCAATTGGCGCAGGCTTATATAGAAAAAGGATGGCTTTATTTGAAAAGTTATAAAGAGTATGATCAAGCGGAAAACTATTTTTTAAAAGCTTATGACCAAGCAAAATTAGGAAATAATGATCTTACCCTATATCCTTCAATAAGAGGAATCATAGAATCCTATCTCTACAAAGGAGAATATAAAAAAGCGAAAAAATATTTTACTCCATATAAAGAAGTAACAGAAAGAATAGGAAGTCTAAGATATACACAAGAGTATTTTAAAAGGTATAGTGAGTATTATGAAAAAGCAGGAAAACCGGATTCTGCTATGAAATACTTAAAAAAATATTTTAAAATCAAGGATTCTATATCTGATACTAAAGTAAAAACTCAGGTAGCTGATCTAGAAAAGAAGTATGATACCAAAAGCAAAGAATTAGATATTGTTAAGTTAACAAAAGAAAAAGAAGAACAACAGTTAGTGGTTCAAAAAGCTAAAGCGCAGCAGAATTTATATTTATTAGCAGCCAGTTTTTTATTACTTTTATTAGGAATTGGAGCGTGGGCCTTCAGGAAATTAAGGAAACAACAAAAAGAATTAACTTCTACAAATCAGGTAAAAAATCGTCTTTTTTCGATTATTGCTCATGATTTAAGAGGAATGATCATTCCTTTTCAGCGATCGGGTAAAATTTTAAAACATCATATAGATAAAGGTAATCATGAAAAAACAATAGAACTTTCTCAGGCATTGGAGCAAAACTCTGAAAGCCTTTCTAATATGTTAGATAATTTACTAAATTGGTCTTTAGAGCAAATGAATGGATATAAAATGAATCTTGAAAATCTATCTATAAAAGAAGAGTTAAGTAAGATCATATTAGGATATGAACAACAAGCTACTTACAAGAAAACGAAAATTGAATTAGAATATCAAAACGATTTTAATATTAAATTTGATAGAGGAGCTTTTCATGTTATTTTTAGAAACTTGATAGGAAATGCATTAAAATATACAGAAGAAGGGAGTATTAGGATAAAATTTACAAGTAAAAATGATATGTTTTTATGTTCAGTAATAGATACTGGAGTTGGAATGTCTAAGGACCAACTAGAAAATCTTTTTACTCTGGAAGAAAAAAAATCAACCGTTGGTACACAAGGAGAAAAAGGAACAGGGCTAGGGCTTAACCTCGTATATCGATTCGTAAAAATGTATAAAGGAACTATTCAAGTTTCCTCAGAAAAGAGAATTGGCACACGTTTTGACTTAAGTATGCCCATAACCATATCGCTGACCAAAGAAGATGGGGCAATTTCTAAACCTTTATCAGCGTAAATAAAGCATACAGATCATGAATATTTATGTAGTAGAAGATGACATGTTTCATCTAGAGGATATTAAAATCACCATAGAAGAATTAGGATACTCGTGCGTAGGTAATTCCGATGATCCTTTTGAGGCACAAGAACAAATAGGAACGCTAAGACCGGATGCTGTTATATTAGATATTCATCTTAACGGCAAGGAATCAGGTATCATGCTGGGTCATAAAATTAAGGAGTTATATGAAATCCCTGTGTTTTTTGCTACTTCAGATAATAATAAGGATATCATTAATAAAGCTGCTGATATTAATCCGGCTGCTTATCTAACAAAACCGATCGATAAAGATGATTTACAAGCAGCATTGATTCTTGCTAAGAAACAGGACATAACTTCTGAAAAGGATAGTACTGACCAACCTGGAAATATATTTGTAAAAAGTGGTAATAAGTTAGTGAAAGTAAATCTAGACACCATTCTTTTTGCACATACGGACTCTAAAAATTATTGCTCAATAGTTACTGCAGATAATAAGAAACTTTCTGTGCGGTATTCTATTTTAAAACTTTGCAAAAAACTTCATAGTTTAGAATTCGTACAGACTCACCGATCTTATATTATTAATTGGAACAAAATAGATTCATTACACGAATATGATCAAACTATAGAAATACAAGGACATCATATTCCTATTGGTAGAACTTTTAAAGATTTAGTATATAAACGCCTTAAGGTGATATAATAAGCAAACTACTCAATAAAAGTAATTACATAACTTATTGTATAAAAATACATCAATAACCATATATCATAAAGTCATTTATTACTTCTAATAAATAACAAATGAATATCTATTATGGCAAACCATCAGAGCCTACTGGTAGTGTTTTTGTAGATTGATCGCATGTGATTGAAATAGGTATTGTCGTTGGACATTGTAGACTAGTTGTGGTATTTATGTTATTAAATCCGCCTGTAATCTGCTGAGGGTTGTCTAATCTAGCAATCTTTATTTTTTCTAAGCCAAGTTTTTTCGTATTCTTATTGTTCATTTTTTTATCGTTTTACTAACGAATAATTGAATGTGATATATACAATATGTCAAGATAGAATTCTATTAATAAATAGTAAATCAATATATTATCTATTAAGGTATACCATCAGAGCCTACTGGTAGTGTTTTTGTAGAAACACTTAGCTCACATACTAGTGGGTGGGTTTTACATATTTCTGGATCAGTTGCGTTAGGCACTCTTCCTAATCCTCCCTTAAATTTATCTAGATTATCTAATTGAGCAATTTTAATTTTATCCAGACTTAGTTTTTTTATTTTTTTATTTTTCATTTCTCTAAATTTATGTTTAGCCGGTATAGCTATAGATACTTCCTTACTGTGTTTTTATAATTATTTAAACCAACCTTTTGTATATCTATAATTTTCAAAATATAGTGTTTGGTTTCAATAGTATGATCAATACTATGTTTTCTTAATCAGAAGAAGAAATTGAAATATTAAATTATAAATCATTAGGGTCGATCATACCGCTTCCAACGGGGAGCGTTTTCGTAGAAGTCGTATTTTGATCCGTAAATGTCAAAACATTAATAGATGGGAGATCTACTATATCCGGTTCTATACCAGAAAGTGAACCTCCAACAACAGCTCTCATATTGTTTAATCCGGCAATTTTAGTTTTATCCAGACTTAATTTTCCCTTATCACTTTTTTTCATTTTAATATTTCTTAAGTATTACCAGCAATTTGCAGAATCACTTGCTGGTAGCGTTTTCGTAGAATGACTTGTTTTTCTATCCTCTGTGTTTTTGGTACAAGTAATAGTTGATACATTTTGTTGTGTCGGAATTATAGAACCGCCAATGATTGTTTGTGGGTTGTCTAATTTTGCAATTCTAATTTTATCCAAACTTAATGGTTTTCTCCCTTTCTCTTTCATTGCATGAATTTAATTTGTTTCTCACAATCTACAATATTAGCAATGAAAATACACAAAAAGCTTCTTTAAATTTATAAATTTAAAGAAGTGTATAAGTGTTTTTAATTTGATTATCAGTTATTTATATGTTTTATGAAATAAGAAGGGTATATTCCTGTTTTTTTATGAAAAGCAGAAGAAAATGATTGTGCATTTTTAAAGCCTACTTCTTCCGCGATGGCTTGTATTGTATAAGACCTTAATGACTTATTGGAGCTTAGTTGATCAACAGCAAAATCAATTCTTAAATTATTAAGGTAAGTTGCAAAATTTACATTTTTGTACACATTTATGATTTTAGATAAATAAGCACTGTTTGTATTTAATTCCTTTGCTAAAGAATTAAGAGTGTAATGTTTTTTTGAAAATTGGTTTTTATCTTCAAAATCGTGAAGCTTTTTTAATATAGTTTCTATAACATCTGAAGGAATATCAATCTCTTCTTTTTTGGTGAGATCGTTACTAATTTTCGTTATAACCTCTAATTGATTTGTTTTAGGCTTTTTTTGCTGTTCGAGAAGTTTCTGAAACCGTATTTTATTTAAGTAACTTTTTCTTAGTCCATATATCGCTATTAGAACTAATATAATCGATAATATGATGAGGAATGTAATCGTATTATCTTTTAAAAAAGTGTCTTTTTCGAATTGTTTTATAAGCCGTTCTTTTTCGGAGATGAGTTCGGCAGCGTCATATTTTCTAGTAATGTTTCTGGTTAAATATACTTGATTAGCGTGCTTAATACTATCCAACTCCAGTTGCATATTGATATATTCTATTTGTAATTCGTAATCGTTTTTTGATTTTGAATATGTTCTTAAATAGTCATAAACATCAGTAATATCAGGTATTATGTCTTTTGTTTTTCTTAGAATTGTGTCTGTTTTTTTAAAGTAAGATATACTTTTTTCTTCCTCACCGAGATCTTTATAACTTCGACCAATGTAATAATCACAAGTTGCTATTCTTGTTTCTAAAGGGTCAAGTTTTTGTATTATTTTTTTTCCTTTCTGTAAACTATCTATTGCTTTCTGATAATTATTTAATAAGTATTGATGTATTCCAGAAGTTACTAGAATATATGAATAGACTACAGAATCGCCTGTTTTTATAGTTTTTTTAATTCCTTTGTCGATAGTTATTTCAGCAAGTTCTAGTTTTTTGGTATGTATATAAGAATCTGCAAGTGCAAACAATCCTCTGTTGTAATTGAGTGTATTTATATACTTCGGGTTTTGTTCTAGAAATTCTATATACTCCGCAAAAATAGTTTGTGCTTCTTCTCGATCACCAGACGTGTTTTTTAGTAGCCCAATATTGAATTTAGCGGAAAGGTATAATCTATTGTTTCCGCTTTTTTTAGCCGATTCAGAGGCTTTCACATAAAATTCTAAGGCTTCTATATAATCCCCTAATTCAAATTTTATATTGCCCTTATACAGATATCCCAGTGCAGGGTATCTAAAATAATTTTTCTTTTCTGTAAAAGCGATAATACTATCTATGTATGCTACCTTATCTTCAAGTATAATTTCGGATAAGATAAAATATGCATTTGCTCTGTTTAATGTATCGGATTTGCTGATAGCACGATCAAGATAGGTTTTCGCAATTTTCATTTTTAAAGAATCTACTTTCTCTTTAGTAACTAGTTCTTTTAATTCAATATAATTATCCTGAGCAATCACCGCATGTTTTGATAATGACAGGATAATTAAAAATATTATTGCGAAACATTTCATCTTCATCTATAGAGGACTTTTTTAGGGTATATCTGTTTGCGATATATTACATTACGAATGTAAAGATTTAATAAGTATCAATAGAAATAATCTAAGGAATTTATAAGAGTTGATATTTATAAATTTCAACATTAGATTTATAAATATGAGGAATAATACTTTGCATTGTACAATAGAACTGAGTTAGATTTGAGAAAGTGAACAATAAAAAGCAGATGACATGGATACTTATAATGTAGATGCAAATGATTCATATTTAGAGGAATTAGATATTGATATTAATGATCTCAAGAATGCATCCTTGAGTAATTTAGGTAGTTCTCTTACCGTACAAAAGCAAATAATTAAACATACTCCAGATGGGATAATTATCGGATTTTATATTCGGTCAAAACATGCTAGTTTAGGATTGACTAAAAAGGTTAATTCACTTTATAAAAATCCAATGCAGTTTCCTACCTTTCAGGAAGAAGTTAAAACAGAGAAAAAAGAAAAGAAACAACCTTCTTACTTATTTGTTAAATGCGGTAATAAGTTGATTAAAGTAGCTATGGATACTATAATTTTTGCGCATACGGATTCTAAAAATTATTGTTCCATTATTACTTCGGACGGAAAAAAACTTTCTGTTCGTCATTCCATAACTAGTCTATTAAAAGCATTAAATCGTGATTTTTTTATTCAGACACATCGGTCTTATATTATTAATTGGCATAAGATAGATTCATTTTATGAGCAGGATCAAACTATAGAGATTCAGAAGTATCATGTTCCTGTTGGCAGAACGTACAAGGAAGAATTATACAAAAGGATACGGGTGATATAATCTTGTTAAAGATTCATCAAACTTTAATATAAGTTTGATGAATCCTACTAACACACAAAATACAAACCTCCCCAATTATAGGGATACGTTAATTTCTTTTTCCGTCGAATGATACTCTCATGATTTCGCCATCTATTTCCAGGTCGTCAAATGCTATATCTACTTCTATTGCAGATGAATATTCTCCTTCTACAATTACCGAAGCGTATTCATCAAAATCATTTTTTCTTCCAAATTGTACATCGTAGATAGAAGGTATTCCATTGCTAAAATCTAAGCGATATGTTTTACATCCGGTTTTAACGATAGTGCATATCCCTTTTCTGGTTTCTGTACCATAGGTTTTTAATTTTCCTTTATAAATTCCTACCACATTTTTTGGTAGTGTACTAATTTCGCTGGAACCACAATCTATTAAGCTTCCATAGTTATGATTGTGATCAATAATACAGCTTCCGTTATGGGTATCATCATTAGAATTTATAGCAATTCCGACGTTTCCTGTTCCTAAGGATACATTTCCATTTTCTATTAGAATCCCATTATCTCCAGAGCCAATTGATATAGTGCCATTACTTGTTTGGATTCCTGCATTTCCTGTTACGATACTGGTTTGATCTCCATTAATAAAAATTCCTGTATTTCCGGTTTCTATTGTTACGTCTTCTGAATAATCAGTACCATCGTGATCAGTATCATCAAAATCACCATTCTCTATACTTCCAGAAAAAGCAAGAGCTCCTATTGATGTAGCTCCAATGGACAAGTCTCCTTCTTCATCTAGACTAACAGCAAACGTTTTTCCTTTGTAAATAATAGTAGACGTGTAAGTGTCATCATTCTTCATAAATTTTACACTTGTAATAGGAGCGATACCGTCGCTAAAATAAAAAGCATACGTTCTATACCCTCTAGTTTTGATGGTACAGCTACCATTAACATTTACTTTAGTTCTACTACCTGTACTGGTAAGCACACCTGTGTATTTGGTTATCAAGTAATCCGGTAATTTGGAAGATGCTTGTGCAGAAACAGAAGAAATTTGAAATCCGAATAAAACTATAACTATAATGGAGATTATTTTTTTAAGTGATTTAATTTTGTGTGTATTTTTCATAATTTAATTTTTGTTATTAAGTATTGTAAGCTTGGTATACGGAAAAAAACAGAATTATGTCATATCAATATGTGTAATTTGTATACTTAAAACTATACATTCGATTCTTTTTAAAAATGATCTTGTGGAGATTTGGTATATAAATGAGGACAAAAACCTGAAATATTGATGCTAACTGATTTTTTGATTGGCGCTCTAACCTAAGTACTGTTTATTTTATAATTAATTTGATTCCTAAACCTGCATAGAGCGTAAATTCTCCAATTTCACTATTAAAGTGATAAGTCTCATTTAATTTAATATTTATGGCGACTACTGGAGAAACAAAAAGATCAGCATCCAGACCTGCATATGCTCCATAAACTATGGTATTTGTTTCCACATTAAGGATTTGATTGATATCTATATTTGGATCATCATTATTGATCGTTTCGTACCCTACAGTGCCACCGGCTCCTAATGATAGAGCAAAAGTTCTGGAATTATTTCTTAAAATATCAAAAAAGAAACCAGCATTAAAAGAATAAGTATCTACAGGTATATCTATATTATTTTGTTCGAAAGTAGCATAACTAGCTTGTAGATTAAATTGAAGGTAATCAAACTCATTTACTTTATAGTCTCCGGTAATCATTCCGCCAAAACCATCTTGAACCACACCTCCGGTTAGAGAAAGTGCTATTTTATGACTTTGAGCAAACAATGTATTGGAGCATAAAAATAAAAGTAGTAATGCTATCCAGGCACTGGACACTGGATTTTTCCTTTGTATAAGATGATTCATTAATAATGCTTTTGAGTTAAATCTTTGTTTTCAAAAATTAATAGAATATTCAAAAAGACGAATTAAGCACTTATTCTAAAGTAAAATAATGGTTTGAGGATTTTGGTGAACATTTTATGGATCAATGTATTGTTTTTTGGGTTTTTCGTCTGGAAGCAGGATAGTGCTAAGGTTAAATATAAATGTGAATTCATTCCCAAAACATATTGCCAATAAAACAGATGTCAGTTAGCTAGGATTAAATATATCTACATTCATCCACAAAATATGGTCATTAGACCACTCGTGGAGTTGTATGATAAATTTTTCGGACATATTTGTAATATAAGAGATTAGTATATAATTAAATATAAGATTTATGAAGAGTTTATATTTGAGGGTTTTTATATTATGTGTAGGTTTATTAGTTTCCTGTACTAAAGAAATAGACGAGGATCTCATTACCGTTGTCATTGAGGATGATTTTGAGAATGTAAATAGTGTACTTTTAAAAATAATAGAAGATAATCCTAATAATACTTTGAATTGGGATGGTAATCTGGATAATATTAATAATTGGGAGGGACTCGTAATAGAAAATAACAAGCTAATTGGGTTAAGTATTGAAAATAAAGGTATTACCATACTTACTCCAACTATCAATCTATTAGAAGATTTAACAATATTGAGACTAAAAGATAATGGACTCACCAGTATCCCTAATGAATTGTTTGATTTAAAAAAGCTAGAAGAACTATCATTATCTGGTAATAGTGCTATCATCGAATCGGATGATTTTTTACCAGGTTTGTTTTCTTTATCGAATTTAAAAGAACTTGTTTTAGATCAGTTTGGAATTGGAGAAATAGAAGGAATTGGAGCCTTGACTAATTTAGAAAAGTTGTTTGTAGAAAACACTTCATTAGATAATATTCCTAGTGATATAGGCCAGCTTTCTTCATTAGTGGAATTAAGTTTTATCAACGGTAATTTTTTCGAGATTCCAGAAGGATTTTTTGCGTTAAATAATGTAGAATCGATTATACTAAGGGATAACGAAAACCTAACGACTCTACCTGAAGGCTTTAATTCATTAGAGAAGCTAACTTCGTTGACAATTACCGGAAGCCAAGGCATACAAACTTTTAATAGAAGTATTTTTGGTGCCAGTTCGCTTAAGAAATTAGATTTATCAAATAATAATATAGGGTTTCTAACGACTGTAGATGGCATTATACCGGACGAAATCGGTATGTTGACTCAATTAACAGATTTAAATTTAGAAAACAACCATATTAATACAATTAGCACTAGGATAGGAGAGTTAATAAATCTTAAAACGATCAACTTAAGTAATAATATGATTACAGATGTACCTAAAGAATTAGGAGCACTTACTATTTTGGACGTTTTAGACATATCCGGGAACCTACAGCTTAATGAAATTCCGGAGGAAGTCTGTACATTAGAAGATCTTGGAGCTATAATTATTAGTGAGGGTGAGTGTGGTGATCTAAGAGTAAGTTCTGAGTATAGTTATATTGAATCGGAAGTAGGAGTTATTGCTCTATTCTTTATTGATGTTACTTTAGATGCTGTTATAGATCCTATTTTTATAGAAGGAGATGGTCCATTCGACGTTGATTTTGGAGAGATAGGTTTTCAGATTCATGAAGTAAATATTTCTGATGTCTTAATAAGAGAAGATACACCAGATCAGGTGCTTGTTTTTGAAAGTGCTACGCAACAATTCATCAATGGAACTAATAATTTGTCATTCGAATTGATATCACCATCGGTTCCAAATAAAGATTTAGCAGAAGGAAGAACATACCGGGTTCGATTATTTAATACAGAATTTAGTAATGTAAAAACGTATTTGCCAGCGTATGAACTTATGGTTTTAGACTAATATTAAATATCATCAATCAATTATAAAAAACCCTCATCTATTTTTAAAAATAGATGAGGGTTTTAATCCGTTATTCTCAATTAAAAAATAACTAACTATTTTCTTTTAGTTACAAGGTCTATATGGACAGAAAAATGGCATATTGGTAACCACTCCGCAATCACATCCATCATAACCACCATTTACAGTTTTCTGAACTTCTTTTCCGAGCACTTTAACTCCTTCTAAGTTTAAAATGTTTTTTTTCATTGTGTAAAAATTTTAATTATTATAACGTTTTGTATTATCTTAAAACACATAGTCTACCGAATGGAGAACTAGGAACGGCAACACACTGATAATTATAACTAGCAGTAAGATCTTCACAATCTCTATTATTATGGCAAGGTAAGAGTAACCCTCCATTGATTGTTTTTTGTTGTTCTCTGGTTAAAGCTTTTCCTAAGTTTGATAATTTGTTAATCATAATGTAAAAAATTTAAGTTCATTTATTACACGATGTAATAAGTATATTTAAGGTATTATTTAGAAACAAGATACTATTTGTATAGTGGAACTTTGGTCTAAAATTGTGGATAAACAACAGATTGATGTGGATGTGCATAATAGGTTGTATAACTTAAATCTGGATTGTGAAATTTAGTGATGAAATGTTGAATACGAAAATTAACAATACCTCAAAGAAGTAATAGGATTTCTAATACATAAAATTAGTTAAATACTAAAAAAGCTATTATCATCAGAAGGTCTTGGTTTTTTTGAACTACTACTGTTGTTTTTAGGTTTTGATGGAGTAGGAGTGGTTGTTGATTTTTTATTTGTACCAAGTTGTTCTCCCATGACTAAAGAAGATTTATTTTCTTTCTTAGGTTTTGTTGTCTTCCCTAGATGTAGGAGGTTAGTACGACTAGTTTTATCTTTAGTTGGTTTTTTTTCAGCTGGTTTTACAATAGTTTTAGCTGTGCTAGGTTTTTGTTTTTCTGTTTTTAATTCTTCTGCCGATGTTTTAAACCGTTTAAGTGGAGAAGTAGAGATACTTGATTTTTTTTTGGCTGTAACTCTAGGAGTGGATTTTAATTTTCGTTCTTCTTTTGGAATTGAAATATCTCCAAGGATAATCGAAGGTTTTTTGGTCTTTTTTACTTTTGATACTACACTTCTATAAGAATCTACTTTTTTTACAGGAGGCTCTTCTTCTCTTAAAAGATACCCATCTTCTTCTTTAAATTCTAGGATTTCATCTAAGGTGAAGTTTTGTATTGGGACATCCTCGAAGCCTTCAAAACCAGATATGTCGTATTCTTGATATATTTTTTCTATAAAAGCTAAACATTCTTCTTTGGTGACATATCGCTGTCTGTGTAAAGTATCTGGTACGACGGGATGATCAATCAACCATTTGTCTTTTTCTAACCATTTAAAGATAACCACCTCATCATGCACATCTAGAAAACCTATGTAGGATTTAGAATCATCCGATAAAGCCTTAAAATAATCTTTCGCATCAATTAAATCTATCGATTTGTTTTCGAACGTTACTTTTCTAAGGGTATCATTATAATAGGTTTTCATTGTTTTTTCGTTTCGACTTTTCAATTTCTTATTAATAATTACTATTTGTTGGAAATTGGCTTTAATAGCTACTGGTTTTTAGAATTAACTAGAACCTATCTAAATATTAAAAATTATTCTGAGTCAATAAAAAATTTAAAGTATTCTTCAAAAGATTCAAAAACCAAATTAGGTGCTTTTAATTGAGATTTAAAGTCAATATCAACGCTAAATACCTTGCCTTTTGTTTGTCTTATATCTGATGATACTTCTAGAAGATAATAATTGTCATCCTCTGCATATTCTAAGACTGCATATTTTTTATCTAAATTATGATGTTTTCTTGCGAAAATAGTATCAGCTAAAATACTTCCTCTAGATTCCATATTATCCCATTTTAAAAACAACCCAGAAATAAATGTATCCGCATAACCACACGTACCACATTGCCTTAAAAAACTAACGTATTCATTTGGGAATTTTATCATCAATTGTTTCTCTGTTTTTTTGATTTCATCAATGTGAACTCCTCCAAAAATTTCTAAATCTTTGTTTTTTTCTTTAACGTTTAATGCAAATTCTAAATACTTCATAATTAATTTTATTTTCCAAAATCTTTAGCTCGTTCTTTCCAATAATTCTTTTTAAAATTATTATATGAATTTTTTAATTCTTTATTATTTCTAAAACTATTTCCATCTTCAATCAATCCGTGTAATTCCTTATGAAATTTTTTATGAGTTGTTGCTGTTAATTCTACCATCGCTCCAGGTTCTTCTCCTGTAATATGATGAAGGTTAATCTGCTTTCCATCTGGTCCAATAGGAGCATTTCCAGCATTCATTAAATCTAAATTTGTTTCACCATTGTTGATTCTTTCTCTAATAGAAGGATGAACACTTGAATCCACTATTTCTGGTTTTCCAGGTGTGACATCTTTATTGTTTTTATAAACCTTACGACCATTAACTGTTTCTGCTTTATATTTTTCATCAAGCCCAAAAACATCGATCCAAGTATTACTATCATGAGTATACGCATAAATATTAGGATTGTTTCCTGATAACCTGATTGGATCTTGGGAAATATATGTTCCAGAATCTGGTGAATAGTATCTAAATCTATTATAATATAGATTAGTTTCAGTGTCTTCATACTGTCCTTGATATCTATATGGGCAATCATTCAACGAACCTGTAACAAGTTTACGAACTTTTCCATATATGTCGTACTCTACAGCCCAAGTTTTTTTACCTTTACTATCGTACATTTCTATAGGGGTACCTAGGTGGTCGGTAATAATAGAATAGGTTTCATCTTTAGTTATTTTTGCTGCGGGTTTAAAAGTTCCTTGATCAAATACCCAAGTAATTAATTCTTCTACAGGTTCTTTTTTATCTTTTGAGATGTTTCCTGACTCGTCGATTATCGTTTTGGGTCGGTGTTTTAGATTGTATTTCCATTCATGTAGCGGTACATTTCCATCCCAAATCCATCTTGTAATTTTATCATCTCCTGACTCTTTTTGAGATGATAGTGTTTTTTTTGTGATTCGTCTACCCAGAGGATCGTACTCAAATACTATTTGGGTTTTGTCTGGTTTGGTAACGCTATGTAACATTCCCCCAGCTTCCCATTGGTATTTCCAGAGACCTTTTGGGGTATCTTTTTGTATTAAATTTCCTTCTTCATCATACCTATATGTTGTTCCTCCCGATCGTAGGAGTTTACCACTTTTACCATATTCTTTGTCATTCTTACCTTTGGTGCGATATAGGTTTCCAACTTCATCGGGTAGTTTATAATCGTAACTGCCATCTTCGTACTGAGCAGAAGCTAGATTGTTAAAATCATCATAACTAAATTGAACAATTCCTCTAGTTAAGTTATCTGTAATTTTTTTTAATTTATTATTGACATCCCAGTTATAAGAACGGTTTCTTTGTTCTCCGCCTTGGTTTCTTACTTTTTGTAGTAATGGTCTACCAGCGCTATCGTAATTCCAAGTACTGGTTACACCGCCAGAAAGTATACGTTCAGTTTCCATTCCTAAACTGTTATACTTATAATCGGCTTCCCAGGTTTTGCTTTTTCCGGTTTTAGCTGTTGTTTTAGTTCCTTCACCTATAGCAGAATGCCCGAAGTTGATATCAGCACCTAAACTACTCTTAATTGCTGTCCGTATTCCTAATTCTCCATAATCACTAGTTACTACATGTCCATCTTGATTTTCTGATAGTATTCTTCCTGCTTCATCTCTAAGAATTTTTAATTGACTGTTTGGATTGATAGCTTCTATTAGTAACCCTTCTTTATTATAGCTATATGTAGCCCAACTTCCATCATGATGTTCTACTCGAGAAATGCGGCTGCCTTTATCATACTCATAAATACTATATTTATTATCAGGACGCTCTACTTTTAATACTTTACCTGCTTTGTCTCTACTAAAATAGCGTGTAATATCATCATACCCTTGTTCTCTAATTATATTACCCTTGGCATCGCGTGTAAAGTTATAAGATTCTCCTTGGCGATTGATGACTCCAAGTAATTGGTCTTCATTATCATATCTAAAGTATACTTTTTTACCATTTTCTTCTCGCGTTTTGAGACTACCAACAAGTGTATATTCAAACTTTATAGTACGGTGTTTGTCTATTACTTCAACTACCTGTTCATATCCATTGTATTTTAACTTAATGGTATTGTTATCAGGTAATTTTACTTGGGTAACTCTTCCTAATATATCGTAATGAAATTGTTGTTTGTGTTTCTCCGGATTGATGGCGGCAATACATTGTCCCCATTCATCATATTCCCACGAAGAAATAGCACCATTGGGCAATTTAATTTCAATTAGATTTTTATCCTCATCATAAAATAAGTGGGTTTCATTATCTAGATTATCGAAAACTTTGGTAATTAAACCTTCTTGGTCATATTCAAAGGTTGTCATTATTCCGTCTGGAGAAATAATACAATCTAATCGGTTTTTTTTGTAAGATTTTATAAGACTTCCACCTTCAGGAAACGTTTTGAGTTGTAGGCGCCCTTTATTATCATAAGTATATCCTGAAGAAGCCCCATCGCTATACTTTACTTCTATAATATTACCTTTATCATCATAATCATAATTTGTTTGATTACCTTCTTCATTTATAAATTTAATAAGGTTTTGATTCTTATCATATTTCTTAGTGATCTCACCACCTAACGGATCTACAACTTTGGTTGCTAGATTACCTTCATAATAATATAGAGATTGATGCCCTAAAGAATTTGTAATAATATTACATTCCGGACCATATTCTATTGTATAATCCAAAACACCACCATCTCCCCAAGTATGTACACATTTCGCACCTGTTTTAAAACCATCATATTCCCAATAATAAGTTTGCCCATTACGATCCGTTTTAGAAAACATCAAATGATTTTTATAAGTTACTCTAGTTGTTTGTCCCAGAGCATCTTCAATAGCCATTATATCTTTAGCCTCATTATACGTATAACTTACTAAGGTTTTCTCTTTCCCTTTATGATGAAGTGTGATTTTTGTGATCAATTCATGCTGATCAACATGAAGTTTGATAACTCTTCCAACAGTATCAATAATTCTATGTAATCTTGTATTAATGTATTGAAAATGTATAGTAGAACCGTCACTATTATAAATTTTTGAAAGTTTTATTTGACCGGTTCTATTTTGAAATTTGTAAGTGAGTTGCGCTTCATGGTCGAATAGTTCATAAGTTTCATCCTTTGCTAAAGTCAGTGTTAGTTTTTCCTTTACATTGTAAAACTCTCTAGTGTGCGTATCTATGATGGGGAAAAAAGCAGGTCTTCCATCCGGTAATATCACTTTTAAATTATGTTTTAATTGTTTTATTCTTATATCATAGCTATGATGAACACCATGACCAAGAGGTCCTAAGTATTCAGAATCTGAATACCAATTACGTTCCCATTTTAAAGGTATTATTCCCGGAATTTCAAAATCTACATAATCATATACCACGACTCCTGTTACAATATCCACAGGATCACCGCAACTTTGATTCTTTTGTTTGTTTTTATCGCATATAGCGGTCTCTTTTTGTTTTTTTGCCTCCTCAGCTTTTTTAGCTTCTTCCGCTTCTTTCTTTTTTCTAGCCTCTTCTGCTTCTTTCTTTTTTTTTCTTGCAGCTTCTTCTTCAACTGATGCGGCTTTTCCTTTTTTGGGCTTAATTATGTTGTTAATTGTTTTTACAGGTCTTTTTAGACCTTCAGGAATTATTTTACTAACATTTGTAGAAAGTATAGACCCATTAAGGGCCGATGGGTCTGCTGCAAAATCTTTTGTAGCTCCCCAAGCATTTTTCACATCATCAGCTTTACTTTTTAACCAACCTCCTGCTGCTTGTCCTATACTACTACCTACTTTTCCTGGTAGATTCTTTAAATTATCAAACATGTCGCTACCCATTTGTTTGTAATCTTCAAAACTAGCGTTAGAAAGTGTTTCAAAAGTATCTGGAGCTGCATCCCAGGCTTCTCCAGCCTTTTCAATACCCAAAACACCTATGTCTTTAACAGTTACTCCCAAATCATAAATGTCTGTAGTGCCTGAGGCAACTATATCTTGTCCTCTATTAATAATAAAATCTCTAGGAATAGCAATAAGGCCATCAATAATTTTAGGAGGAGGAAAACAACCCCTCATAAAATCTATACCTGGGATTGCATGTGTAGGATTTTCTACTAAACATTGAAAACCAATATCAGAAAAGGTTTTGTTGTTATTCTCTCTAATATAATCTTGATTGCTAGCAATATCAAGTCGTAACTCATCATCGACAAGATATCTAAATCCTTTTTCATCCGTTTTATCTATTATTGTTTGGGGTAAATTCGATAGATCTTCTTCTGGTTTCGACTTGTTATTACCAGAACCATTTCCACTTGACTTTCCGCCAGCTCCAGAGCCTGATCCATTAGAACCTGTTTCGCCTGAACTTTTGTCATTACCGGACAACATACTATCCTTTTCTTTAGTAAAAGTCACATTTAGATCTATCTCAATTTTTCCTCCTTGACCACACATTGAGAAACTATCACTTAGTAAATAGTTACTTCCAGAAACCGTAGTTAATGACGATACATTCTCCCATTTTGAAGGAGCAGGCACACACGTTTTTAGTCCATTTTTACATTGTCCAAAGCATGGGATATTTATTTCTGGAGCAATGTCAGCCATTGAAGCCATTTTTTCTCCATAAAGTTTTACATTTTTATTGTTGGTCACTTTGATTTCTGCAGGAACACAAGAAACTGCATTGCTACATTTCAAAGAGGTACCTTCTGGTACATATTCTAATGCGCTCATCTCTCTTTTTTTATAAGGTTCGTCTTTATAGCGTGCCTGATAAGATATTCTGGTCCTATTTGAATTTCCTGACAATTAACTTTTTCAATCATCAAAAAAGAAGAATTTAACTCACAAGTTTCAAAAATATTTAAGTTGATTTCGACGGGCATATTAGGGATATCATATATTTCTCTTAATTCTTTTTTTATTGGTTGTCCATCAAATTTTTCATCGTTTAATTTCCCCATTTGAAGTATTTTCACTAGACTTTTATTTTTATCTAAGGTCATTGTTCCTGTCATTTGTATGGGCATTTCAATACTAGTCATAGGTTCTCTAACTTTATTATTATTAATTAGTTGCTTCCCAAATTCTAGATGATATATATCTGGAAACAGTGCTTTCATTAAATAATGATTTTTGATATATTCTAAAAAATGCTTCTTTTCAGAAAGCATATTTTTTATATTAAGAATAGTTTCTTTTGAAGAAAGGTCCTTTTTATACTTTGAAATCAATTTATCCATAGCTGTATCCCATTCTTGTTTAATAAATGCACTATTTACTACATCTATTATTTGTCCATGAATATTTGTATATAAAACTAAGTTATGATGTATAATAGAAAGCTCTTTCACTTGTGTAATATTTGGATTACTATTTGTGTAGGTATCTTCTTCTACTTTAATACTATATAAAAAACCAATCTCATCAACCTTAATTAATTCTTTAGTAGTCTTGTATGAAAAAAGTTGACTACTACTATTTCCTCCAATAATCACCTCTTCTGCTATTTGGATATCATAACGAAGTAGTATAGGAGTTTTAGGTAGCGAAATACTTTGTTTTTCTATTACTTCCATAATGATATTTTTTGTTAATTGATCTCAACATTTCCTCCTTTTACTTTAACATTACCTCCAAAAAACTTAGCAGTAGCGCCAGCTACAATACCTATACCTAACGACGCAAGAGACATTGCTACTCCGGCCTGTATATTCGCCATTACTGATGCAGTAATAGAAATTCGTTTTCCACTAATAGAAGTAGTTTTTCCTTTAAGTGAGGCTTTAGAACCCCCACTAGCACTAAAATTAGAACCTCCATCCAAGCTCATATTGCTTGAAGCACTAGCAGCAATATTACTACCTGCATTCATCGTTAAGTTATTGCTAGCTTCTATAGCAATATCAGTAGAGGTGAAGGTGATTTTATTTGGTGCATTAATCGTGATTTCTCCATTGCCACCCATGACAATTGTATTTCCGCTTGGGTCTGCTATGGTTACACTACCATCTGCATCATTTAATGTTACTTGATTCCCACTTCGGGTTTTGATTGCTTTAAGGTGATTATTCCCACTCTTAAAACTCTCAGGTACAGAAGAGGCATTGGTTACACTACCTTTTACAATCGGTGTTTCTGCATTTCCTCCTTCGTGATCAACAATAACTTCATCTCCTTTTTCTGGTACAAAATACATTCCTTGCCCTGGACCTCCTGCAAGACTGGCTTGTCTGATCCAAGGCGAAGTTTCTCCTGTTTCTTTTTGCCAGGCATATTGTATTTTTACGCGTCCCATTCCTTCAGGATCTACATTATCAACTATAACAGCTGTCTGAGATTTACCTTTCGGGAATGCTTTGATAGACGTTTTAGGATAGGCATCAGTTTCTGCGGTAACGGCTTCAAAAGTGTTTTCGTATCTGCCATTTTCAGTACAACTGTGTTTTATTTTTGTAATTCTGTAACCACCATAGGATGAGGTTTCTCCGTCTATTACTATAGTACTACCTACTGTAATACTTGGGTTGCTACTTTTTCCTGTTACCTTTATCTGATTAACTTCGTTAGCTTGTTTTTGATGTAATATCTGATCATCAATTCTGGATTTCATTTGTGGATCATCATGAGCACTTACAAAAACCTGGGTTTCCTTCCGAAATAGTTTATCGCTTTTTTGACTAACAGTGGATATAAATCCTTTTGTGTTAGAATTTAGTTCTTTTGTTTTCACTTCATGATACCCATCTGTTAGGTAATCATTGGTGAAATATTTGAAATTATTAGGAATGGCTTCTAGCTTCATTGATAATTCAAGAAGGTCATATCCATAACGCAACTTTACGGGATCTTTACCTTCAGGTTTGCCAAAAACTAATTTAGTACCATTATAATAAAACCATTCTCCATATTGAGCTGCTAATCTACTTGCATATTGGAAAGCACTCTCTTCTTGTTGTACACTATAGTGAATAGGAGTTGCTTTTTTTGGAGAAATATTACATTGCAAAACCCCTTTATCGTATCCTGAGAATGTTTTTTCTAAAATTTCTGATATTCCAATGTCTTGATGAGAAGTATAATGAGGTCCGTCATCAGCAATGATACTGCAACTTTTACCTAAGATATGGACAAGGTCTCCCGTTTTTTGATAGAATCCCTTAACAGTATTTACAGTAGTTACAATCCCTTTAAATTCTAATATTTCATCATCAGAAAAACCATTAACTGACTGAATTTTCAAAAGAAAAACTGCTCCTAAAAAATTAGCGCTCTCTCCGGTTATATTATCTGTGACATTTTCTAATACATCTTTTCGGCAGGTTAACTCAAAACTATGATGTGCATCAATTTCTTGATGTAACGATAGATTTTGAAACGCCGGAATTTGTTCTCCGTCTATAAATATTTGTACTTGTGTATCTGTTGCCATAGTATTTTTGTGTTGACATAGAGCATACTCTATTTGTTCCATTAAATTAATATTAAGTATTATTCTAAACTAAGGAGTGGGGACGAATGGTAATTATCTAAGGATGTTTGTAGGGGATTTTGTGGTCTTTAACGAAATGAATACTTAAAGATTTAGCTTGTAATAGGATGATCGACTTCTTACAAGGTCGTTGTTCAGTCATAATCAAAAAATATATAGAGAAATTGCATTGCTCCTTTCAAATTAGCTGTTAGTCAACAAAATTGGTTCGAATGTCCTCAGTAAGATTTTATTTGAGGATAAGACTTCTAAGTTTACAGCTGATTTAACAATTTATTTCAAAACAAAAAAGTAATGAAAAACCAAAACAATTTTTTTAAAAACTTAGGAAAAGCAACATTAGTAGCATCTGTTTTATTCATAACCTCTTGTGGTAGTGATGATGCTCAAGATTTGATAGATGACGTGGCTTGCGAAAATCAGACTTTGGCTTCTAAACTAAATGTTGAAGCTGCAATTACTGCATATAATGCGAATCAAAATCAAGGTACTTGTGAATCTCTTAGACAACTTATTGAAGTGTATAGAGATTTTGACTGTATTGCCGATGATGTATTTGCAACAGAGTATGATGCTTTACCAGATGATTGTGCAGATGCAGGAGCAGGGAACTAATACAGATAGTTCTTATATTAAATAATATTTTGAGAAAGGGTGGTTTTGGAATAAGATCACTCTTTTCACATTTTTAATAAGTATCGTATTAAAAATAGCATTTATTTCTTACCAAATATGGAATCCATAATTGTTTTTAACCCTCTAAACGCCATAAATATGGCAAAAGCCGCTCCAGTCAGACCTAAAATTAAAATAGGAATATAGTAAGGATGATCTTGATTCTTAAATGCAGAGTGTATAACAACTGGACTAATAAACATAAATATCAATGCAATTGCCATACGCTGCACTCCTTTACCAAGTAATTCTTTATCCGTTCTTTTAGGCTCCATAATTGTTTATTGCGTTACGAACACTACCATATTTTTCTAATAGTTCTGAAGCTACTGCTCTTTCAATTTTCAATTCTTCCATGATCATCCGTGTACCACGATCGACCAGTTTATTATTGCTGAGTTGCATATCGACCATTTTATTGCCTTTTACTCTTCCTAATTGAATCATAGTAGCAGTTGATATCATATTCAGCACTAATTTTTGAGCAGTACCAGCTTTCATACGTGAACTTCCAGTAACAAATTCTGGTCCAACAGTAACCACAATTGGATATTGCGCGGTTGTTGCTAATGGACTTCCTTCATTACAGGTAATACAACCAGTAATTATATTAGATTCATTACATTTTTTAAGAGCTCCGATGACATAAGGTGTTGTACCAGAAGCTGCGATACCGATAACAATATCTTTTTCGGAAATTTTATAAGTATCTAGGTCTTTCCATCCTTGCTCTGTATTATCTTCAGCGAACTCTACTGCTTTCCTAATAGCAGGATCACCACCTGCAATTAAACCGATCACTAACTCATGAGGAACTCCAAAAGTAGGAGGGCATTCACTAGCATCTACTACACCTAATCTACCACTAGTTCCTGCTCCCATATAGAAAAGTCTACCACCATTTTTTAGTTTCTCAACAATTTGGGAGACTAATGCTTCGATTTGAGGAATAGATTCTTCTACAGCTTCAGGAACCGTTTTATCTTCTTTATTAATATTAGATAATAATTGTGAAATGGTCATCTTTTCCAGATGATCATAGTTTGAAGCTTGTTCTGTGATCTTGGTAAATGTCATGCTTCAAAAATACTGATTTTCATGATTACTCTTCTATAGTAAATTGAAAACGATTTGCTTCCGATAAATTAAAGTATCCTAATGCAAAATTATTAGGATTCGTGGTATTAATAATATTTCCTCGTATTTGTACAGGAGGTGTCTGAAAAGGATTTCCTCCTTCTTGTTCGCTTTGTTCTATTAGTATGTTAGAATAGTTATAGTATCGCTCGTCAATGCCGAGAATTTTGATAGTCACTTCTTCGCCTCCTACCATATCTTCATAAAAATAAGAGAAATTAAAAGCCTCGCCTTGATAGAATCGATCTTCACTAGGGAGGTATAAATTAAAATCAAAATCGAATAAATAAAAATCATCTCTGTTACCATCATCTGTAAAGAAAACTATGATTTCAGTTTCATCTCCTTCGAACAATGTTCCGTCTCCTTGCTCTATATTATCTATAGCGGTAGTTGGGATAAGCTGAGTTATAGCTTTATATGTTTCTCCTTCATAAATAACGGTTAGTTCATAATCTGTATCAAATTCGGGGATAATATTAAAGTCTTCCGGAATAAAAAGTCCAGGTTCTGCTAATGATTCTACAAAATTAAAGATATTGTTATCAGAAAGATTAGTAATGAACACAGTGGCATTGCTTACTGTTGGGACATCATCATCAAAAAAAGGAGCAGATAACGTAAGTCGTACACCTCCTAATGCATCGATTGGGGTTTCATCTAAATAAATTTCAAAAGAAGCGTCAATAACTAATCTTGGTTCACCATTAGGAACATCCACATCAATAACATCTTCACAACTCGTAAATATGGCAAGTCCGATTATAATATATATTAGTTTTTTCATCTTACTAAAATTTAAAGTTATAAGTTACTGCAGGTACAATTCCGAAAATAGAAGTCCTTACCGCCTCATTAACCCGAGTTTCTGTGTTTTGACTAAAGGTTATTGAGGCAGCGTTTCTACGATTATATAAATTATAAATACTAAAAACCCATTCTCCTTGCCATTTCCTATTTTTATTTTTTCTTGGTGTTAATGTAGCTGAAACATCCATACGATGATAAGCTGGTAAACGTTGGTCATTACGTAAGCCATCAAAAATAGGTACCACTAACCCTTGAAACTCAAACTGTCCAGACGGATAATTCGTAGGCTGTCCTGTTTGAAATAGGAAATTTGCATTAAATTTCCATTTTTCATTCAATTCATAACTCCCATTAAAAGAAATATCGTGAGTTTTATCAAAAGGAGTATTATACCATTCTCCATCGTTAATACCTGTTTCTACAGGTGTTCTTCCTGGAGTTCGTTGTTCTGATTTAGATAATGTGTATGCTAACCATCCTTTAAACTTGCCCTGATTCTTTCGGATTAATAATTCTAAACCATAAGCTCGCGCTTCTCCATTAAGGATCTCTTGTTCGATTGCATCGTTTGCAATAAGCTCTGCGCCATCGATATAATCAATTCTGTTTTCTATATCTTTATAAAACACTTCAGCTTCTAAAGAATAGGCATCATCTTTAATACTTTTGAAGTATCCTAACGCATATTGGTTTAATAATTGAGGCTTAACATACTTCCCACTTGGTGTCCAAACGTCTAGTGGAGTAGGAGAGCTGGTATTAGATAATAGATGCAGATATTGAGCCATTCTATTATAGCTTGCTTTTATAGAAGTGTTATCGTTAAAAGCATAAGCTAATGCCACTCTAGGCTCTAGATTAGTGAAATTTTCTATTTGATCACTTCTACTAATTCTCTCGGTTCCGATTGGATCTGCAGCCTCATAAATTTGAAGTTCCTCATCAAATAAAAGTGGATTATCATTTTCGTAGATATTCAATTCATCTTGCCCTAATCTGGTGAAGTTACTAAGTCTCACTCCGTATTGTAAAGAGAGGTTATTTGAAATTTTATGTTCAGCATCTATATAAACTCCTAATTCATTTGCATATTTATCAATAAGTTTATCCCTTGTGATTCCAGAATCATCACGATTTGGTTTTATCTCACCCGGATTGAAACGGTAGTAGATATCATTAATACCATAATTAAGCTGAAAATTATCACTTAAGTAATGTTTTAAGTCATATTTTACATTTAAGTTTCTAATACCAGAGTCCCATTCGAACCCTACAAAATCAAGTTCTAACCCATAGAAGTAATCTGAATATATTAAAGATAAGTTGGAGAATAGTTTGTCTGAGAACAGATGATTCCATCTTAGATTTAAAACTCTGTTTCCATAAGTGTTTCTAAAACTTTCGCTAATAGAGAATACATCACGCCCGAAATAACCGGATATAAATATATTGTTATTCTCATTAATCTTATAATTGAATTTTGCATTTAGATCATAAAAATAAGCTACGTTATCGTTACCATCATCTAATATAGGGAGAAAAAGATGGGCATAAGATGCTCGGCCTCCAACAAGAAAGGCTCCTTTATTTCTTTTTATAAAAGGTCCTTCAGCCAATAATCTACTAGATACTAACCCAAGACCTCCGTTGAAATGAAAATCTTTGCTATTTCCTTCTTTTTGATAGATATCTAGAACCGAAGACACTCGGCCTCCATATTTTGCAGGGATGCCTCCTTTATAAAGTTTGATATCCTTAATAGCATCTGGATTGAAAACCGAAAAGAATCCAAAAAGGTGAGAAGAATTAAATATTGTAGCTTCATCTAATAGTATTAGGTTTTGATCCGCCGCACCACCACGAACGTTAAACCCTGAAGCGCCTTCACCACCGCTAGTTACACCTGGCAGTAGTATGATAGATTTAATAACATCTGCTTCCCCCAGAACTACCGGAATTTGTTTAATAGTTCCCGCTGTTAGTTTGTTAAGACTCATCTGCGGATTCTTAATATTTACTTTTTCAACGTTTTCGGTGATTACTACTTCGTCTAACATTTCTGAAGCTTCCGATAATTGAAAATTCAGTTTTTTATCTTCATTCAAGGTGATTTCCTGAATAATGTCTTTAAATCCTAAGTAGCTAATTTGCAGTTTATAAGTTCCTTCGGGTAAGGTGATAGAGTAAAATCCATATTCATTGGTGACGACTCCTTTACCGATTTCTGGAAAAAGGACATTAACACCGATTAGAGTTTCATTACTGGATTGCTCAGTTATAGTACCGTTAATAGTGAATTTTTCTTGCCCAATAGAGGAATAATGAACTAGCGTGCATAGCATTACTAGCAGTGTGTGAATAGATATATGTTTTTTCAAAAGATATGTTTTTCAGATAGGTGTATAAAGGAGACTGTAAAAGTACGAGACTTGTTACAGCATTTTTTATTTTATAAATCTACAGACAATTTGGATATACAGATGTTATTTAATTATTAAAATAAATACTTTGAAAACCAAAGAGTGTTTTTCCTAATTAAGATTTCCAGCAAAAATTAACGGGATACCATTCTTGGGAGTGTAAAGAATTACTATTTGCGGATTTAGTACTTGATTTGCGTTTAAGATATACTTGGCTGTTGTCTGAAAATACATAGTTAGTATCAATTTTTTTGGTTTTTATAATAACTTTAGTTTTCATTTGGGGCTTTGGTAACATTTCTTTTTTATACAAATTCATTGTATCAATTTTTATGCCTAATTATATTTTATTTAATTTACAGATATTTTAAAATGACTGTTATTTTTTGTAATCATTTGATAATAAGTATTTAATAGATCTTTTTTAGAGATTTATTTTTTTGGAGCTTTTTTCTTATATCTGTTTCTACCAAGATTAAAAACTCCTACTTTGACCCCGAACCCCGCAGAAAATCCATTGATTCGATCTATACCACTAGGATGGATATTAAATTTACTCGAGAATCTATATTTTACACCGGCTTCTAGTTGTAGAAATCTAGACACATTAAATAGTAGATTTATTCCAGGTTCTGCTACGAACAATGCATCCGAGTCATAATCATTCTCGTCAAATTCATCGTTATCGTTGAATTGACGATCTATATAACCAGCAACACCAAATCCAATTAGTAAAGGAAATGATAGATTAACTCTAGATTTACTGAATAATATGGGTTCTAAGTGCATACCTGCATATGCTCCAATTAAGTCTTCATCATTAGAAATAGATATCCCGGGCAGGTTTTGTTGAGAGTAAAAACTTTTCATACCAAAACCTACTTCGAATTGTCTGTTGGCTACATATGCCAACTTAAAGCCAATTAATGCTGTATTTCCCCCATCAATTTCTCCATAACTCGCACTAAAACCAAGGTAAACTCCGTGTACAATATTTTTACGATCATTAAATTCTATATAATCTTCATCTTTTGGTTCTTGAGCACTGATTTGATATATACTAATCAATAGAAAAGTAATTAGTAATTTGATTGATTTTTTCATGAGTATTGATTTGATTATTGATTTGATAAATGGTTTTGATTGTCTTTTATTCTTCTTTTAGGATGATAACTCCTTTTATACCAGTTATATGAAAGGCACCTTTGTTAGAATCTATTCCATAATTAGCTTTGATCTCTCGTATTCTTTTTTTAGTATCTATTACCGTGTTTTTAATGTTTTTAAATGTCTTAGGGATTCTCAATAGCCCTTGTTCCAACGAAGCACTGAAATCAAAATTAAGATCAGATATGTTGATGCTTAGTTCAGAAGATTTTTGGTTAATATTAATATTTGCATTCGGTTTTAGAATGTTTTTAATCTTAAAATCTGCTACATCCATTATGAGATCTACCTCATTTCTTAAGTTTTCCAATATGATATTTGAAAACTTTAGTTCTCCTTTTATCTCTTCAATATTTTCTATGGTGATTTTATCTTTACTAGAATAAATTTCAAGATCAGTAACTTGGTCAATCATAATGGTAGATCCACTACTTATAATTCTAAGGTTTTTAGAAGTTTGATGATCAAATTCGCTATTTTTTAATGCTATCTTTCCATATGAGATAGACTTGGTTTGTAATTTGCCAAATTTCATTTCGATATTAGCATTAATAATGTCGTTATTAATCCACATATCGCCGTGTTGTAAATTTGTTTTTAGCTTTCCATTCCAATCATTGATAACAATATCCCCAAATTTATTTGTTACTTGAATCTCTGCATTACTAGGTAGACTTATTCGGTAATCTATCTGGATGCTTCCTTTGTCAAAATCAAAAGGGTTTACACGATTAAATACTTTGGAGAAAAAGCTGTCACTTTTCTCTTCAATGTTAGAGAATATGATTATAGACTGATCTAAAGTTGTTATGGATGGTTTTATCCTCGCTAAAAGATCTTCGGCATCATCTTTATCTTTTTTGTTAACTACAATGTCTATAGAAACTTTTATCTTGTTCTGGCTCCATCCGTTAATAATAATGTTACCGTATTTATTTTCTAGTTGTAGTTCTCCAGCATTAGTAAAATCATAAATCTTTTCAATCGATTTCGATAGTTCTTCTTGTGCATTTATAGAATGTACAGTGAAGATTATCAAAAAGGAGAGTATTAATTTTTTATAAAATATATCCTTCATTATCATCGGATTTTTTTGAATCTTTAATTTGCTCTAAAAGATTTTCTATTAATTCAATTCTTTTTTTATAGTTCTGAACTATGGCTTCCAAGATGTATTCATTATTAAGGTTGGCGACCATTTCTTCTTTTAACAATAGATATTCTTTGTCCAACTCGTCCATAAAAGAGAGAAATTCTTCTTTATCTTCTAAGGATAGTTTAGCATTGTTTTTTACTAATTCTACTTGAAATGAAACAAGACCTTTATAATAAGTGTCAATATCGTTTAACTCTTGATTAGCGAAATCATTTGACTCATTTGAAGCTGTGAAAATAGTTGTCAAAGAAAATACCCCAATTAGAATGATAATTGTAGCGGCCATTTTAATAAATGGAGATAGCCAAAGCTTCGCAATTTTTTCTTTAGAAGTAACGTTAAGTTCTGCATCAATATGTCGCCAAAGTTTTGCTCTATCTGGCTTATGATCATCAAAAAGAAGTTTATTTTCTTTAATATATTTTTCAAAATCATCCATCTTATTCTAGTGTATTTATAATCTGAATTAGTTTTTTCTTTGCTCTATGATATTGTGATTTAGATGTAGAACTAGAAATTTCTAGTATCTCGGAAATCTCAATGTGATCGTATCCTTCAATTAGGTATAGATTAATAATCTGTTTATATCCATCTGGTAACTGTGCTATGCCTTTTTTGATTTTAGTTATATCCATTGTTTTAACAGATTCATTAACTTCTTCACCTACATAATATTCATGTTGATCTAATGGTGTGACGGGTACTTTTTTTAGTTTTAAATGATTTATACTTTTATTGATTACTATTCTTTTTAACCAGGAACCAAACGTACTTTCATATCTAAAAGAGGTTAGGTTTTTAAAAGCGTCAACAAAACTATCCTGAATGATATCCTCTGCATCTTCCCTGATACCTAATATCCTTATGCTTACGTTATACATAGCATCTACATATAGTTCATATAGCTTATATTGCGAATTCCGATCACCAGATTTGCTTTTTTCTATAAGATCCTTATGTGTATAAAGAATATTAGTTTTCAATTATTTATTGTTGATTGTAAGTTTCTTTAAAGTTACTTTTCTTTTCTAGTTATTACTATTGACAAAACAAAAAGTAAAGGGTTGCATCATGTTTGCATTTTTTTATTTATGGCAATAAAAAAAACCTATAAAGATGGCGTTTTATAGGGGTATGCATATGCTAAAGATGTACTTTATGATTTACTTATGGGTGAAGCATTGAAGGTTTCCCTCGTTACATATGGTTAGAATTAATGTCTCATTTTTTTTCTGTAACGTTGTGGTGCCGCGAGTATCTCCAATTACCGAAAAACCACTTTTACTTACTGGAATAGTTTCAAAATCACCTGTTCCATCACCTAATAATACGGTACCGATACTTGCATCACTTTGTCCCATTTCCACATCAGTGTGGTAATTGTTTCCGGTTAAAATAAGATCTAGGTTTCCATCTTTATTCATATCTAAGGGTAAAATACCGCGAACTTCAGAGAATTGTGCTGATTTGGGTAAGTTGTGAGTCTCAAATGTTCCATTGCCTTTGTTTTCAAAATAAGCACTACTAAATGTATGTACTGAAAATTGCAATGCATCTTCCATTTCCTTTTTAGAAAACATGGAATCCAGCGTTGCTTGCGAATACTTATGATATCTTCTAAATTTCTTTTTGATATCTGGATACTGCGTCGCTACTTCATCTAAAACGTGTTTTGGATAACTCTTTCCATCACTGAAATAATAAAAAGGAAATGCATCGATGCGCCCATTATTGTCAAAATCTTTAGCATAGATAATCGCAGGTTGATCTTCTGAAGCTTTATAAAATGAATTTTCACCGCGATTTCCAGCAATCAAATCGAGATCACCATCCTTATCTATATCTGCTGCCTCAATTGTATTCCACCATCCCGCTGTTTTTAAAAGACCAGCTTGCTCTGTAATCTCAGTGAATTTCGAGTTATTATTCTTTAAAACAGTGATTGGCATCCATTCTCCAGCCAGAATCAAGTCTTTATTTCCATCATTATCATAATCCATCCAAAGTGCGTCATTTACTATTCCAAGATTTCCATTATTTGGTAGAAGATCAGTTGCATTCGTAAAATTACCTCCATTATTTATAAGGAATTGGCTTTGCTCTCCAAGCGGGTAGGATAGAGGTTTAGTTCCACCACCAATAAAAAGATCTAGATCGCCATCTCCATCAATATCATGTGCTGCAATACAAGTTCCGTTTTGAAAATTATTTGGTACCGCATTTTCAGCTTTACTAAAATTACCTTGTCCATCATTTAAGTATAATCGGTCTTGATATAATGAAGAACTAGATGTTAAGGCATAGCCACCACTTATTACAAACAAATCAAGATCTTGATCGTTATCAATATCAAAAAAAAGAGCTTCTGCGTCTTCATAAGCTTTATCTATTTCAAAAGCAGTACTCTTCTTTTGTATAAATTTTCCTTGATTATTTTGAACATACAAAGTTCCAGAATATCCGTTTGCGCCCCCAATATATAGATCTTCTAGTCCGTCATTATCGATGTCTGCTTTAGAGATGAAAGGACCTTTATTAGATAATTTATGTTCTAGTAAGGGTTCTTGCTTAAAATCTATATAATCATTTTCTTGATGTTGGAATTCAGGAGAAAAAATGTTTTTAACTTTGGTTAGGAAAGCTTTTTCAGCCTTTGCTATAGGAGCTTTATCAATTGCATCCTTAATATTTAATTGTATGCGTTGATTGGCAGTAACGTTATTAAGTTGTTGGTATTTCCCATTTGGCCATACTACAGATACAGAAGTAATTCTTTTGTTTAATCCTACTCCAAAATGTAAAATGGATTCTCCAGAGCTAAGGTATCCTCTATATGGAGAACATTCTTGATATTGTATACCATCTGCTGTGGTAACTGTTACTTTAGCTCCGATACCAGAAGCGTTATTTTTGTCGCCATTTAACTGAATAGATAAATATTGATGATTAGATTTTAGTTCTCTACTATTGTTTTTGTATAAAAACGCCTCTTGATTAAAATTGTTAGTAATCAGATCCAGATCACCATCCTGATCTAAATCTGCGTATACAGCACCATTAGAAAACGAAGGTTTGTCAAATCCCCATGAAATAGACTTTTTGGTAAATGAAAGATCGCCATTATTTTTATAAATATAGTTTGCTACTGGAGTTGAAGATATTAAGTTTAATAAACTCATGTTGTTAACCTTTTTAGAACCTCCTCCAGATGCAATAGCATTATTAGAATCATATTTTAAAAAATCCATATCGGTTATATTCCTATAGAACCCATTAGATATGAATAGATCTTTAAAACCATCGTTGTCATAATCAGCAAGTAAAGGTGTCCAACTCCAATCTGTATGTGATACTCCGGATAACTGACCAATCTCACTAAAGGTGCCATTACCATTGTTTAGTTGTAATGTGTTACGCATCACTTGATGACCTAAACCAAACTTTACAGCGATATGATATAAATCATAAGGACTTTGCCCTTTTAGTTGTTTTTGGCGATAGTTATGTTCTGCCATCATATCCAGATTAATTACATCTAAGTGGCCGTCATTATTAAAATCAGCTATATCTGATCCCATAGAGTTTCTACTCATATGAAAAAACATGTCGTCTATAGTATCCGTGAATGATCCGTCTCCATTGTTTATATAAAAATGATCTTTGTCCAAGTAATCATTTGCCACATATAAATCGGTCCATCCATCCTTATTAATATCAGTAGGAGTAACACTTAACCCAAAAGCTTTATTGAGTAAGCCTGCTTTTTTGGTAACATCCGAAAATGTTCCGTTTCCATTATTTCGGTATAAACGATCACTAACATCTTTGTAATTAGTGTCTTTATATAATATTGTATTGCCTTCTTTGTCTTTAGTTGTTTTTATATTTTGAGCATCTATAAAATCTACACGATGGTTAAGCAAGTACATATCCAGATCTCCATCATTATCATAATCAAAAAAAGTAGCCTGGTTCGAAAAGCTTTGATCATTTAATCCATATTCAGCCGCTTTATTTGTGAAAGTGAGATCTTGGTTATTAATAAGCAAAATGTTTTCTCGTAGTTCAGGTTCTCCAGCTAGAGAACGGCAGATATATATATCTTGATAGCCATCATTATTGATATCTATCATAGAAGTACCAGTGCTAAAACCAGTATGTGATACACCCGCAGTTTTAGAGATTTGTTGAAATTTCAGATCACCTTTATTTAAGAAAAGGCCTCCACCAGATAGATTTCCCGAAAGAAAAACATCAGGTAATCCATCATTATTAATATCGCCAACAGAAACACCGCCACCACCATAGATATATTCATAGGTTATAATATTAAACGTTTCATTTTCTTTAAGCTTGTTAACAAAATATAAGCCAGTTTCTTTAGGATCTGTTAATGTGAATAAGGTTTCTTCTTGTTCTATTTCTTTATTAGTACTGTCAATAGCATCTGTTTTCTTTTCATTACAAGATATTATGACTATTAAAAAGATGAAACTAAAAAGTCTGAATGATTTAACAAGTTGCAACATGGGTTTTTGGTCTATAAAAGTTCTGGTCTGTGTTGAAAGTTGGTGATACTTTCTTTGGTAAAACTAAACAATTTTAAATCTCTTGTTTGTTTAGTAGCGTATCTTTTTTAATATTTTGAACATATAACTTTATAAAAAAGCGCCATATAAAATTTATTATATGGCGCTTTTCTTATATAAGAAGATTCGTTTATCCTATAATCTTATTCAATGTTTGGCTAGGACGCATTGCCTTAGCTACTTTAGTAACATCTGGCCAGTAGTAACCACCCATATCCACTGCATTTCCTTGAGCATCATTTAATTCTTGGATTATTGTAGTTTCATTATCCGCTAATTGCTTTGCGATTGAACTAAACTCCGTTTGAAGATCTGCATCTTTATTTTGTTCTGCAAGTGCTTGAGCCCAATACAAAGCAAGATAGAAGTGACTACCTCTATTATCTAATTCGTTCACCTTTCGAGAAGGGGATTTTTTGTTTTCTAAAAATGCTTCTGTAGCTTGATCTAATGCTTCGGCTATTATTAAAGCTTTCTGATTATCATTAGTTTCTCCTAAATGTTCTAAAGAAACAGCTAGTGCTAGAAACTCTCCTAAAGAATCCCAGCGTAAGTGGCCTTCTTTGTTAAACTGTTGTACGTGCTTAGGAGCAGATCCACCAGCACCAGTTTCGAATAAACCTCCACCGTTCATCAAAGGAACAATAGAAAGCATTTTGGCACTGGTTCCGAGTTCTAGAATAGGGAAGAGGTCTGTGTTATAATCACGTAATACATTTCCTGTTACCGAAATTGTATCTTTTCCATCTTTTATTCTTTCTAAAGAGAACCTAGTAGCCTCTACAGGAGACATGATTCTAATATCAAGTCCCGTTGTGTCATGTTCTGGTAAATACTTATTTACTTTCTCTATTAAACTAGCATCGTGTGCTCTATTTTCATCTAACCAGAATATTGCAGGAGTACCTGTAGCTCGAGCTCTGCTTACCGCTAATTTTACCCAGTCTTTTACTGGAGCATCTTTGGTTTGACACATTCTCCAGATATCGCCTTCTTCTACTGCATGTTCAATTAAAACAGTGCCTGTTGCATTTACCACACGTACTGATCCATTTGCTTTAATTTCAAAAGTTTTATCGTGAGAACCATATTCTTCAGCCTTTTTAGCCATTAAGCCTACATTGGGTACAGTTCCCATAGTAGTTGGATCAAAAGCCCCGTGTTTTTTACAAAAATCTATCGTTTCTTGATATATACCAGCATAACTACTATCAGGAATAACCGCTTTAGTATCTTGTGTATTACCATTTGCATCCCACATCTGACCCGAAGTACGAATCATAGCGGGCATAGAAGCATCGATAATCACATCACTAGGAACGTGAAGATTAGTAATTCCTTGATCAGAATTTACCATAGCTAATTCAGGTCCGTTTTCGTAACAAGCTTTTATGTCAGCTTCGATCTCAGTTCTTTTAGCGGCATCTGGTATTTTCTTCAATTTATTAACAAGATCTCCGAAACCATTATTTACTTCTACACCAATTTCTTCAAGTATTTCGCTATGTTTTGCAAAAACATCCTTAAAGAAAACTTCTACAGCGTGTCCAAAGATAATAGGATCTGACACCTTCATCATGGTAGCTTTCATATGTAATGAAAATAATACATTTTTCTCCTTAGCATCTGCAATTTGCTCTTCTAGAAAGGAAATCAATGCTTTTTTACTCATAACAGATGCATCAATGATTTCACTAGCAAGTAATGCAGTTTTTTCTTTTAAAACCGTAGTATTTCCATTAATATCTACAAATTCGATTTTTACATCACCGGCATCAGCAACTGTGACAGACTTTTCATTAGAACGAAAATCACCACTAGCCATTGTTGCTACGTGTGTTTTAGAATCACTACTCCAAGCACCCATAGAGTGCGGGTTCTTTCTGGCGTATTGCTTTACAGGTTTAGGAGCTCTACGATCAGAGTTTCCTTCTCTTAAAACTGGATTTACAGCACTACCTTTAATTTTATCATATCTGCCTTTAATTTCTTTTTCGGCATCATTCTTAGGTTCTTCTGGGTAATTGGGAATATTAAAACCTTGTAATTGTAACTCTGCTATTGCAGCTTTTAACTGAGGAACAGAAGCACTAATATTAGGAAGTTTGATGATGTTAGCTTCGGGTTTTAGCGCTAATTCACCAAGTTCTGCTAACGCATTAGCCTGGCTTTGTTTGTCTGAAAGATTCTCTGGGAAAACTGCTAGAATTCTCGCTGCAAGAGATATGTCTTTAGTCTCTATTTCTATACTGGCAGCTTTTGTGAATTTTTTTACAATAGGTAAAAAAGAATAGGTAGCTAATGCAGGTGCTTCATCAGTTTTTGTGTAAACAATTTTAGAGGATTCAATTCCCATATTTTTTGATTTTTGATAAGATATTCTTTTGAGCTTAATATCTTATGTATTATACGATATATTAAGGAAATAATTAGTCGTTTAACTTTTCTTGGACAAATAATATTACCTCTTCTTATTTATACTAGCGGAACACTTTATGTTATCTAATATTATTTGCTGTAAGATTTTCCGAGCGCGAAGATACAAATATAGGGAAGCAAATGCAACCTGTATATTGTTAGTTTTGCGTTAAAGGAATTGAATTATAAATCTTTAAAAAAGAGAGGGTAGAAAAAACGGTAGTCGTAAAAAAAAGCGCTTCATTTAGGAATAGTTGTAAAAAATAAAAAGCCATATCATAATACGAATACCTTGATATGGCTTTTGTTCAGAAATAATAAGATTGTTAGCTGTTTTACCCGCTATGAAATAATAACTTTCGTTGATTTATACCAATATTTTTATTTCTGTTTTGAGTAGATTTAAATTTGTAAAAGAAAATACGATGTTAACCTAAATACTACTCGGAAAGACTATTGCGAACACTTTTGTATCTAAATTACGAATGTAATTTTTCGTTTTTTTATCCGAATAGTCAAATGCCACTTAAAATTAAAAAGTTGTCAAAACTTAATTTTTTCTTTTGAATTTCATTCTGAAACGATTTTAAAGAGAACCCTTAAATTTATTTCAACGATGTACTCAAAAAAATAACTTTCGTTTTATATTTATCCTAATCTTAAGATGGTTTATGTAAATGTTCAAAGAACGTGTTTAGAAAAAAAATATACCCAGAATCCTTGTGTCATCTCGAAATTGATATATCATTTCTTATATAAAAATAAGTAAAATGAATAGATAGATCAATTTTTTATATAACTTTAGTTATCAACTGGTTATGAACTAGAGTTGTTAACTTTTGTTCATAAAAAAAAGTTGTCATTCGACAACCTTTTTTTATGATATAAGAAGTAAGAATTAGCTTCTCTTTTCTTTGATACGTGCTTTCTTACCAGTAAGTTCTCTAAAGTAGAATATACGTGCTCTACGAACTTTACCTCTTTTGTTAACTTCAATTTTCTGAAGTGCAGGTAAATTTACTGGAAAAATACGCTCTACACCTACAGTTCCAGACATTTTTCTAATTGTGAAAGTTTCACTAGAACCAGAACCTCTTCTTTGGATTACAACTCCTCTAAAGAACTGTGTACGTGTCTTGTTTCCTTCTTTAATTTCGTAATATACTGTGATTGTATCACCTGCAGCGAATTCAGGTAAATCTTTTCTTGTAACAAATTCGTCTTGTACGAATTTTACTAAATCTTCCATTTTTGAGATAGTTTACTTATTTTTTATTAAAGCAACGTTCACGATTCTCGCCAGAGGTTGTTTTAATCAGGCTGCAAAAATAAGTATTATTTAGTGATTTGCAAGTATTTTTTATAATTATTCTTTTTAGGTAATAAAGGCTTCTTATGTTATTGAATTTCAGTTAAATAAAATTGGTTTTAGACTAAGTGTTATCTGAATAAATAAGTAGAAAGAATAGCGTTTAATCATCCAATAAATCAGGTCTGCGTTCTTTAGTTCTTTGATATGCTTGTTCCTCTCGCCAAGCTTCGATTTTTGGGAAATTCCCAGATGTAAGTACTTCCGGAACTTTCCATCCTTTATAGTCCGCCGGCCTTGTATATATGGGAGGTGCTAGTAGATCATCCTGAAACGAGTCTGTTAATGCGGAAGTTTCATTACCTAGAACCCCTGGAATTAGTCTTATAATTGCATCACACAAAATCAGAGCACCTAATTCTCCTCCAGAAAGGACATAATCTCCAACCGATATTTCTTTTGTAATAAAGTGGTCTCGAACTCGCTGATCTACGCCTTTGTAATGACCACATAAAATAATCAGGTTACCTTTTAGTGATAGTTGATTTGCGATACTTTGATTTAGGGTTTCTCCGTCTGGAGTCATATAGATGATTTCATCATATGTCCTTTTAGCTTTTAATCCAGAGATACATTTATCGATTGGTTCCACCATCATTACCATACCGGCACCACCACCAAATTGATAATCGTCCACTTGCTTATAATTGTCAGTGGTATAATCTCTAAGATTATGAAAATGCACTTCTACTAGTCCTTTTTCTATAGAACGCTTCATAATGGAAGCTTCAAAAGGGCTTTTTAAAATGTCCGGTACTACCGTTATTATATCTATTCGCATCTTTTTTAATTAAGATTTGCAAAGATGCAAAACAATACATTAATATTCCAGAAAATTGATATTACTTCGCTCCGGTTTTACGTTGTTTGTTGATTTCATCCTGAAGCTTACGCATTACTTTTTGTTCTCTTTCTAAAGCTCTACGTCTGTGATCTTCAAATTCTGCTTCGGTCTCCGCTAACGCTTTTTTAGCTTGAATGGTAACAGAGTTACTATTCTTAAATTTAAAAACAAAGAAGGCGAGTAGTGCTAACAGTCCTCCAACGATGGTCCACATCATCGTTTTGTAACTACCTTTGGTAAATGATATCCCAAGAAAAGTCATACTATCTTTTTCTTCGGTAACAGCAGAAAGATCTCCATTTGTTTTTGCCAACGAAGTTTCTAGATTTGATATAGAGGTTTGTTGTTCAGCAATTTTTTGATTAGAGCTATTTAATTTAGCTTCTAATGTTTTAAGAGAATCTATGGTATTTCCTTTTAACTTATCAAGCCAAATCCGTTTTACCACCTTGTATTCTTGATACCTTCCGGATTTCTTGATTACGACATCAAATTGCGTCTGAATATTTTCTTTCTGTAACGCTTGTTCTGCCGTTAGGTTTTCTTCTTGTGCCTGAATGGTTTCAAAAAAGGGGAATAGAGCTATTAAAACTAATAGGTACTTTGATAATTTCATGTGTGAATTTTAATTGTTTTTAATGGTCGATTAAAACCTTAAGTTTGATGAAATAAACTTCACGGTACTTGCTGAATGAAGTTGTTCATTATTCTAAAAGCTTTATTCTTTTTACGTCAGTCTTTAATTAATTTTAACGTTAATAAAGATACGATATTGTGAATAATTTAAAAGATTTAATGTGTGATATCTTAGTTTTCTAAAAATTTAAGATTGAACATTGATTAACTAGTTTGCTGTGTTGAAATTAAAAAGACTGTCTTTTTTTGACAGCCTTTTTAATTTTCTATATATAATTATGTTCTCTAGTAATAAGTGTAACGTCTTACTTTGGCAATATATTTTGATAATCTAATTACCTGATGACTATATCCATATTCATTATCATACCATACATATAAGATTGCGTTATTACCCTTAGCATCTACAATGGTTGCATTACTATCATATATGGATGGTGCAGATGAACCTACAATATCACTTGAAACTAATTCATTATCCAAAGAATACTTGATTTGTTCTACCAAATTCCCTTCTAAAGCATATTTTTTTATAATAGCATTCATACTTTCTTTAGAAGCTTTTTTATCCAAATTAAGATTAAGAATTGCTAGAGATCCGTTTGGTACCGGTACTCTAATAGCATTGGAGGTTAATTTTCCTTCGAAACTTGGTAATGCTTTTGAAACTGCTTTTCCTGCTCCTGTTTCTGTGATCACCATATTTAAGGCAGCAGCGCGACCTCTTCGGTATTTGTTGTGCATATTATCTACCAGATTCTGGTCGTTGGTATATGCGTGTATGGTTTCTAGGTGACCATTTATAACTCCAAAGCTTTCATCTACTGCTTGTAAAATTGGGGTAATTGCATTGGTAGTACAAGATGCCGCAGAAAAGATATTTACTTTATCAGGATCATTTTCTTTATGGTTTACTCCGTGTACAATATTTGGAATTCCTTTTCCTGGTGCGGTAAGCAAAACTTTATCAATTCCTTTGGCAATCAAATGTCTGCTTAAAGCTTCTTTGTCTCTAAATGCTCCAGTGTTATCAATTAATAGTGCATTGTCAATTCCGAAAGAAGTATAATCTATATCTTCAGGATTATTAGCGCTAATGATTTTTACTGTAGTTCCGTTTATGATCAAAGAACTGTTTGCTATATCGGTTTCTACTAAACCAGAAAATTCGCCATGAACAGAGTCATTTCTTAATAATGAAGCTCTTTTTTCTAAAATTTCTTCTGTAATAGATCCTCTGGTTACGATAGCTCTTAATCTTAATTGACTTCCTTTTCCGGTAATAGTCATAAGTTCTCTCGCTACTAAACGTCCAATGCGTCCGAAACCATAAAGAACCACATCTTTAGGAGAAATGTTTTTAAACTTCTTTGCATCTTTTAATTTGTTCATCACAAAACTAGTGGCAGAATCAAATTCATTCCCAGCAAGATGATACTCATAAGTAAGTTTACCAATATCTAATTTGGCAGGAGGTAAATCCATTAACTTAATAGCCTGGGCAATTTCTACAGAGTCAAAAATCGAAATTGGTTTTTGAACAAACTCACCGGCGTATTCGTGTAAATTAAGAATTTCACTTACGTTTTTATCAATTAACTGGTTACGGAATAGTACTAATTCGATAGAATTGTCGTACCATAGATCACTTACAGTTTTAATGAAAGCCACTGTTGCGCGGCGTCTGTCTGCCTGAAAGGCAAGTTCTTTCTCATAAACTTCGTTAGAACTCATAATGTGTTGTGTTTTACAATCTTGAAATTTCGCGCAAAATTATGAATTTCAAACGTTTTCGTAAAGCTTTTTGAATAAAAAAATCCCATTACTTTTTATGAGTAATGGGATCATTGATTTTATATGGTATTATATCTAATTCTGGAAAACAAACTCACGTTTTTCTCCATCTCGATCTATTAAGCTAATAGTGATATCTTCTTCAGGATATTTATTTTCTATAATCTGTTTTACTTGTAAAACATTTTTAACTTTTTTGCCATCAATTTCACTGATGATTAATCCTTCTAGATTGTAGCGTTGCATTTTTTGACTTAGAGCTTTGCTAATTATTACACCGTGATCCAGATTAAATTTCTTTAGGTATTCTGGATTAGGATTAGCTACTTCTACACCGACATCTTCGATATTATATCGTTGGATTACATATTTAGATAAAGTAACAGGTAAATTTAATTCACTGCTGTTACGTTTAATTTTTACATTAATTACATCATTAGGATTTTTGGTATTTACATAACCAGTTAGATCAGAGAATTTTTTGATTCTTATACCATCTATTTCTTTAATAATATCTCCGACTTTAAGTCCAGCTTTTTTAGCACCACTCTCTTCTCCTACATTCGTGATAACTACACCTTGAGTCTCATTTAGATTATACTTTGCTTTAATTTCTGATGTTAGGTTGCCTCCATTTATTCCAAGGATTCCTTTCTGTACATCTCCGAATTCTAAAATATCCTCTACAATCTTACGAGTATTATTAGAGGGTACTGCAAAAGCATAACCTACGTAACTACCGGTTTGAGAGGTGATCGCGGTATTAATTCCGATTAGTTCTCCTTTAATATTAACCAAAGCACCCCCACTATTTCCAGGGTTTATAGCTGCATCTGTTTGGATAAAAGACTGAAAATTACCGTCATATTCATTTAGATCCCTAGATTTTGCACTAATGATACCAGCTGTTACTGTAGAAGTTAAATTAAAAGGATTACCTACAGCTAATACCCATTCTCCTATTTTAGCGTTGTTAGAATCACCAAAAGGGATATAGGTTAATTTTTCGTTAGTATCGATTTTAATTAAAGCAATGTCGGATTGCGGTGCGGTACCTATTACTTCTGCTTTATAGGATTTGTTATTGTTTAGGGTTACCTCCAGATCGGTTGCACCATCAATTACGTGATTATTAGTTACGATATATCCATCTTCTGTTATAATTACTCCAGAACCGGCTCCTTGAATTCTTCTTTCCGTTGTTCCACCGTTCCTAAAATACTCCATAAGATTTCTTGGGCTTTTAGTAATCCCATATTGTTTGACGTGTACTACAGCGTTTACTGTTTTTTCTGCAGCGATCGTAAAGTCTGTATTCGTATCTGCAGTATTTAAATTTGTAGTGGTATAAGTTGCTGGAATTAATGATGTTTTTGGTGTAGTTTCATTTTCTGTAAAAACAATAGCTTCCGGTTCTAAAAAAGTCTTGTAAGCTCCTAATGTAATAACACCTGCTAAAATAGCGACAACCAATAAGTTCAAAAATCTTTTCATCTTCTTTTCTTTTTTTTCGTTTAATTTGACTAGTACTATAATATAGACTCTTAATAACTATTAAAATTACAACTATAGTATATTTTTTTCTGATATTTAACGCTCTATTAACAACAATAATATGGTAACTTTCTTTGTACCTTTGTCCTCTATAATTGAACAAGAATAATGAATCTTACTTTTTATAAATACCAAGGAACAGGTAATGATTTTGTAATCATTGATAATAGACAATCAATTTTAACCAAAAATAATACCAAAATTTTTTCGAGACTTTGTGACAGAAAATTTGGAATAGGAGCAGACGGATTAATGTTGTTAGAGCTTCCTGAAAATGATGAAGATGATTTTACAATGGTGTATTTTAATGCTGATGGGAATGAGAGTTCTATGTGTGGTAATGGTGGAAGATGTCTTGTGGCATTTGCGGCATTTCTTGGTGTTATTGAAGACAAGGCCGCATTTACAGCAATAGACGGAAAACACAAAGCAGAAATTAAAAATGGACTTGTTTATTTACAAATGCAGAATGTTTCAAAGATAGAGCAATATGATTCGCATCTATTCTTAGATACGGGTTCTCCTCATCACGTAACTATGGTGGATAATTTGATTAACTATGATGTTGAAAATATAGGTCGCGAAATTAGGAATGGAGCACCTTATTTCGAAACAGGAAGTAATGTTAATTTTGTAGAGAAAGCAGGAGAAGATTTGTTTACAGTAAGAACATACGAAAGAGGAGTAGAAGATGAAACCTTATCTTGTGGTACTGGAGTTACCGCAGTAGCATTGTCTATGCATACAACAAAGATGACTGATAAAGAAGAGGTGAATATCAAAACTCTTGGGGGAAAATTAAAAGTTACTTTTAGACAGACTGCTAATGGATACGAAGATATATTTCTTATAGGTCCTGCAGAACAAGTTTTTAAAGGAGAGATTACATGTTGACACTTAAAGGTGAACATATTTATTTAAGGGCATTAGAGCCAGAAGATCTTGATTTTGTTTATCTGATAGAGAATGATGAACGAATATGGGAGATGAGTACTACGCAGACACCATATTCTAGGTTTTTGATAAAACAATATTTAGAGAATGCGCATCAAGATATTTATGATGCTAAACAATTACGACTTGTAATATGTTCTTACGATGAAGCTGCAATAGGACTTATTGATTTATTTGATTTTAACCCAACCCACAATAGGGCAGGTGTTGGTATTCTTATTGCTGAAGAAGAACATCGAGGTAAAGGCTATGGAAAAGAAGCTTTAACTCTTATTAAGAATTATGGGAAAACTCATCTTCGTCTACATCAATTATATGCTAATATTGCGGAAGATAATTTAGCAAGCATTAAATTGTTTGAAAAAGAAGGTTTTGAAAAAATAGGAATAAAAAAAGAATGGAACCTTGTAGATGGTATCTATAAGGATGAACTTTTATATCAACTCATATATGTACATTAAGAAATTATTATTGTTAATAGCCGTAATAGGTTTAATTGTAGGTGGATTGTTTGCATATTTTGTGTATCAAGCAGTTTTTTCTCCGAATACAAATTTCGAAACCGAAACAACTACGGTATACATTCCTTCAGGGACGACATATTCTGAATTGCGAGGGATTATATATCCACTAATTAAAAACACTTCAAGTTTTGATAAAATAGCTAGTAAAAAGGGATACACTAATAAGGTAAAGGCCGGAAGGTATATTTTAAAGAAAGGTTTAAATAATAACGAACTTGTTGATCTTTTGAGAAGTAAAAATACCCCGATTCAGTTGAGTTTTAATAATCAAGAAAGATTGGAGAACCTAGCAGGTAGGATTGCGCAACAGATAGAAGCAGATAGTGTATCACTACTTAATGCTTTTAAAGATGAGGCTTTTGTTAAAGAGAAAGGTTTTACGATTGATAATGCTTTAGCAATGTATATTCCAAATAAATATGAGTTTTTTTGGAACACATCAGCAGAACAGTTTAGAAGTCGTATGCTAAAAGAATATAATCGTTTTTGGAATGACGAAAGAAAGGAAAAAGCAAAGAATATTGGTTTGACTTTTAATGAGGTGACCACAGTTGCTTCGATTGTTCAAAAAGAAACTGCCAAGGTCGATGAACGTCCAAGAGTAGCGGGAGTGTATATGAACCGCTATAAAAATGGATGGAAATTGGATGCAGATCCCACGGTTATCTATGCGCTCAAAAAACATAAAAATGATTGGGATATTGTTATAAAAAGAGTGCTGTATAAAGACCTTGAGCTGGATAGTCCTTATAATACTTATAAATATAAAGAATTGCCGCCAGGACCTATTACTATGCCCGATATTTCTTCTATTGATGCTGTTTTAAATTATGAAAAGCATGACTATTATTTCTTCGTAGCTAATGTAGAAAACTTTGGGTATCACAAATTTGCTAAGACTTTAGCCCAACACGGAAGAAACAAAAAACAATATGTGGATTGGATCAATAAACAAGGTGTAAATCGTTAGGATTTACATGATCTTTTTGTAGGAAAAAAAAGGAGTTTTTTCTGATTCGAGAAATATTTCCCATTAATTTATTAACAATATTGTTTGAAATTCTGTGAATTACTTGTGATGTATGCTTTTTACTTTTTATCGACTAAAACTATCTATTTGACGTTCAAATACAAGTTTTAAGACTTTTTATATGTTTTTATGTTAATTTTTAACGTTTTTTTTAGTCTAAAATACTGTTTTTCAGCGTTATAATAAATTTAACATCAGATAGTGTGTTCTTTAAAAGAAAGGCGTATATTTGCACCGCAAAAATTTAAGTAGAGGGGAACGTCTTTTTGATGTCTACTTAGAAATTTTTTATATGATAAAAAGGATAATTGGACTTTTTGTAATTCTTACAATCGGGGGAATCGTTTTAGTAAGTTTTACACCAAAAAATCGCACAGATTTAAGCGCATACAGCACTGCTGGTTTAGATCTTTATTATATCGCTCCTAACTTTAACGAGATAGAAGACGATTTGTTAGACAATTTTATTTACCCGGAATTGGGTAAATCTTATGTTGGTTTTAAAGAAGCTTTAGCTTTTAAAGAGTCACGTGGAGATTATGGAGTTGTAAATCAGTTTGGATATATGGGTAAATATCAATTTGGTATTGGAACCCTTGCGATGATCGGAATAAAAAACAAAAATACTTTTCTTAGTAGTCCTGAGCTTCAAGAAAGAGCTTTTTACGCGAATCTTTCTAGAAACAAATGGATTTTACGCAGAGACTTAAAATGGTTTGTAGGTAAGCGAATGAATGGTATTGTGGTTACTGAGTCAGGAGTATTGGCCGCTGCACATCTTGCAGGACCCGGTGCTGTGAAAAAATATTTACGTAGTGGAGGAGTAGATGGCTTTGCAGATGCATTTGGTACTACAATTCGTTATTATATGAAGCGTTTTTCTGGATTTGATACTTCATTTGTTGTTCCAGATAGAAAAGCAAAAGCTTAATTTTATTCATTGTTTTAAAGATCTCTTTGGATAATAAAGATTGTAGGTTTTTTATGTAACTCTATTTCTTCGTTTTTCCATTCTCCAACAGTTTTAGTAACAATGTATTCTGTGGTTAATGTGATGTCACTGGCAATGCATAATCTGGTATTGGGGTTAAGGATAGTAATAAGGTCTGCGAGCATTTTGTCATTTCTGTATGGAGTCTCAATAAAAATTTGTGCTTGATTCTTTTCTAAAGAATTCTTTTCAAGAGATTTTATTGTAGATTTTCTTTCGCTTTTGTCAATTGGAAGGTATCCGTTAAAACAAAAATTCTGACCATTCATACCGCTACTCATCATTGCTAGAAATATAGAAGATGGTCCTACTAATGGAGTTACTTGAATTCCTTTCTCGTGAGCTAGTCTTACTACTTCTGCACCAGGATCTGCAATTCCGGGACATCCGGCATCAGAAAGAAGCCCTATTGATTCACCATTAAGACAGGGTGCTAGATAGTTAGGTATTTCTGAGGCGTCAGTGTATTTGTTTACAGAATGGATGATAAGAGAGCGTTGAGATTTGCTAGGGCTAACTTTTTTTATAAATCTTCTTGCCGGTTTTTCGTTTTCTACTATGTAGTGATTAACCTGTTCTAAAACTTTTTTTATCGATATAGGTAATACTTCCAGAGGGACATCATCACCTAATCTGGTTGGTATTAAATATAATTTTCCTTTTGGATCTAGGGGTTTGGATTCCATAGTGTTTATATGATGACTAGTTTTTGATTAAATGAATTTTGCTCTATGTCTATTATAATATTGCTAACTGTGATTTCAAATAGCTCAATCCAAATGGATTTATAATTGTTTTTAAGATGCGTCGAATTTGAATAAAAAGTTAAAGTCTTTTTCAATGAATAGTATATTTAAGCTAGATTAACTGTTACTAAATATACAAAAACTTTGTTTTTTATGTTTAATCTATCTTATAGCTTTTTAATTATGTTGTCGCATGCGTTGTTAAGCATGTTATATACATCTTCAAAACCTTGCTCTCCTCCGTAATATGGATCTGGAACATCTAAATTTTCATTAGGTGTTAATTCGTTTAGAATAAGTTTTACCTTTTCTTTGTCATTGTTATTACGAGCAAGTTTTATAATGTCATTATAATTAGATTGATCCATAGGGTAAATAAAATCATAAGTATCGAAATCACTTACTTTAAACTGTGCAGCTCTTTGATTGGTGATGTCAATTCCATGTTTTCTTGCAGTTTCTATAGACCTTCTATCAGGTTTCTCTCCAATATGATAATTACTAGTACCACAAGAGTCTACCTGAAATTTTTCAGAATCCAGTTTAGATGCTAAAATTCCTTCAGCTAATGGTGACCTACAGATATTTCCAAGGCACACCATTAAAATTTTAATCTTCATGTGAATCAAAAAAAATTAAAGGGTAAGTTTTTTGCCAAGATCTTCCACGTATTTTCTAAATTGTTTATCTGTAGAGGATAGGTTATCTACAGTTTTACAAGCGTGAAGTACTGTTGCGTGGTCTCTTTTTCCAATTTGAGTACCAATACTTGCTAAAGAAGCTTTGGTTAGTTTTTTAGCAAAAAACATAGCTAGCTGACGAGCTTGTACAATATGACGTTTACGTGTTTTGGATTGTAATGTTTCTACATCCATTTGGAAATAATCACTAACTACTTTTTGTATATAATCAATGGATACTTCTCTTTTGGTGTTCTTTACATAATTGTCTACAATCGCTTTAGCAAGATCAATAGTAATATCTTTTTTATTGAAAGAAGAATGGGCGATTAATGAAATGATAGCTCCTTCTAATTCGCGAATATTAGTTTTAATGTTATTTGCTAAGAACTCTACAATATCTTCTGGCATTTCAACACCGTCGCGATATAGCTTGTTTTTTATAATAGAAATTCTAGTTTCGAAATCTGGTTGATGCAATTCTGCTGATAATCCCCATTTAAAACGAGAAAGCAATCGCTGTTCTATGTCTTGCATGTCTACAGGAGCCTTGTCACTAGTAAGTATTACTTGTTTTCCGTTTTGATGTAAATGATTAAATATATGGAAGAATACATCTTGTGTTCCTGCTTTTCCAGATAACAACTGAATATCATCAACAATTAATACATCGATAATCTGATAGAAATGTATAAAGTCATTTCTATTATTCTTTTTTACAGACTCTATGTATTGCTGCGTGAATTTTTCAGCAGAAATATATAGTACTGTTTTCTCTGGATAATTGTCTTTTATGTTTACACCAATTGCATGTGCAAGATGTGTTTTTCCTAATCCCACTCCTCCGAATATCAATAAAGGATTAAAGGAAGTTCCTCCTGGTTTATTAGCTACAGCCATTCCTGCTGATCGCGCTAATCTATTAGAATCTCCTTCTAAGAAGTTATCAAAATTATAGCTTGGGTTTAGTTGAGATTCTATTTTTACATTTCTAATTCCAGGGATTACAAATGGATTTTTAAGTTCAGGATTTTTACTCTTAATAGGGACATCTACTTCCTGAGAGCTTACAGCTGTTCTGTTAGAACTTGGTATTTTTTCAGTAAATGGTTTTTTATTACCGTAGGTGTTTTCCATTTTAATGATGTATACCAACTTAGCGGTTTCTCCTAATTCTCTAGTAAGAGATACTTTAAGAAGGTTCACATAATGCTCTTCTAGCCACTCATAGAAAAATTTACTAGGTACTTGAATACTTAAAGCGCTATCCGTAAGCTTTACAGCTTTAATAGGTTCAAACCAGGTTTTAAAAGCTTGAGGGGTAATATTGTCTTCTATGAAAGACAGACAATTATCCCAAACTGATTGCGCAGTTATATTCATTAGAGTGGTTAGATTACTTTTATTAGGTTATTAACGGAAAATTGTTGAAAAAGTTCCTTCTTTTTTTGCTTGACAAATATGTGAACAAAAAATGTAAAAAAAAAACGATTTGGGGGTTGAATTTTAATTATTTTTTTCGCATACTTGAATAGATGTAATTTTACACACTTCACCTTTTTTTTATACAAATACATGTCAATCACTTCCGAAACTTTATTAAAAGTTAGATATTCTGAAACAGATCAAATGGGGGTCGTCCATCACGGCAATTACGCACAATATCTGGAGTTATCCCGTATTGACTGGTTGTCTAGATTAGGTGTCTCTTATAAATCTATGGAAGAAAGCGGTGTTATGCTCCCCGTTTTTGCTTTAGATTTTAAATTTAAGAAATCTGCATTCTTTGACGATGAATTAACTGTTAAAACTTTCCTCAGGAAAATTCCTACAGTTCGAATAGTTTTTGACTATGAAATTTATAATCAAAATCAAGAATTATTAACAATTGCCTCATCTACTTTGGTTTTTGTTGATGCTCAAAGTAGAAAGCCTATTTTATGTCCCCCTTATTTATTGAAAATAATCGAAAAAGAATTTAATGCTCTAATCGTTTAATATCTATTTCGTACAACGTAGAGAAAAGATCATTTATTTCATCTGCTATCGTTTTTCTTACGGAAATAAATAATTTACAGTCTAATTCTAATTTTTGATCAGTAATTTTTAGTTGGCGTTCTTTAATAATGCGCATTACTTTATTCATATTTTTATATTCAAAAGTGATGCAGAATTTAATGTTAATGGTTTTTTCTAGAATATTAGAAGCTTCTAAAGATAATTGTGCAGCGGTTCTATATGCGTTGATTAGTCCGCCAACACCAAGTTTAACACCTCCAAAATATCGGACTACTATAATTAGAATGTTTGTTGTTTCATAAGACTGAATTTGTCCATAAATAGGTTGTCCTGCGGAGTTAGAGGGTTCTCCATCATCATTGCTGCGATATCGAATATTTTCTGTTCCTAATTGCCACGCATAACACCAATGCCGTGCAGCATGATGTTGTTTTTTTAGTAAATCAATAATGGGTTTCACCTCTTCTTCTGAAGTAATAGGAAAAGAATATCCAAAGAATTTACTGTTTTTGTCTTTAAACAGTACTTCTTCTCCAGGAATATCAATAGTCTTATAAGTATCTGTAGTGTTCAAGTGTTTAACAGTTAAATAGAAAAAGTAACCAGCAAGATACTGATTATCGCTAGTATAATTCCAATCCAGTTTTTCAGAATCAACCTTTCTTTGAAAAAAAGGATTCCAACAAATGTAGAAACTAGTAGTATAGCCACGTTATTAATAATAAATACTGTAGAGCTATCTAAATTTTCATTTCGTAATGCTTGAATTAGAAAGTAAATGGAAAAGTAGTTAGGAATGCCTAAGCAAATTCCTGCGATGATATTTTTAGGGGTTATGTTTAGTGTTCCCTTTATGGCGTTATAAGCTAATAAGGGAATTCCTAAAATAGCAGCAAAACCAAAAATAGTTGCAGAAAATATAGGGATATCCAGTTTTGCCACATAATTAGTTTCCATAAATTTTAGACTGGTGTCTATGATACCACCTCCAATGAAAACAAGTAAAGGGTAAATTAGATTCTCTTTTTTTATAGAAATTCCTCCAACTGTTTTCATGGAAGTCATATAGACAGCAATCAATGCTATGATAATTCCTATAATTTTTAGAATTCCGGTACTTTCTTTATAAACAATAATTCCGAATATAACGGGTATCGCAACACTCATTTTACTAGCTACAGCTGCTACAGAAAGGCCATTTTTCTGAGTAGTGATTGCCATAAAATTAAATACTAAAATAAAAATGAACCCTAAAATAATGGTTCCATAAAACCAGCTAGAGTTTGTTATAGAAGTGATGTCTATAGGTTCGGTATATGCAATTAACCCCGAAATACAAGCGACTATGTAATTAACAATAATGGCTTGTAAGGTGTTTACGTTATATTTTGCGAATAACTTGAATGTAATTAAGATCCAACTTGAAGCTAATATACTTAATAATAGATGTGTCAAAATAAGTCAGATTTTATAGCGAACAGCTTTGTGATATCATCTGTTTTTGGATTGTTATTCCATATGTGGATCCCCAGTTGTTTAGCTGCGTTTGTATTTACAAGTGTATCATCAATAAAAATAGTTTCTGAAGGTTTTATCCGATGATTGTCTAAAACAAACTGAAAAATATCCAGATTTGGTTTTCTTAAGTTGATTTCGTGTGATAAGTAAAAAGTGTCAAAACAAGATTTAAAATCATAATAAAAAGATATATTTTCTTTAATCCAATCAATATGTAATTCATTCGTATTACTCAGTAAGATTAATTTATATTCTTTTTCAGTAGCTAATTTTTGAATGAACTCTAAACGATGTTTAGGGAAATCTTTTAGAATAGCATTCCAAGCATCTATTATTTGTTTTTCAAAAGCGTCTGGCAATAGCTTTTGATAATGATTGATGAATTCTACTGTAGTGATTTTTCCAATTTCATAGAGATTATTAATAGATTCTAATTCTTTTGTTAGTGGGAACAAACCTAATTTGGAAAGTTCTGTTTTGGTTGCTGTTTTATCTAGATTGATAAAGACATCCCCAAAATCAAAAATAATGGTTTTAATCATTTTGATATATTCTTAAGGTATCATCCATAATTTTTTCTTCAGAAATTATTGTCCCTTTAATTGCTGGAGCTTCTATTCCTTTTGCAAAAGTGTTTTTTCCAGTAAAAACTCGTGCTTCATCCCAAAGGTTTGTGTCAATAAAAGATTGAATCGTATAGCTACCACCTTCAATAATTATGGATTGAATTTCATGTTTAAAGAGAATGTCGCAGATCTCTTGAACTGTATTGTCTCTTGAGGCGATAGCTTTATATATTGTGTTGTCATTGCTCTGTTTTTTATGGTTGTCAGAGGTGATTACAATTGTTTTTACACTATTATCTACAATTGCCGAATCTTCTGGGGTTTTATTAGAAAAGTCAATCAGAATTCTAATAGGATTTGTGCCAGACCAATCTCGTAAGGTAAGTTTTGGATTGTCTTCTATAACGGTTTTATTTCCTACCAAAATGGCATGCTCTTCTGCTCGCCATTTATGGACTAGTTGTCTGGAGTAGGTATTAGTAATCCATACTGGTGCTCTTTCTGTAGTTTTTTCTGGAGCAATAAAATTATCAGATGTTTGTGCCCATTTTAGGATAATATAAGGTCTTTTTTTATTATGAAATGTAAAGAAGCGTTTATGATGTTTCTGACATTCGTTTTCTAAAACGCCAACGATAACATTGCATCCTGCATTTTTTAGTTTTTCGATGCCTTTTCCAGCAACTTTACTATGAGTATCGATGGTTCCAATTACTACATTAGGTATTTTGTGTTTTATGATAAGGTCGCTACAAGGAGGGGTTTTTCCAAAATGCGAACAAGGTTCTAGAGTCACATATATCGTGGCTTCTTTTAAAATCGACTTGTCTTTTACAGAGTTTACAGCATTTACTTCGGCATGATGACCGCCATAAGCACTTGTGTATCCTTCACCAATGATACTTTGATTATGAACTATGACGCTACCAACCATTGGGTTTGGTCTTGCGCTACCCAATGCATTTGTAGCAATTTGTAGACAACGCCTTATATATGTTTCGTGTATACTCATCCTATTGATTTAGACTTACTTTTTGTTCTTTATCAATTTTGTATGGATAAGAAAAATTCCCAAAATGGTATTTGATATTACCTTTGTACTGAATAAGAAGTGAATCGGTTTGCATCATTTTTAGTACACTGCTCAAAAGATTATTTTTATTCTCTTCATAGATTTTGGATAAAGAAAATGTACCTTCTAATGGAATTGTAAATTCTTTTTTTGAAGGAACATCAAACTCTTTAGAAGATGTAGTGCCTACATCTATGTTATCAACAAAAATATGGATGTCGTCGATAGAAAGTTTTCCTTTTAGATTATTTGGGTTGTTAAAAACAGCATCAGCTTTAATAGTTACATTGCGTATACTGATATTTTTAACATCAATATTTGTTATATATTTAAACTCTGGTTTTTTAGATGTAGAGCAGCTTATTATCACTGCGAATATTGTTGATAATAATAAAAGCTTCTTCATTGATTACTGTATAGATTTAATGTATATTTCATCTGATTAAAAAGATAAAAGATCATTAGTTTTTAGATTAACAAAAGTAGTATTTATATTATAATGAGTGCCATAAAAATTCGTTCAGTTGTTCCGGAAGATAATAAAGCTTTAGCTCAAGTTCTTAGAGATGTTTTAATAGAAATGGGGGTTCCTAAAGTTGGAACCGCATATGAGGATGAAGCTCTAGATATGATGTACGAAACGTACGATGCTCCAAGAAAAAGATATTATGTAGTAGAAAATAATGGAAGGATTATTGGAGGAGCCGGGATTGCTCAATTAGAAAATGAAAGTTCAGAAATCTGTGAGCTACAAAAAATGTATTTTCTTCCAGAAGCAAGAGGAAAAGGGTTAGGTTCTCAAATGATGAACAAGTGCTTGGAATTTGCCAAAGAACAAGGGTTTACTAAATGTTATTTAGAAACAATGCCTTATATGGAAGATGCCAGAAAATTATACGGTAAAGTTGGATTTACATCTCTTGATGCTCCTATGGGTAATACCGGACACTATAGCTGTCAGGCTTGGATGATAAAAGAATTGTAGGTTTTGAAGATTAAAGACCTTAGAAAAGATTTTATAGATGCACTATCAGAATTGTATGAGCCAGAAGAAGTACTATCTTTTTTTTATATGCTTTCTGAGAAAATTCTTGGATTGAGACGTGTTGATGTGGCAATGGCTTTGGATACCGTGATTAGTGGTGATAAATTGTCAGACTTTATGAATGCGAGAAACCGACTAGAGAATCAGGATCCAATTCAATATATTATCGGTGACACAGAATTTTATGGACTATTATTTAAAGTTGATCAAAATGTATTGATCCCAAGGCCAGAAACCGAAGAATTAGTCGATTGGATTATAAAAGATTATAAAAATAAAGAACAAAGCAAGAAGCTAAAGATTTTAGATATTGGAACCGGTAGCGGATGTATTGCTATTTCGTTAGCTAAAAATTTACCTAAAGCAGATGTCTATGCAATTGATGTTTCTGAAGAAGCGCTTAAAATTGCTAAAGCAAATGCAGTTTATAATAATGTTGAAATAAATTTTCTAAAAGAAGATATACTTAGATTGGGTGAGTTAGATGATGTTTTTGATATTATAGTTTCTAATCCACCATATGTTCGAGAGCTCGAAAAACAAGAAATGAAACCTAATGTGTTAGAAAATGAACCTCATGTAGCACTTTTTGTGTCAGATCAAGATCCATTAATTTTTTACAGAACAATTACAGCATTGGCAGAAAAGAGTCTGGCGGATGAAGGTTTGTTATATTTTGAAATTAATCAATATCTTGGAATCGAAACAAAAAATATGATTAAAAAATATGGATTCCAGTCTGTGACCTTACGTAAGGATTTGTATAACAATGATCGTATGATACGAGCTGATTTAATTTAAAAATATACATAGTTTATGAATAAGTTGACTTCTATTTGTGTCTTTTGCGGAAGCAGTGAAGGTAATGATATCAAAGTGATTGATGATGCATTCCTGTTGGGAGAAAAAATGGCTCAGCAAGATATTGCATTGGTTTATGGAGCAGCAAAAATTGGTATTATGGGAAAGGTGGCAGAAGGTGCAATTACCCATAAAGGAAAGGTGATAGGGGTGATCCCTGATTTTTTAAAATTAAAGGAAGTGGTTCATCTAGGACTTACGGAATTGATTACCACAGAGAATATGCACCAGCGGAAAATGAAAATGCAAGAACTTAGTGATGGATTTATTACATTACCAGGAGGTTTTGGGACGTTAGAAGAGTTGTTTGAGATTATAACATGGTCACAATTAGGATTACATCAAAAACCTATTGGTTTGCTTAATATTAATGGGTTTTATGACCATTTGCTACAATTGTTAGAAAATATGGTACGTAATGGTTTTCTGAAAATGGAGAACTATGAATTATTGTTAGTTGATGATGATATAGATCATTTACTGCAAAAAATGCGAGAATTTAAACCTGCTCAAGTACCAAAATGGCTAAAGTCTGATAGAACATAAAACAAGATATAAATAAAAAATACTGATAGCAGAAAACTGATACCAGAACAATGAGTATAGAACAACAGATCAATCAATTAAGAGAGGAGTTAAGACAACATAACTATAATTATTATGTATTAGATGCAGCTACCATAAGTGATTATGAGTTTGATATGAAACTTAAAGATCTTCAAGCTTTAGAAGAAAAGCATCCTGAGTTTTATGATGCAAATTCACCTACTTTAAGGGTAGGAGGAGAGGTTACTAAGAATTTTAATACTGTAGTTCACGAACAGCGTATGTATTCTTTGGATAATTCGTATTCTAAAGAAGATTTATTAGACTGGGAAACCAGAATTAAAAAGTTAGTAGATGGTGATGTAAATTATACATGTGAACTTAAATACGATGGAGCATCTATAAGTCTTACTTATGAAAACGGAGAATTAGTTAGAGCTGTAACCAGAGGAGATGGAATTCAGGGAGATGATGTTACTACAAATGTAAAAACAATTAAATCGGTACCTTTAAAACTGAAAGGGGATTATCCTCCAAAGTTTGATATACGAGGAGAAATTGTGTTACCATATGAAGGTTTTGCAAAGATGAATCAGGAACGAATTGCCGCCGGAGAAGAACCTTACGCAAATCCTAGAAATACAGCTTCAGGTAGTTTAAAACTTCAGGATAGTAGTGAAACAGCTAAACGTCCTTTGGATTGTTTGTTGTATAACCTTGCCGGAGATCGATTAGGGATTTCTTCTCAGTATGAAAGTCTGGAGAAAGCGAGAGAATGGGGGTTTAAAGTACCACAAGAATCACGTTTAGTTACATCTATTGATGGAGTTCTTGATTTTGTTAATATGTGGGATGAAAAAAGAAGAGAGTTGCCTTATGAGACAGATGGGGTAGTTATTAAAGTTAATGATTTACAACAACAAGAAGAGTTAGGTTTTACTTCCAAAGCGCCAAGATGGGCAATGGCTTATAAGTTTAAAGCAGAACAGGTTGTTACTAAACTTAATGAAATTACGTATCAGGTCGGTAGAACCGGAGCTATAACACCGGTAGCAAATTTAGAGCCCGTGCAATTAGCAGGAACAACAGTAAAAAGAGCTTCATTGCACAATGCAGATCAGATTGCTAAGCTTGATATAAGAGAAGGGGATACCGTTTTTGTAGAAAAAGGAGGAGAGATTATTCCAAAAATCATAAGTGTTGATTTTACTAAAAGAAATAAAGATTCTGTTCCTACTCAATACATAACATCCTGTCCTGAATGTAATACTGAATTAATAAGAAAAGAAGGCGAAGCTCAACATTATTGCCCTAATGTTTATGGTTGTCCTCCTCAGATTATTGGTAGAATACAACATTATATTTCCCGTAAAGCTTTGGATATAGAAGGTTTAGGAGGAGAAACTGTTGCTTTATTGGTGAAAGAAGGTTTGATTACGAATTATGCAGATTTGTATGATCTAAAGAAGGAACAAGTGATTCCGCTGGAGAGAATGGCAGAAAAAAGCGCGGATAATTTAATAGAAGGAATAGCTAAGTCTAAGCAAATTCCTTTCGAAAGAGTTTTATTTGGCTTGGGTATCAGATATGTAGGAGAAACTGTAGCAAAGAAACTAGCCAAACATTATAAATCTATCGAATCTATTGTTTCTGCTACAGAAGAAGAACTGGTGAATGTGGATGAAATAGGGATTAAAATAGCACAAAGTGTTCGAGAATTTTTTGATACAGAATATAATAGAGAGTTAGTAAATAGACTTACGCAATATGGAATTCAATTACAAATTTCTGCAGATAAACTTGCTAATCAAACAGATACATTAAAAGGTCAAATCTTTGTAGTTTCTGGTGTTTTTGAAAAAGTATCTCGTAATGAACTTAAGAAATTGATAGAAGATAATGGCGGCAAAGTATCTAGTTCAATTTCTTCTAAAACTTCATACGTCGTAGCTGGAGCTAATATGGGACCTAGTAAATTAGAAAAAGCAAGCAAATTGGAAGTTACAATTATAAGTGAAGATGATTTTCTTAACTTGATTGGTTAATGAAGGTAAGGACACTTATAAAAATATTGTTATTAATCACTGGAGGCTTGTGTGTTCTAAGTACAATATTGCAAAACCCAACCATTGAGTTTTACGTCAAACCAATGACTGTACCTTTGTTTTTCATGTTGTATTGGTTTAATGTTGATAAAGTTGATCCTTTGTTTGTAGTCGTCTTATCGCTTTGCTTTCTGGGAGATATATTCTTGTTAACGGGAATAGAAAATGGTTTTAGGTATGTTTTACTTAGTTATACTCTGTGTTACTTTGTTCTGTTTTATTTTTTATATAAAAATCATAAACCTATAGATTATAGTAGTACAGATGTGATTTATCTGGTTGTCTTCTTTATATTTTGGACTATTATCACTTATGCGATATTTGTAGTTACAAATCAAAATATGGGGGATATAAAACCTTTTGGGATAGCTTATTTAATAATTCTTTACGCTTTGTTAATTGGAGCCATCTTTCAATATATAAATATAAGATCGCCCAAGTCTCTTTGGTTTGCTATTGCGATTTTAAATTTTGTGATTAGTGATGCGTGTTTTGCGTTGGATCGATTTTATGTTCCTTCATTAGAGTTAAGAATTATAAATTCCATATATCAATTATTAGCAGTGTTTTTCTTAGTGAAGTTTAAAATTTCAAGCGCAGATCCCTTAAAAATCAAGAATTAGAAGTTGTTGGTTAGGGTAATTTGATTTATTTGATTGAAATTTAGTATATTAACAAAAGGGAAAATTGTTTAACTCGGCATTTTTAGGGGTATATTCCCTCTATTTTATGCAATCTAAATTTGATGAATGAAGGGAAACTACTAAAATTTTTAATTTCTTTTTTGATTGTATTACAGGTACTAGGGTTTGTGTTTCGAATTCCTTTTTTAAGTACTTACAGTACACCAATGTTATTTGTATTAATCACTTTACACTATCTATGGAGTAGTAAGAAAATAAAGACACTCCATATTGTTGTTCTTTGTGTGTTTTTTATTTCAGAATTGATCTATTCGATTGGTGATATAATTACGGTAAAGCACAAGATGTTGATTAGTATAATCGGTTATATATTGTTGTTTTATTTTTTGTATTATAATCATAAGTCTTTTAAATATAATCGTAGAGATGTTTTTACATTGGTACTGGGAAGTTCTTTGTATACGGTTATATTTTTTATTACATATTCGGTTATAAGGGAGCCGATGGGGGATTTAAATTTGATAGGATTTCTTCATTTGCTATTGCTCTACGGTTTGTTAATTGTCGGAGCAATGCACTATATGAATATTAGATCAGAGAAGTCACTATGGTTTTTTTTGGCAATGCTAAATTTTGCTTTTAGTGATTTTATTTTATTGATAGATGCATTTTATCTTGAGTCAAACGAGTTAAAAGTGATTAGACTAATTTGTTTACCTCTTGCGATGATTTTTTTAGTGAATTATATGATTACTAAATATAAATATCTTAAGTCTGAAGAATTTGAAGGGTTTTAGATTATAAATAAAATACTATTGAGTAAAAGAAAACTTGCATATCAATTATTGTTTATTTCAGGAGCTTTACTGTTGTTAACTGCCATTTTTAAAGAAGAGTGGTTGATCTATACTAAGACCTTGATTGTTTGTTCGGTTTCTTTTTTTTATGTTGTAGAGGTAGAAAAAATAAACTATTTGGTGTTAGTAGCTTTACTACTAATTTTATCAGCAGAAATTCTATCTGTTATAGATTTCAAAAAACATTTTAGGGTAATAAATATTCTTAGCTCATTATATTATATCTTAAATATGATTTTATTATGGAAGAGTCTTCAGAAAGTTAAAATACAGTTTAAGAAAATTTTCACGCTTCAATTGGCAATAACAATGTGTTTGATTACATATGTTGTTTATTCTGTAGCCGATATGATTTCTTTAAATGTTAATGATGACCAAGTGTATCTTAATATTTTGATTGTACTATTTATACTGTTTATTGGTTTTTGTTATTATATATATCTGAACAGTAGGACAGTGGTTAGTTCATCCTTGATGATTGCTGCGTCTTGTTTTCTTATCGTTAATATTCTTACCGTACTCAATAAGTTATATGTTTATCTCGATATTTTTGTTGTTATTACTAACGTTTTACAAGTTTTTGGTCATTACTTTTTAATTAAATTCTTTATCGAACAAAAAGATTTACAACCTAATAATGTGGAGTTTTTTTAGTTTAATTGTTGATTTTTAATATCTTAATCGAGTATTAGGTTATATCAGAAAACTTTTATTGACATTGAGAGGTATTAAGGGGACGCACATATTGTTTTATTTTTCTTTTTTGATTGTTACCTTAGTTGCTATATTTTTAGAAGAAAAGTATTTGGTTTATACTAAGCCTTTGATACCAATATCTTTAATTCTTATTCATATTTTTAATGTTAAATCGATAAGCCTGTATTACGTGGCAAGCATGTTAGTGCTTCTGGTTAATGATACCTTAATTTATATTGATTTTGCTAAGTATTTTGATCTAGTTGCTATTACGGTAATAATATTTTATTTGTTATGTGTTTTTTTGCTAAGAAAATATATAGTTCTAACAGATTTACAAGTAAAAAAAATAGTAACTTTTCCTATAGTAATTAGTTTAGCTCTTATATCATATTTAATTTTTTCAATATCCGAATTGGTACTTCCCAGTCTGATAGATTCTATTTTTTCCTTTTTTGTGATTCTAATAGTGCTTTTGATTTTTGTAGCGGCTTGTTTCTTTATATATATTGTAGATAAGTATGAAGGTAATTTTCGACTATTTATTTCAGCAAGTTGTTGTCTTTTTGTTAATGCCTTATTATTAATCAATTATTTTTATTTTCATACCAGAGTGTTTACGATACTCATTAATATTGCGGAAATAGCAGGACTGTACTTTTTTCTGAGATTTTTGATAGAGGCAAAGCCAATTGATTTAGAATACGAAAAGGAGAAGTATTTTTAGGATATAAGTTATATGCTAATCGCATAATAAAACAGATTGCGCTTGTATTGTTAATTAAATAACTAAAAGTTAAATACTTTCTTGTTTTTCTGTTTTTCTTAGTATTTACAACATACTTTTAAAATGTAAAATAGCTACATTTGTGTCTTAATCTTTATTTATAAATGATTTTAAAGGGTCTTAAAAAAAATGCGCTAAAAAAAAGCATTGAATCTCATATAAAAAAAAGAAAGTCTCTTGCAAAAGAGGTTTCTGGTATAAAAAGTTTGGCAGTTCTAATAGATGCTTCGCAATCTGTGAATGTGCTATCAGTAGTTAAACTGGCTAATGAATTAGGAGTTAAATCAGAACGACTAAAAGTAATGGGATATAAAGAAGATCAGAAAGAAATTTCTGATGATAAGGATGCAGCATATTATAATGATAAGAGTTTTGGTGTAAATGGATCTGTTAAAAGTAATTCGCTAAATGACTTTATAAATAATGATTATGATGTTTTGATTAGCTTCTATTCAGAAAGTAAGTTAGAACTGGATTATGTGGCTGCAGCGTCAAAAGCCAAGTTCAAAGTTGGCTTTGCAGAAATTGATAATCGCATTAATGATTTAGTGATAGGTGCTGCTAACCAAAATATAAATCTTTTTATTTCCGAATTAAAAAAATATTTAAAAATTTTACAGATAATATAATATGAGTGCTTTTCTGAAAGGAACTGGCGTAGCTTTGGCAACGCCTTTTAATAGTGATGGATCAATTGATTTTGCAGGAGTTGGATCGTTAGTTGAATTTTGTATTGATGGTGGAGTAGAGTATCTGGTAGTTTTGGGGACTACCGCAGAGTCCGTAACACTAACAAAAGAAGAAAAAAAGAGTTTAGTAGCACATATTGTAAAAATAAATAATAAAAGGTTGCCACTTATGATAGGTATTGGTGGCAATAATACTGCAGCTATTCTTCAGGAGATGAAGGATACAGATTTGTCTGATTTTGATGCTGTATTATCGGTAGTTCCTATGTATAATAGACCAAGTCAGGAAGGTATTTATCAGCATTACAAGACGATTAATGATCAAGCTTCATTACCGATTTTGTTATATAATGTTCCATCAAGAACCGGTACTAATATGACTGCCGAAACTACACTTAGACTTGCACAATTGGATAAGATTGTAGGAATCAAAGAAGCAACAGGAGATTTTACTCAGGTGCTTAAGATTCTTAAAGATCGACCAAAAGACTTTCTCGTTATTTCTGGAGATGATGCTTTGGCATTGCCCGCTGTCGCAGCTGGAGGAGATGGAGTGATTAGTGTTGTCGGTCAAGGTTTTCCAAAAGAATTTTCTGAAATGATCCGTTTAGGACTTTCTGGAGAAACAAAAAAAGCATTTGAAATACTTTATAAAATGCTGCCAATTTTGGATTACGCTTTTGAAGAAGGTAATCCAGCCGGAATCAAGAATATTTTAAAGGTAAAAGGAATTTGTGAAGATTATTTACGATTACCTTTAATTTCAGTTTCTAAGAATTTGGCTTACAAGATAGAAGAATTCGTAAATAATAACTAATAGGCTTTTATGGCTAAAAGAATTAAAGACCCTGGAATTGGTTTATCTTCTGATGAACAAGCTAAACGGTTTATTAATTCAGATGGTTCTTTTAATATTAAACATGTTAATAGACGTACTTCTATTTCCAGAAGTTATAACTATTTAATTAGTATTACCTGGACACAGTTTTTTGGTTGGGTTCTATTAGGATATGTATTGATAAATTCCTTTTTTGCAATAATATATACCCTGATAGGAATCTCTGCGATTGCAGAACCTACAGGAAGCTTATTTAGAGATTTCCTAAAGGCATTCTTCTTTTCAGCTCAGACGGTAACTACTGTAGGATATGGTGCTATGGCACCGACGGGAGTTATTTTTGGTGTGATTTCTTCTTTTGAAGCTTTAATTGGATTATTAAGTTTTTCCTTTATTACCGGTTTACTGTATGGAAGGTTTTCTAAGCCTAAATCGAGTATTAGGTTTAGTGATATTATGGTGGTTAGAGAACATAAAGGAGTGGATTGTATTATGTTTAGATTAATGAGTAGAAGTACGAATGTGATGATTCGTCCCAAAGTGGAAATGACGTTAGCGTTATCTCAGAAGTCTAAAGACAAAAAGTATATCAATAATTTTTATAATCTAAAATTAGAAAGAAACGAAATTACATATTTACCAACCACTTGGACAGTGGTTCACCCAATTAATGAATCCAGCCCTCTAAATGAGTTTCGTAGAGAAGATTTATCTAGGTTACATGGAGAAATCTTAATATTGGTGACCTATTATGACGAGTCTTTTGCACAAGAACTCCATCAGGTACATTCATATATATTAAGTAATTTAAAATTGGATGAGGCATTTGTTCCGGCATTTCATTATGATGAAGATGGATTCACTATTTTAGATCATGATAAAATTGGTAAAACAAAAAATTATAAATCAGATAGTTAAGCTTGATTCTTTTTTCTTTTTTATTTTGCAACAAGCAGCCATTTATTTAGTTATTTAATAGATGAATTAAAGTTTTTGTAATACGGTAGAAATATCTATTTTTGCCAGATGTTTTTTTAAGATATGAAGAGATTATTGTTTTTGCTGATTTTTGTGTTAACCCTTGGTTCTTGTAGTGAATACCAAAGAGTGCTAAAAGAGGAAGAAGTTGGCCCTAAATATAAGTTAGCAGAGGAATTATATAAAGAAGGGAAGTATAAAAAGGCATTACGTCTTTTTGAACAAATAGTTCCTCAGTTTAGAGGTAAGCCTCAAGCGGAAAGAGTAATGTATTATTATTCTGATACATATTATAATTTAGAAGATTATTATCTAGCTGGATATCAGTTTGAAAGATTTGCTAAATCTTATCCTAATAGTGAGAAAAGAGAAGAAGCTTCATATAAAGGAGCGAAGAGCTATTATTATTTATCACCTAGATATAGTTTAGATCAAAAAGAAACAGATGAAGCTTTAGAGAAACTCCAAACCTATATCAATACGTTTCCAGAAAGTGAAAACCTTGATGAGGCGAATAAACTAGTAGCGGAACTAAGAAATAAAAAAGAGAAGAAGGCTTTCGAGATTGCAAAGCAATATCATCATAGAGAAAATTATAAAGTAGCGATTAATGCTTTCGATAATTACTTAATTGATTATCCTGGATCTGCTTTTAGAGAAAAAGCATTATATTACAAGCTAGAATCACAGTACTTATTGGCTATTGGTAGTTATGAGGTTTTTGTAAAAGAAAGATTAGAAGTAGCTAATGATTTTTACAATAATTATAAGAAATATTTTAAAGAAGGTGAGTTTACTGCCAATGCTGAAGAAATATCAGAAGATATAAAAACAAGATTAGAAAAATATAAATAGAAAATATAGGAGAAGATGGATTTGAAAAAAAGTAATGCCCCAGTAAATACTACTACTATTGATAAGAATTTAGTAGATCAACCTACAGATAATATTTATGAGGCTATTTCTGTAATATCTAAGAGAGCTAATCAAATTAATACAGATATTAAAAAAGAGCTTTTAGAGAAATTAGATGAATTCGCAACATATAATGATAGTCTTGAAGAGATCTTTGAAAACAAAGAACAAATCGAAGTTTCTAAGTTCTATGAAAGATTACCTAAGCCTCATTCTTTAGCTGCTCAAGAGTGGTTAGATGGTAAGATATATTACAGAAATACTAAGACAGATTCAGAATCTCTATAAGTATCTATAAGCATGTCATCGATATTAGGCGGTAAAAAGATTTTAATAGGTGTTACCGCTGGTATTGCTGCGTATAAAACAGCTGCCTTGGTGCGTCTTTTTATTAAAAATGGCGCAGAAGTAAAGGTAGTAATGACTCCTAAGGCAAAAGATTTTGTAACTCCACTTACGCTTTCTACTTTATCCAAGAATCCTGTTTATTCTTCTTTTTATGATGAAGAAGATGAGAATGCAGAATGGAATAATCATGTAGAACTCGGACTTTGGGCAGACTTAATGGTAATAGCTCCAGCTACAGCCAATACATTATCCAAAATGTCAACAGGAAATAGTGATAATTTATTGTTGGCAACGTATTTATCGGCTAAATGTCCAGTTTATTTTGCACCTGCAATGGATTTGGATATGTATAAACATCCATCTACTCACGAAACCTTTAGTAAACTTCTAGCGTTCGGAAATATAATGATCCCTGCAGAATCTGGCGAACTGGCAAGTGGATTAGTGGGACAAGGAAGAATGGCCGAACCTTCTACTATTGTTAGTTTTATAGAAAAAGATATTCTAGGAAAACTTCCTTTAAAAGGGCAGAGGGTATTGATAACTGCAGGTCCTACATATGAAGCCATTGATCCTGTAAGATTTATTGGAAATCATTCTAGTGGAAGAATGGGAATAGAGTTGGCTACATCTGCAGCTAATTTGGGAGCACAAGTAACATTGGTTTTAGGACCATCTTCATTAAAAGTAACACACGATTTTATTACAGTTGTACCTGTTGTCAGTGCAGCATCTATGTACGAAGCTGTCGCAAAAGAATTTGATGATTGCGATATTGCAATTGCATCAGCTGCAGTTGCTGATTATAGACCAAAAGTTATATCGAATCAGAAAATAAAAAAATCAGATACTAGTTTTTCTATAGAATTAGAGCGTACCACGGATATTCTTAAATGGATGGGGTCTGTGAAAAAAGATCAATTTTTAGTTGGATTTGCCCTGGAAACAGAAAATGAAGAAGAAAACGCAAAAAACAAACTAGAAAAGAAAAATTTGGATCTCATTGTTCTTAATTCGCTTAATGATAAAGGAGCAGGATTTAAAGGACAAACTAATAAAGTAACTCTGATTAATCATAAATTAGAAATTAAAGCGTTTGAACTAAAAACCAAGACAGAGGTTGCACTAGATATTTTTAATGAAATTAATGAACTACGCAATGCATAAACTTATTCTTTTTATTACAATTTTATGTGGTATTGGACTTAGTGCCCAAGAATTTAATGCTACTGTAGTAGTTAATGCTGAGCAAACAGGAAATCCTAATTTGCAAGTTTTTAAAACGTTAGAAAGATCTGTAACAGAGTTTGTTAATAATACCAAGTGGACTGAATTAGAGTACCGAACAGAAGAAAGAATAGATTGTAGTTTTTTTATTAATATTCTAAGTAATACCAACGATAATTTCTCTGCTACCATACAAGTGCAAGCATCACGACCTGTATATGGCTCAAGTTATAAGACAACGATTTTAAATATTAACGATAAGCAGTTTAATTTTAATTATCTGGAGTTTCAGCCTTTGAATTATAATCCTAACAATTATGAATCTAATCTTATTTCTGTAGTTGCTTTTTATTTGTATACTATTTTAGGAGTGGATGCAGATACTTATGAATTGAATTCAGGAACTGATTATTATCAAGAGGCTAAAAATATAGTGAATAATGCCCAGGGAAGTAATACCTTAGGATGGAATGGGCAAGACGGTGCACAAACGCGATTTAGGCTTAATGATGATTTATTATCAGGTACTTTTGATGGATATAGATCAGCGTTGTACACATATCACAGAGAAGGTCTTGATATTATGAATAACGATCTAAAAAAAGGAAAAGAGTCTATTCTAGAATCAATGAAAACATTAGAGGGTATGCATAGAACCAGGCCTAATTCTTATATAATGAGAGTGTTTTTTGATGCTAAAGCTGATGAGGTGTCTGGAATTCTTTCAGGAGGTCCTTCACTTAATATTGCCGAGACGATGGCAATACTCGGAAGAATAGCTCCAACCTATACAAGTAACTGGTCAGAGATAAAGTTTTAAGATTTTCTTTTGTGTAATCTTTTTAAAAACTATAGTATATTTACTTCCTTTAATAATAACAAAATATCATCATCTTTTGCTTAGAAGTCTTTCGATAAAAAACTTCGCCTTAATTGAACAATTACAAGTTTCTTTTGATACTGGTTTGATTACAATTACCGGAGAAACAGGAGCAGGTAAATCTTTGCTATTAGGTGCTTTGGGTCTTTTACTTGGTAAAAGAGCTGATCTTAGTAGTGTAAAAGATAATTCCGTAAAATGTAGTATTGAGGGAGTTTTTGATATAAAAAAATATGATCTAGAATCACTTTTCGAAGAAGAGGATTTAGACTACGAGGTAGAAACCATCATTAGAAGAGAAATTTTACCTTCTGGAAAATCTAGAGCATTTATTAATGATACACCTGTTACGCTACATTCTTTAAATAGATTAGGTCTTCGTTTAATTGATATTCATAGTCAGCATCAAACATTAGAAGTAACGACCAATGATTTTCAATTCGATGTATTAGATGCACTGTCAGAATCTAATAGAGAAATACAATCTTATAAACGAGGTTTGTCGCTGTTAAAACAAAAAGAAAAAGAAGAAAAAGTGTTGTTAGATAGTCAACAAGAATTGACTAAAGAGCATGATTATAATTCCTTTTTGTTAAATGAGTTGGAAGAGGCAAAGCTCAAACCTGGAGAATTATCTGAGCTGGAAGAGCGTTATGAAACACTCATTAATATTGAAGAAATACAGGAACGATTATCTGGTTCTGTTTCTTTAATTTCTTCAGAAGAGGTTGGAGCTGGTGATCTTTTGAATACCATAAAAACTAATATTTCTAAAGTAGCTCCATATTCTGGAACATTAAAAGAACTGTCCGATAGAATTCAGAGTGTATACATCGAGATAGAAGATATTAATGATTCATTACAGAATGAGTTAGAGCGATTAGAAGCAGATCCTGAACAATTAGAAGAAGTTGGTCAACGGTTACAGATGATACATAATCTTCAGACTAAACATACGGTCTCATCGGTAGAGGAACTTATAAAAATTAAAGAAGAGCTTCAGGGAAAAGTTTCAAAAACAGAGTCTCTGTCAGGAGATATTGAAAATGTAAGACGAGAGATAGAAACAACAAAAGCTCAATTAGATGAAGTTGCTATCAAAATTCATAAGAAAAGGACGAAAGCATTACCAAAATTAGTGTCGGAATTAGAAGATATTCTAAAATCACTAGGCATGGTTAATGCCAGTTTTAAAACCTCATTAACGTTACAAGAAAAGTATCTTTCTAATGGGAAAGAAGTGTTGGAATTTTTGTTCTCGGCAAATAAAGGGGGGGCTTTTGGAGAATTAAAGAAAGTTGCTTCTGGTGGAGAGCTTTCTAGAATTATGATCGGTATAAAGGCAATACTCTCTAGGTATACGCAATTACCAACTATTATTTTTGATGAAATAGATACAGGAGTTTCTGGAGAGATAGCACATAAGATGGCAGATTTGATGATGGCGATGAGTAAAAATTTACAGGTTTTCAGTATCACGCATTTACCGCAGATAGCTGCTAATGGGCAGAGTCAGTATAAGGTTTTTAAGGAAGACATAAATAATACTACTGTTACTAGATTGAAGTTATTAAATAATGAAGATAGAATTCGAGAAATTGCAGAAATGATAGGAGGTAAGAATATTTCTGATTCTGCTTTGACTCACGCAAAATCATTATTACATTATCAAAAGTAAAATTGGTTTAGGTCGTTTTATTATCTTTACCATTCATAAAATCATTTATAATTTACTATTAAATGTCATATAATTTATTAAAAGGTAAAAGAGGTATAATTTTCGGTGCGCTTGATGAAAATTCGATAGCCTGGAAAACAGCAGAACGTGTTTTTGAAGAGGGAGGTACTTTTGTACTTACGAATGCTCCCGTTGCCATGCGAATGGGAACTATTAAGGAGTTAGCAGAAAAAACCAATTCTCAGATAATACCAGCGGATGCTACCTCTTTAGAAGATCTGGAAAATCTTGTTGAAAAATCAGTGGAGATATTAGGCGGAAAACTTGATTTTGTACTACATTCTATTGGGATGTCTGTTAATGTTAGAAAAGGTCGTCACTACACGGACTTAAATTATGATTGGAGTGAAAAAGGATGGGATGTATCTGCATTATCATTTCATAAAACAATGCAAACATTGTATAAGAAGGAAGCAATGAATGAATGGGGAAGTATTGTTGCTCTTACCTATATGGCTGCTCAGCGAGTATTTCCTGATTACAATGATATGGCAGATAACAAAGCATATCTAGAATCGATAGCACGTAGTTTTGGGTATTTCTTTGGTCGTGATAAGAAAGTGAGAGTTAATACCATTTCTCAATCTCCCACAGCTACAACTGCAGGGAAAGGAGTAAAAGGATTTGATGGATTTATAGAATATGCCGATAAAATGTCTCCATTAGGTAATGCTTCTGCAGATGATTGTGCAGATTATACAATCACATTGTTTTCGGATTTAACCAAAAAAGTAACACTACAAAATCTATATCATGATGGAGGATTCTCTAATATGGGAGTTAGTCAGATGGTTATGGAAAAGTTTGTAGACGAAGAATAGTAGTTTACTGGGAATATATTTTATAAAAAGCTCAACTCTGGCAGAATTGAGCTTTTTAATTTTAATCTTTTGTATGTGATAGTACTTCGTTATGAAGCTTTGAGATGCAATAACTACTGGCTTTTTCTTGATTTTATCATAACATAACTACGGTGAAATCAAAAAAATAGATAACGAAGTAATAGTATTGGCAGTAACTCACAGATGAAATAGATTTTCTATTACATACAATAGGTTTAATACGGTTATTATTTATAAGTTACTAAAACCTTGTTATAATACGATGTTAGGATTCTTTCGTTTATTTACCTTTGCTCTATGAATATCTCTTTTTCTTTTATTATTCCGGTATTTAATAGACCCAATGAAATACAGGAGTTGTTAGATAGTATGATATCCTTGGATTATGAGGAGCCATATGAAATAGTGATTATAGAAGATGGTTCATCGGAAACATCGGAACATGTGATTAAAAAATATGATGATAAATTAGATATTAGTTATTATCAGAAGTTAAATACAGGTCCTGGAGATTCTCGTAATTACGGCATGGGTAAGGCAAAAGGGAACTACTTTTTGATTCTGGATAGTGATGTGCTATTACCTTCTGATTATCTTAATAAGGTAGAAGATTTTTTATCAAAAAACTTTGTTCATTGTTTTGGAGGTCCGGATGATGCGCACAAGGATTTTTCTGATTTGCAAAAAGCTATAAGCTTTAGTATGACTTCATATCTTACCACTGGCGGTATTAGAGGAAGAAAGAATACATTAGGTAAATTTCAACCTCGAAGTTTTAATATGGGGATATCCAAAGAAGCTTTTGAGGTGTCTAATGGTTTTGGAAATATTCATCCTGGCGAAGACCCTGATCTCACTATAAGGCTTTGGAAACTTGGTTATAAAACTGCATTGATACCAAATGCTAAAGTTTTTCATAAGCGAAGAATTTCTTGGGATAAATTTTATGTACAGGTTAATAAATTTGGATTGGTTAGGCCAATTCTTAATTTATGGCATCCTGAGACAGCAAAAATTACATATTGGTTTCCTACGCTGTTTATGGGGTATACATTATTTTCTTTGATTACTGTTTTTATAGGATATTGGTATTTTTTAGCATTATGGTTGCTCTATTTTGTTGTTATTTTTGTGAATGCGACAATATATTACGGTAGTTTGTCCATAGGTTTAAAGTCGGTTATGGCAGTGTTGGTGCAATTTTATGGATATGGGAAAGGATTCCTAAAATCTTATTATTATATTCATCTATTGAAAAAGGTTCCTGAACAGAAATTTAAAAAACTGTTTTTTTCAAAGTAATGCCTATGTCTAAAACTAAATTGAGTAGATTTTCTTTAAAAAGAAATAATGTCAAAACGTTTCTGTTTTTTTTGGCATTCACCTCTGTTCTATGGCTTTTTATACAGTTTTCTAAAAATTATACGAAAGAAGTAGCGTTTGATGTTCAGTATATCAATTTACCAGACGATAGAATTTTGGACGAGAATAGTGATCAAGATCTAAAACTAACACTTAATGGTAATGGTTTTAGGTTGATGAACTATACTTGGAGTAAGCCTTCATTAAAATTTGATATAGCAAATGCGACGGGTGCTAAAGTAAATGACTATTACTTTTATTTAGGCGAAGCAAACCAATCACTAAAAGATAAATTAAATTTTAAAGGCAGGGTACTTTCTGTCCAAAAAGATACCTTAAGGGCGATATTAGATATTAATTTAAAAAAGAAAATTCCAATACGATTAACAAAAGAAATCCAATATGCTCCTGGATATGGTAGTGATGAAGGAGTTGTTCTTTCTCCGGATTCAATTATGATTAGTGGGCCTAAAAGAATCATAGATACAATACATCAAGTAACGACCGAAAATCTTGAACTCGATGGAGTAAATACAGATTACAAAAAAATATTATCAATTAAGATCGATAGTTTACCTCCAAGAATTCAAGTCGTTCCAAAAGAAGTAGAAGCAAATATTTTAGTCAGTAAGTTTACTGAAGGAAGTCAGGAAATCCCAATTACATTAATAAATATTCCTGATGGTAGGGAGATTAAGATTTTCCCTAAAGAAGTAAAAGTAGTGTATAGAGTGGGACTTGACAAGTATAATGAAATTAATCAAAGAGATTTTAAGGTAATAGCAGACTATAATAAGTTGGCAGAGGATAGTTCTTTCTTAATTCTGGAATTAATAGATATGCCAACATCGATTCATGATGTGCGCTTACAAGATAAACAGGTACAATTCGTAATTCTAAATTAAGTGTGAAAGTAATAGGGCTGACAGGAGGAATAGGAAGCGGTAAATCAACGGTTGCGAAGATGTTTGCCGAACTCGGAGTGCCTATATATATAGCGGATGATGAAGCTAAAAAATTGATGAATGAAGACGTTGGGGTAAAGAACCATATTATAGATCTGTTAGGCGTGAATTCATATACTGAACAAGAATTAAATCGCTCATTTATTGCAGATAAAGTTTTTAATAATAAGGAACTTCTAGAAAAACTAAATGCTATAGTACATCCGGCAGTGGCTACCCATTTTACTAAATGGAAGAGTAAGCAAAAGTCTGAGTATGTAATAAAAGAAGCGGCTATACTATTCGAAAATGACAGTTATAGACAATGTGATTATACAATTCTCGTAACTGCTCCTAAAGAAATAAGAATAGAAAGAGTTTTAAAAAGAGATAATACGACAAGATTGCAGGTTCTTGCAAGAATGAAGAATCAATGGGAAGACTCTAAAAAGACCCCATTAGCAGATTTTGTAATTATTAATACGAATTTAGAGGAAACTTGGCTTCAAATTAAAAAAATCCATAATAAACTCACCCTTTAATTGTGTTATTTTTCCAATCTTTCATTTTGTTAACATTTGGTTAAACCCTAAAGTAGCTAAATGTTAAAGTCTTACTTTTGACCTATGAATAAAAGGTTATTCGCATTGCTGATCCTCTTGATGAGTTTGTCATTAATAGGGATTATTTTTGTTCAGGGTTATTGGATTCAGAATACGGTAGAGAATAACAGAGAGCAGTTTTCTTTTAACGCAAAACAAATATTGATTTCTGTTTCTAATAAGATTGAGTATAGGGAGTTTGAAGAAATGTATTATCCCTTACAGGAGATTTTGGATAGTATTAAGGAACCTGATAATAAAACAATACAGCAGCTCTTAGACATAGGTTTTGATAAAGGGTCATTTGCTTTTGGAGATGGTGTTCTAGAAGAAGATTCTAAACTGTTTTCTTCTTTTATAGACTTTAATATTGATACTGTAAGATTAAAAGATATACTGAATCGAAATGCAGAATTAGTAGAGGATAAGGAGCAGAGTAATCAGACGAAACAAAGATCAAAATCAAAACTAGATAGATTGAGTGCTCTTACCGATTTGCATAGACGTGACTATGAAATTGTTATTGATCAACTGGCAAATTTTATTCCTATACATCGTAGGGTAAAAAAAGAAGAGGTTGAAAGGTTACTCAAAAAAGAATTGGCTGAGAGGGATATGAAGGTTGATTTCGAGTATGCTATATATAGTAATGCTTTAGCTACTCGAGTACGTTCTGATGATTTTAGTGCAAACGAAAGTGATGGTAATACATTTGCTGTACCTCTTTTTGTGAATAATGAAGATGGTTCGAGTCTGTATCAGTTATATGTAAACTTTACAGGTAAGAATAGATATATATTATCGACTATAAAAGGAATGGCAATTTTGTCAATTATTTTTACGTTGGTTATAGTAGTAGCATATTCAAGTGCTTTATCTCAATTGTTACAACAAAGACAGATATCGCAAATAAAGACAGATTTCATTAATAATATGACTCATGAGCTTAAAACGCCAATCGCTACAATTAATCTTGCATTAGATGCTGTTAAAAACCCTAAAATAGCTAACGATCAAGAAAAAGTGAACCGTTACATGACCATGATTCGTGAAGAGAATAAGAGGATGCTGACGCAGGTAGAAAATGTATTGAGGATATCGCAACTCGAAAAAAATGAATTAAATATAAAGAAGGAACGTTTAGAATTGCATGATATAATAGAAGATGCAATAACACATGTTTCTCTAATTGTAGAAGATAGAGAAGGTTATATAAAGACACATTTAGGAGCGCTTAAATCTAGTATATTGGCTAATGATAGTCATATGACTAATGTGATAGTTAATGTATTAGACAATGCAATAAAATACTCAGAAGGTGCGCCTAAAATAGATATATATACAGAAAATGTAAAAAATAGTATTGTTTTAAAGATACGTGACCAAGGAGTTGGAATGAGTAAAGTAGCCCAGAAAAAGATTTTCGAGAAGTTCTTTAGAGAACATACCGGAGATTTACATAACGTTAAAGGTCACGGACTGGGTTTGACATACGTAAAAAGAATTATAGACGACCATCATGGTCAAATATGGGTGGAGAGTGAACGGGGAAAAGGCTCCACATTTATTACTAAATTACCGTTAATATCTTAAAATATGGAAACAGAGAACAAAAAGATTTTGCTTGTCGAAGATGATCCGAATTTTGGTACAGTACTAAAGGATTATCTTGTTATGAATGACTATGATGTTGTACATGCTAAAAATGGGATGGAAGGCTTCGAAAAATTCAAAAAGGATGATTACGATATGTGCATCCTGGATGTAATGATGCCTTACAAGGATGGATTTACGTTAGCAAAAGAAATTAGGGATAAAAATGAGGAAGTTCCTATCATCTTCTTAACGGCAAAAGCTATGAAGGAAGATGTACTTAAAGGATATAAAGTAGGAGCTGATGACTATCTAAATAAGCCATTTGATAGCGAAGTCTTATTGATGAAAATACAGGCAATCATGCAACGTAAGAGTACAGAATCTGTTGCTGATAGTAAACAATTTGAGTTTAAAATAGGAGGATTCCATCTTAATTCTAAACTTAGATTTCTAACTTTTAGAGAAGAGGATCCTATAAAACTATCTCCTAAAGAGAATGAATTATTACGCCTTTTAGCATTACATCTTAATGATCTGATGCCTAGAGAGCTAGCGCTAACCAAAATATGGAGAGATGATAATTATTTTACTTCTCGAAGTATGGATGTATATATTGCTAAGCTTAGAAAGTATTTAAAGAAAGATGAAAATGTGGAAATTCTAAATATCCACGGAGAAGGGTTTAGGCTTGTTGTACGAAGTGACGAATCTTAGATAACAAACGGTAACTAATTATAGATAAAATCGCTATGAATTTTCTTCATAGCGATTTTTTGATATATGATAGTACCGATTCGAGATTGTATAAATAATCAAACCATTCTATTTCTAGATCTTTTCTAAACCAGGTTAGTTGTCTCTTGGCAAAACGTCTGGTGTTTTTCTTGATTTCAGAAATTGCAAAATCTAGATCCCAGGTTCCTTCTATGAAATTAAAGATTTCTTTATACCCTACAGTGTTTAAGGCGTTTAATGATTTGTATGAATATAGCTGCTTTACTTCATCAAGTAATCCTTCTTTGACCATTATATCTACTCTTTCATTTATTCTGTCATAAATAATCGACCTTTCTGCAGTAATGCCTATTTTGATAACATTAAACGGACGCTTTTTTGGAGTTTTAGTAATAAACGAAGAGTAGGGCTTGCCACTGCTAATACAAACTTCTAAGGCTCTCATAACCCTATGTGTGTTGTGGATGTCTACTCTTTCGAAATATAAAGGATCTAATGTTTTTAATTGTTGTTGTAAACTTTCGATTCCTTCAGTGTCATATTGCTTTTTCAAAGTTTTTCTAACATCTTCGTATATTTCTGGAAAGCTATCCAGTCCTTTAGTGACTGCATCTACATATAACCCAGAGCCACCAACTAAGATTACAAATTCATTTTTTTCGAAAAGTGTATTCAGTGTATCTAAAGCATCTTTTTCAAAATCACCAACAGAGTAGAGTTCCTCTACGCTTTTATGTTGAATAAAATGATGTTTGGCTTGTTGTAGCTCATTAAGACTGGGAACAGCTGTACCAATACACATTTCTTTATAAAATTGTCTACTATCTGCAGAAACAATTTCACATTTTAGATGATTCGCTAGTTGGATACTTAAGCTTGTTTTTCCTATCGCAGTAGGGCCTACAATTACAATTAATGTATTAGTCATTAAATAAAGTATGTCCGCAATTATGACAATATTTAGCTCCATCTTGATGTTTACTAGCGTTACAACTAGAACAAACTTGAGAGTTAATATTAACGATTGTTGCCTTTTGTCCTGCAGCATATTCTGCACTTACTATTCCTGTTGGTACCGCAATAATTCCATATCCCATAATCATAATAAGAGCAGCGAGTAATTGACCAACGGGAGTAACAGGTGCAATATCTCCATAACCTACAGTAGTTAGTGTTACAATGCACCAATAAACACTTATAGGGATGCTTTTAAAACCACTTTCTTCTCCTTCTATAATATACATTAGTGTGCCTGCGATAATACAAACAACGACCACAGCGAATAAAAAAACTAAGATCTTAGCTCTACTGTCTCTAATTGCTTTTGCTAAATTATTTGAAGCACCTAAGTATCTAGAAATTTTTAATATTCTGAATATTCTAAGTAATCTTAACGCTCTTACTGTCAAAAGGGCACTGGATCCAACAATAAAAAATGAAAGGTAAAGAGGTATGGTCGATAAGAGATCAATAATTCCATAGAAACTAAATATATATTTAGAAGGCCTTTTTATTGATATGATTCTAGCTATATATTCGAATGAAAAAAATATAGTAATAACCCATTCTGCATAGTATAGAAAATCATAAGTCTTTTCGGGAAGACCTTTTACACTTTCTATCATTACAAAAATGATACTCAGTAGAATAAGCATTAAAAGAACCACATCAAAAATTTTACCTAATGGTGTGTCGGCTTCATAAATAACTTCGTGCAGCCTGTCTTTCCAGTTTCTCATCTGTAGCTTCTGATTCAAAATTTATTATTTCAACGAAAATACTAAAAAATTAGCTAGTTTTTTTTATCGTGATTACAGTGTTATTTTCCATATCTACTATTAAATTGAAGAATTCTTTCAAAGAACCATAGTAGTCCACAGGGTAATAAGAAGATAAAAATGAAATGATATGATTAATCTGCAGCTTGTTACCTAGTAATTTAAAGTTTAAACTTAGTTTTCCTGATTTTCCTTGAAGTACATAATTTTGATTTTTGGGAATATCTAGAAACTGATAGTTATCAGGAATTTCAATTTGAACCATATAGGAATAAGAATCTTTATATCCGAAGTCAACAGGATAGGTTCTATCATTTAGTTTAAAAGGGTTTTCTTTAAAAAATGATTTCGTAAATGGTTTTAGATAAATGATATCTTCAATCTGTTCTATCGATTTGGTAAAATTAACTTCCTCAATGAACGGTTTTTCTAAATCATCCTCGTTTTGTAATGATGCTTCTGATACCATAAGATTTTCATCATCGTTTAGAATCTTATCCAAGTATTTTTCTTTAGGTACTTTATCAAATGCTCTTCTTTTAGAATTTGCGTGATATCCGTTATACGTATATTTTGCTTCACCTTTTAATTTCGACTCATTAGTCAATGTGAGTCTTTCTCTGTAATAATGAGATGAACGACCTTTGGGTTTTATATCTATCCATGAGCTTCCTTTTTTGAAATCTAAAAGTCTAGCATATTGATTTAAACATCTAAAAGGAATTTGACCAAATGCTAAGGTTTTTTCTGTCGCATCTAGTAAATGAGTTTCCTGATCGATTGTTAATTGAATAATTAAGTAATTAAAATCGGTAAGTACTGGATGAATTTTGGTAGCATATCCGTTACTTCTGGTTGATAATAAAACTGGTTTCACACTAAAACCTTGTTCCTTGTATACGTTATGTAACAAGATGTTCATTTCTGCTACATTTCCAACTTTAGATTTTAGTATTTCTTTTATTTCAACATCTCTGAAAATACGATATTTGTCATTCCAGGTATAGTTATCGGTAATGTGTTTATAAATAGCCCTGGCTTTTTCTAAGCCAATTGGCATGGCTTTTATAGTTTCGGGGAGTACATTTTTAGTGGCATTTACTTTTTTAAGTTGTATTCCTATTGTTTTTTCGGTTCTTAGCTCTTTGTCTACATTTTTCCAAGTTTCAGTATATTTTTTATTAACTCCATCAAAACCTTTATATTCTTTAAGTTCATATTCTATGCGAGAAAAGTAATTCTTTTTGGCAGTCATATATTTCTCCTTTTTAAAGGCAGGAATATTCTTCATAATATATTGATTATGAGAGCAATCTGCTGTAGCGGTATTGCTTAGTTCAATACATTCCTTTTTTATAGAACTGTCTTCTGCATCTAGTTTTAGTGGACCGACTAATCTAATGTTGTAGACGTAATTTCCCGGAAGATCTGCAATACATTCGCTATACATTTTAGGGATGTCATCCTGAAAATCCCACCCATTGAAATTAAAAATAAAAGGAGATTCTGTTTGATAAGAATACGTAATAACAGAACCTGGTTTCACATTAGGAAAAGTGAATTTCACTAACGTATAACGCTCATTATATTTTTCTCTATATACTTTGTCTTCTTCTAGTTTCGTTTTTACGATTTTACCATTTTCTAGATTATGAGTAAATGCAATAAGATTTCTAAAGATTTCTTTCTTACTCTTATTCCTATATAAAAGCACTTCTATTGTACTCTTCTCGAACCCTTCTTTATTAAGAATTTTAATTTTCCCACTATAATCAGTTAATAAATTATAGTTCCCACCATTTTCTATTCTACTAAACCCTTTTTCATATATATAAAAAGCATTCGCTGTGGTGTCTTTTTCGTAGCGAGTTCCTTTTAAATCAGCTTGACTTACTACCAAGCTTTTGTAGTTATAGTTTTCCTGAGAGAAGCTTAAAAAGGAGATGGAGAGAAACAAAATTGATAAAAAGTACTTATGCATTAATTGTATTTTTGGTATATAATATTTAGTAGCTTTTAAGAGAGAAATGTTACTGCTTTGGATCTATTTTAATTTTATCTAATGAAACTACCTTTAGCTTTTTATGCTGTCTTACGTAACTTTGAATAATATGTTGAGCATTAGGATTGTGACCCATAGGAGTAATAATAGATCTTAAGATGTCAATATTATTAATCTGATGGTTAAGATTAAAATATCCAATTCCTTTAAATTCACCATCTTCTATTAGTATTACACTTTGTTCATCAATATCACGACCACGATCAATCACGATCATGTCCTTATTCTCAAAGGAATGATCAGAAATAAGTTCTTGTACACGTTTATTATATTCTACAATAGATTCGTCTTGAATACACGCACCATTACATTGTTTAATGGTATGATTAAAACAATTTTCTTTTCCTTTATCTAAGCCCATTAACTTTAGACATAGATTATATTCTTCGGTCCATCGATACATTAAAGATTTAGCCTGCTGTCTATTCGTAAATGTTGTAATACTGGGTTTACGTCCATCGATTTTGTTAACTTGTAGATTTACATAACCATTAGTGTCAGTAAATTGATACAAAGCCTGATCAAATTTGGTTCTTTTAAGTGATCGGTTATATTTGGGTCTATTAAGTTTTATCTCTTCATTTTCTTTTAACAGCGCTAATAGTTCACTTCCAGTAATCTCGTAAGTTACATTTGCTACTTCTTCCTGAATATTTTTTGATTTTCTGTTATCGTTAGTGAAATGCTGAGTAACTCGTTTTTTAATGTTTTTACTTTTTCCAATATATATAATGGTACCATCTTCTCGATGCATATAATAGACACCTGTTGTTGATGGAACATTTTCGATAAGTTTAAGTAGTTTGTCGTCTACTTTTTTCTTAGTATCCAAGCGGACAGTTTCTTTAAGAATATTTTTTTCTACATCCTTAGATAATAATAGTTTAAAGAGTTTTACAGTGGCCTGCGCATCTCCTGTAGCTCTATGTCTATCCGAAATAGCAATTCCTAAACTACGAACTAGTTTTCCGAGACTATAGGATTTTTGATCTGGAATCAGTTTTTGAGAAAGTTCTACCGTACAGAGTGACTGGCGTTCAAAATCAAAACCTAGTCTATCAAATTCGGTTCTTAAGATTCTATAGTCGAAAGATGCATTATGCGCCACGATAATACAATCTGTAGTGATTTCAACAATCCTTTTAGCTACTTCGTAAAATTTAGGAGCGTTACGAAGCATTTTATTATTTATCCCTGTTAAGTTAACAACAAATGGCTGTATTGGCTTTTCTGGATTAATCAAACTAATAAATTGATCAACTACTTTATGACCGTCAAATTTGTAGATCGCAATTTCTGTGATTCCTTCTTCATTATATTTTCCTCCTGTAGTTTCTATATCTAAAATTGCGTACATCATTCTTTTCTGGTGGGGTAGTCTTTATGTATTAGTTTATTTCTCGACCTAAAGTAACATTTTTTAATGACTATAATTTCTTGCACCAAAAATAGAACTTCCTATTCGTACCATAGTACTACCACATTCTATTGCAAGTTGGTAGTCTCCACTCATTCCAATTGATAGTGTTTTTAATGTAGGATGATCAGTTTTAAGTTTTTCAAAAAAGGATTGTATGTTGTTAAATTCGTTTTTGATTTGTTCTTTATTATCAGTAAAAGTAGCCATTCCCATTAAGCCTGTAATATTAATGTTAGCAAGCGATTTAACCTCTTGAGAGTTTAATAAACTTTCGGCTTCAGAAATATCGAGTCCAAATTTACTTTCTTCCTGAGCTATTTTGATCTGTAATAAACAATTGATTGTCCTATCATTTTTAACAGCTTGTTTATTGATTTCTTTTAAAAGCTTAAAACTATCAACAGCGTGAATAGTATCTACATACGGTGCCATGAATTTTACTTTATTAGTTTGTACATGACCGATCATATGCCAGGAAATATCTTTAGGCATTTCTTCCCATTTATTAGTCATTTCCTGAATCTTATTTTCTCCAAAAATTCTTTGTCCGGATTGATAAGCTTCCAGTATATCAGAAATAGGCTTCGTTTTAGATACAGCTACGAGAGTTACCTCTTCAGGAATTGTTTTGCGTATGTGTTTTAGGTTTTCCTTGATAGAATTCATAAGGGGCAAAGATACCTAAATTTACAAAAACTGAATTGTAATATAAGTTTTAGAAAGTATTAATTATAATTTAATTTCAAAATTCATAAATGGTAATACCACTTCTTAATTTTGGTTCTATATAAGTACTTTTAGGAGGCATCTTTAATCCTTCATCGGCTATTTTTTTGATTTGCTCTACGGCTGCGGGAAATAATCCGAAACCAACTTGGAATTCTCCTTGATCAATTTTACTTTTTACGTACACAATATCATTCTTCCCATGAGAATATTCAATTCGATTGTCGGTTCTAAGATCTTTGATGCCAAGAATAGGGTCTAATACAGTTTTAAATAGAATTTGTGCATCTAATTCTTCTAAGGCATCTGTAAATTCATAGATTGTTTTTCTAAGGTATAAAGAGTAAAACTCACCATCCAGATACATGCTGAAATGATGTGGTTGTGAGGGTTTGTACACTTCGATTCCTCGATTTTCTATTCTAAACCATTCATCTAACTGGATTAAAAACTCTTCTTTGGATAAGCCATTAAGATCTTTAATTAATCTATTAAATTCGTAAATTCTAAGGTCAGATTCAGGGATCAGATAACTCATAAAAAAGTTATAGGGTTCTGTTCCTTGATGTTCTGAATTGTCAGATGCTAGATCCTTTGCTAATAAATAAGAAGAGGCAGATCTATGATGTCCATCTGCGATATAAATAGTTTTCATCGTATCAAAAGCTGATTGAATTTTTTCAATACTTTCTTTATCATCCACTTTCCATACATAATGTGTGTCACGATAGGTAGTTGTAAATTCATATTCAGCTCTTTCTTGAGCAATTTTTTTAATTATTTGTGCAATTGTATCATTATCTGGATAGGTAAGAAGTACAGGTTCTGCATTGAATCCTACCGTTTTTAGGTATTGTTTGAAAGTGGTCTCTCGATCTGCTAAAGTATCTTCATGTTTTTTGATGATATCATTTTCATAATCTTCTGCACTTGCGGCTGCAATAATACCAGAGAAGGATTCTTTTTCACGATTCACAATCTTGTATATATAGAAACAGGGAGTTTCATCTTGCATAAAAATCTCATCCTCTTTAAATTCTAAATATCGATTGCGAACCAATTTATAACGCTCTTCTCCCGAAATTTCTTTGTGATACTTATAACCTGGATTGACAATGTGCAAAAAAGAGTAGGGGTTATAATCCATTCTAGAATCTCTTTCTACAGGAGTATAACTTTGATAGGAACGTGAAGCGATTAAGCTTACTTTATCTCTTGTAGGACGAACCGCTCTGAATGGATTTATTTTAGCCATTAATTCTCATTTATAAATTCTGTAGGATCTAAATATCCCTCTCTGTTTTCTGAATATCCGCCACCAATATCCATAAAGATATTATCTCTAAGCTCTAGATGTAAGTGTGCTAAATAAATACCATTAGCATTCCCTATAGTTGCTATCGACATTCCTTTTTTAACAAAATCTCCTTGTTTTACTTTTATGGTTTGACAATGAGCATACAAGGATTCATAATAGTTACCTTTATATTGATGAATGATACGTATTACGTTTCCCCAGCCACCACCAATATCTTCGGCAAAATATATATAGCCATTAGCTATTGAATAAATAGTATCGCCAAGATCAGAGTTACCACCACCAACACCGTTCCAGTCATCACCTAAATGATTATTGGTTCTAAACTTTTGAGCGTTATAATAACCACGTCCATTTGGTTTGCCTACCGGAAAGTCAAAATCTATGGCAATAAACTCGTTATAGTCGTTAAAAAGAGCGTTGTATTTGGCGTACTTATCTTGGGTGTCTATTGAAATTTTATTTTTCAACAAGAGTGTGTCTTCTGGCTTACAGAATAGAGAAAATAATACTATTATTGTAATAGAGAGAAACACTTTCATATAGTAAATTTACGTCAACCAACAACTAAAAATACGCTACACAAACTGCTTCGCTACTTTCTCAGCTTTTCTGCTTTCTGAATAGTCATAAAAACCTTCACTACTTTTTACACCTAATTTACCAGCCATTACCATGTTTACTAATAGAGGGCAAGGAGCGTATTTAGGATTTTTGAAACCATCATACATTACGTTAAGGATGGAAAGACATACGTCTAATCCAATAAAATCTGCTAATTGTAATGGTCCCATAGGATGCGCCATCCCTAGTTTCATTACCGTATCAATCTCAGAAACTCCAGCAACTCCATTGTATAACGTTTCAATAGATTCATTGATCATTGGCATTAGGATTCTGTTAGCTACAAATCCAGGATAGTCATTTACTTCCACAGGAACTTTTCCTAAAGTTTTAGACATTTCCATGATCGTATTAGTAACTTCATCCGATGTGTTGTATCCTCTAATGATCTCTACTAATTTCATAATAGGAACTGGGTTCATAAAATGCATACCAATTACCATATCAGGTCTTTTAGTAACTGCGGCGATCTGTGTGATAGAGATAGAAGAAGTGTTTGTAGCCAGAATTGTATCTTCCGAACAAGCTTCACTTAAGTCCTTAAATATTTTTAGTTTTAAATCAACATTTTCGGTTGCTGCTTCGACTACTAATCCAGCATATTCAACACCTTCTTTGATACTGGTGTAAGTAGAAATATTTCCGAGTGTTGCTTCTTTATCAGCTTCAGAAATTTTTTCTTTGGCAATCATCCTGTTCAGATTCTTTGTGATGGTTGCTAATCCTTTGTCCAGGGATTGCTGAGAAATATCAATTAATTGAACTTTAAAACCTTTTTGTGCAAAAGTATGAGCAATACCATTTCCCATGGTTCCAGCTCCAATTACTGCTATGTTTTTCATTAGTAAATTTATAATTTATGTCATTTCCGCGTAGGCGGAAATCTATTGTTGTTTATTGTTTAAAAATAAATTCTCCTTCGTTATTTATTTTAGGAAATTCAAAATCCTTTTCTACGTCAAAAGCACTGTAAATAGCCCTACAAGATGCATAACAAACAGTCATCAAATTCGTATCCACATCCATCCATTTAAACTCTTTTACAGATATAGAATAGTTAGAATGTATTTTTCCAGATATATGTTGTTCAAAAGCCAGTCGAACTCCTAACTCAATAGCAACATTCCAATAAGTTGCTTCATTTTTTTCATAAAAGAACTCTAATCCTTTATTTGAAGGAACGATTTCTAATGTAATCATACAAAAATAACCTCTTCCGTTAATTTGCTTTTTGATTGTATGACTTCCCTGCTTTCTGATATCTTTATTTTTGCCTAAAACACCCTATAATCTGTAACGCTACTTCTAATGCTTTTTTACCTTGAGTTAAGGATACGATTGGAGTAGTATTATTATTAATAGCATCCGCAAAAGTATCTAATTCATCTAGTATCGCATTATTAGACGGAACTTCGGGGTTATCAAAATAGATTTGTTTTTTTACACCTTCCGCATTTTGTAAAATCATATCAAAATCACCAGGTTGTTCCGGAGCATCTTTCATCTTTACAACTTCACATTTTTTCTCAAAGAAATCTACAGAGATATAGGCATCTTTCTGAAAAAACCTTGCTTTTCGCATGTTTTTTAATGAAATACGACTTGCAGTAAGGTTTGCGACACATCCATTTTCGAATTCAATTCTAGCATTTGCGATATCTGGTGTTTCACTAATTACAGAAACTCCACTTGCGCTAATATGTTTTACATTAGAATGTACTACACTAAGAATCGCATCGATGTCGTGAATCATTAGATCTAATACTACAGGAACATCGGTTCCACGAGGATTAAATTCTGCCAGTCTATGCGCTTCAATAAACATAGGGTTATCGATCTTATTTGCAACAGCTGTATATGCAGGATTAAAACGCTCTACATGACCTACCTGACCTTTTACTTTATGTGCATTGGCTAATTCTATAAGCTTTTCTGCTTCTGTTACGGTATTGGTGATTGGTTTTTCTATAAAAACGTGTTTTCCAGCTTCTATAGCTTGTTTTGCAACTTCAAAATGTGCGAAAGTTGGTGTTACGATATCTACAACATCCACAGCATTAATTAATTCTTCAACAGAATTAAATAGTTGGTAACCAAACTCTTCTGCAATAGCTTTTGCTTGTTTGTCACTGGCATCATAGAAACCAATGAGTTCATATTTTTCGGATTGTTCCAGGAGACGTAGGTGAATTTTTCCAAGGTGTCCTGCGCCAAGTACTCCGGCTTTGAGCATAATTCAAGATTTTACACAAAAATAGTATTATTTATAAATTCTAAATCTTAATTCTATCTAAAATGTAAAATAATCAGTTTAATGCTAAAATTGTTCTTTATTCTTTAAAATCTTTATGTAATTTTAGCCTGTTAATCTACCCTAATGAAATCTAAAGATACATTAAAACACGCTGGTAAAAGAAAACAGCTCGTCGATGTGCTAACCGACAAAGGAATTAAAGATTCATCCGTTCTTGCGGCTATCAATAAGATTCCTAGGCATTTATTTATGGATTCCGGTTTTGATGACCATGCATATCAAGATAAAGCATTCCCAATTGGTGCGGATCAAACGATTTCTCAACCTTATACCGTTGCCTTTCAGTCAGAATTGTTAGAAATAGAGCGAGGAGATAACGTATTAGAAATAGGAACAGGTTCAGGATATCAAACAGCTGTTTTATGTGAGTTAGGCTGCAAGGTATATAGTATAGAAAGACAACAAGAACTTTTTAAAAAGACAAAGTTGTTTTTACCTAAATTAGGATATCGTCCTAAGCATCTATCTTTTGGAGATGGTTATAAAGGGTTGCCAGAATACGCACCGTATAAAGGTATTATTGTCACGGCAGGAGCTCCATATGTTCCAAAACCATTACTTGCTCAATTGGAAATAGGAGGTAGGTTAGTGATTCCTGTGGGCAACGATCCACAAGTAATGACTTTGTTTATTCGTAAAAGTGAAACTAAATTCGAAAAGCACGAGTTTGGAGAGTTTCGCTTTGTTCCTTTGTTAGAGGATAAGAATTAGATTATTTGTAATGAGAAAATTAGAACTTTATATCCTTCCAATTGTTACCGTAGTAGGTTTGCTTATTTATTTTTTGGATTGGCCTTATGGAAATGAATTGATTATAATATCATTATTCGGATTATCTTGTTTATACTTTTATTTCGGTTTTGCGATCTTTAATAAAATATCTTTCCGAAAAATTTTTAAAAAAGAATCGTATAAAGGAATTTCAGTTTGGAGAATAATTGGAGCTATATGCACTGGAATTTCTATTTCTATTCTATTATTGGGTGTGATGTTTAAAATATTTCGTTGGCCATTTGGAAATCAGTTACTGATTATTGGAGTTAATTTTCTAAATGTTGTGTTTATAGTTGGTTTTGTTAAAATTATAAAAGAGAAAAGATCATTTTACCAAAGACTTATGGTAAGAGTGGTTTTTTTCGGTTTGTTGGGGTATCTATTTATATTTCTGTCGGATTACACTTTTTTAGAATTAAAATATAAAAATCACCCTGATTATATTGAAGCGGTTAAACGATTAGATCAAGACCCAGAGAATCCTGAGTTGCGACAGGAAGAGGAAAGAGCTTATGAGGAACTGATAAGAGAATAATTTCGTTAGGGAATCCTTACTTATAATCTTTTTTAATTCGATCTAGCGTACGCTTATTATCTCGATCTTTGATAGTTTCACGTTTGTCATATAATTTTTTACCTCTAGCCAACGCAATATCTAATTTAGCCAAACCACGATCATTTACAAATAATCGAGTAGGTATAATGGTGAGTCCAGAATTTTTAACTTCTTTTTCGAGTTTCTTTAGTTCTTGCTTGTTCAGCAATAGTTTTCGCTCACTTTTAGGATTATGATTAAAATAAGTAGCGTGAGAATATTCTTCAATGTTCATATTAATCACAAAGAGTTCCCCATTATTATGAAACTCACAGAAACTTTCTGCAATACCAGCCTTTCCTTCTCTAATTGCTTTGATCTCGGTCCCGACAAGTTTAATACCGGCAGTATATTTATCCAAAAATTCGTATTCGAATTTGGCTTTTCTATTAAGTATGTTAATCCTATTCTGACTCATAATTTGTGTACGCAAAAAATTCACGAAGAGTGCAAAAATACAAAAAGCTTTCCCTAAAGAAAGTTTTGTGATTCATATTGTGATAAAAACTTTGTCAAGGTTCCTGAAATTGTATGGTAGCAATTTTACCATCTGTATTTAGTTTTAGCTCCATGACTAAATTAATATTATCAAAAGCAGCAGTATAACTATTAATTCCTTCTGCAGATTCTATAAAAGTTAGGGTTTTTAAGTTTCCGAACTGAGAGTGACATCCCTTGATAAAACGAGCAACTCCTTCTTTTGTCATTTCTTCTTGCATCTCAGTTGCATATAAATCAAAAACACCATCAATGTTCTGAGCATTAAAATTTTCCTGAAAAGCTTTTGTCGTTTTTTCGTAAGCTGGGGCATCTTGCGCCAGCAAAGGTTGCGCAGCTATGAAGACTAAAAGTAGTAATATATATTTCATAATAGTAATAAGATTTAGGGATTGCAAAATAATTATCTTTTTCAAATTTCAAAAAAAATAAACTTAAAATTAATAAATTAAATGAAAGTTTTTCCCTTTAAAATCGTCTCTAATATTCAGACAATCTTTTAAAAAGTATAGGATCGTAGGTATGACGTTTTAGTTTAACAAAACTATTACAATTATTCATAGGGTAAGAATTATTTTAGTTGCCAACTTAACAATGAGTTTATGAGGAAGTTTTCATTTTTAGTAGTACTATTATTTTTAACATCTTTTACAGTAGTTACCATTCAGTTTTCTGCAGAGCAGATTGTAAACAAGACGATTGAAAATGCGGGAGGATCAAAATTTGATAAAGCTAGTATTCGTTTTACGTTTAGAGGGAAAGAATATAGAAGTGTACGTAGTAATGGAAATTATCAATTAGAAAGATTTATGTCAAGTACTGATGGTGTAGTTCATGATATCTTAAATAATAGTGGTTTGTCAAGATCCATGGAAAACTGTACAGTAAAAGTTGTAGATTCCATGGTTACCAAAATCAGTGATGGTGTAAATTCAGTACATTATTTTGCGAACCTCCCATATGGATTGAATGCACCTGCTGTAAATAAAGAATTAGTAGGCGAATCTAAAGTTAACAATATATCATATTATAAAATTAAGGTAACGTTTGATCAAGAAGGAGGAGGAACAGATTTTGAAGATGAATTTATGTATTGGATTCATAAAGAGAATTTTACTATTGATTATCTAGCGTATAAATACGCTGTAGATGGAGGAGGTATTCGTTTTAGGGAAGCGTATAATCCGAGAGTAATTAATGGAATTAGGTTTGTAGATTATAAGAATTACAAAACAGATAATCTTTCTACTTCATTATCTAAATTAGACGTGATGTTTGAAAAAGAACAATTAAAACTACTATCCAAAATAGAAATAGAAGATATATATGTATATCTCGAGAGGGATTGTTGTTAATTAATATTAAGAACCGAATCTGTAATTACGTCTCCTGTGACTTTTACTATAAAAAGTTTACTGTAATCTTTTTCATCGATATCATTATATTTTTTTTGACCAATTATTTTATTGACAAAGATAGGTGTGGTATTACTATGCCCGATAATTATTGAAGTTTTTCCTTTCGTTTCAGCTTGAAATTCTTCATTATATAAATCTCTTGGATCGTATGGTGTAATCTCAATATTTCTATTTTTAGAAATAGGTTCTCCTGTTTGAAGGGTTCTAGCATAGTTGGTGCTATATATTTTATCTATTTCTATATCTGCTAGTATTTTCACCAAATTTTCAGAGCGTTCTTTACCTTCTTCAGTTAGATTAGGGTTTCTGTTAGTTGCATCGCTAAGGTCTTTTTCTGAATGCCTAACTAAAATATAAGTAGTAGTTGCGTTTTTTTTCTCCACAGTTTCCTGAGCACAACCTGAAAATGAAACTAGAAGTAATAATAAAAAAGTAGATACAATATATTTAATTTTCATGACTATGGATTTTTAAAGAGTTCGAGTAATATCAATTGATTGATTTGTTCGGTAATAGGATTAAAATTGTTATCGGAAATCAAAAGTAATGATTGATTTCCATTAGCTAGTATGGGACCAAAAGTAATTCCCTCGATATTATCAATAATTTGATCTGTCAACTGATTTCTAATAGATTCAAAATCAAAAAGTAATTGTTTGGTAGCGGATTGATATTTTTTGTCTTTTAAAGATTCAAAATCTAATGTATTTGTAACATCTTTTGTATTGGTTAGATAAATTCTCACGGTATTTCCTTGTGTTCCATAGCCTGCAGCGTACCCGCGTTCCACAATTAGAAATTGATTTTTAGTAAGTTGTTGCAATGCAGTTACACCATTAACTCCGAATTTTCCTTTAGGATCTTTAGAAAGTTTATCAAGAGGATACGTAAATTGAAAATCTGCTTGATTCGTATTTATATTAAAATGTGTAATCCTTACTGGAGTACCAGAATTATCAATCGTTGGCTCTTCTCCATCTAATTCTAAAGGAAGTTCCATAGCCGCCCAATACCCTTTGCTAGTTATATCATTAACTAATCCTTCGAATATTCCATTATGTCTTGGTTTATTTACGGATGTACTATCTGTTAAGAAATAGGAGGGAAGTTGAAATTTTTTTCGATAATTTCCTGCAGCATCCGTTATAAAAATGGCAGGATTATAGTTATGTTTAATAGATCCTTCACTTGCAAATATAAATTTGTCTTTCCCGAAAGTTCTTATAGCTTCTAAGTCGGCTACGTTTTTATCTAAAAACTGATTGTGTTGATCTTTGATTTTTATTAGTTGATCAACTGCTACTTTATTAAATTTATTGTTTTCTAAAGTTATAGATGCTTTGTAAAATCTTGGATTTTTAGCATCATCACAGACAACATAATATGTATTCTTTTCTTTGTTGTATTCAATACCAGAGAGCCCTCCAATTTTCGAGCCTTCAAAAATAGAGTCATTATATATTACATATTCATCTAGGTATTGGATATTGATTGTATTCTCATTTTTAGTACTTATACGACCACATGATTGTATAAGACTCAAAGCGATGATAACTACAAATACGAATTTAATATTTGGAAGCATTTTTGAATAATCTAAAACTTTAAAAGTAATGTTTTTATTGGTTATCAAATATGATTCTTTTACTATTTCATTATGGATAGAGTCAAAGAATGTATTTTTTGAGATATCTAAACAAAAACCATCGTATGATATTTGTAGTGTAATTAAAAAACAACGATGATGAAAAAAACAATTTTTACTGTACTATTTTCTGCAAGTGTTTTATTTGTTTCTTGTGATGGGGATGATGTAGAAGATGCTGCTTGTGATATAGCAGAAGATGCTCTACAAGTATCTGTTGAAGCTGCAATTGAAGCCTATGAAGCAGATGAAAATGAAACTACATGTCAAGCAATCAAAGATACTGTTGAAGAGTATAGAGATTTGGAGTGTACTAGTGAGTTAGCATATGCTGATGAATTGGTATTATTACCTCTGGATTGCGCAGATGCCGGAAATTAGATTTATACTTTGACAGAAGTATAAAAATAATAAGTAAAAACTGATCAAATGAATTTTAAATTTCATTTGATCAGTTTTTTGTTTTATAAGATTTTTATGAATCTATAATTTTACAAATTTCGTAGTAGTTGATACATTATTAGAACTTACTTTTAAAATATAATTACCAGTTTGTAAGTTTCCAATGTTAACTTGTGGATTGTTTTGATTGATATTTTCATAAAAAACAGATCTTCCGTTCATATCAAAAATAGTAAGATCATCAATTACGATAGTAGAATTTACCGAGAGCATGTCCTTTACGGGATTTTGATCTAATGAAAGTTTTACATTATCAATAGTAAAATCATCTATGCTCAACGTTTCCGCCCGAGAAATTAAATGATTTCTGATAAAAATACCTGATGTTGTAAGATTTCCATTTGTAAGCCCTTGGATGCCTGCACCAGGACTCACAACACATGAATCTTCATTTTTGTGAGAGACCGTCCAATTTACATAACTGATATGATTTTCAATCATAAAGTTTAACCAGATTTCTGATTCTTGAGGGTTGTATCCTCCATTTCCACTGGCATCAGTTGTTCCCCATTCAGTAACAAATAATGCGATACCACTATTCATAGCGGCTAATGCTCGATCTCGTAAAAATTGTTTATGAGTATTAGCATAGAAGTGCAAGGTGTAAGCCAAATTAGGATCTCCGATAATAGGATCTGCCGCTGCTTTGTCTACATCTTGTGACCAGGTTGGGCTACCTACTATTATTAAATTATCTGGATCTTTAGAGCGTATACCAGCAATTACATCAGTAGCATAACTTTTAACATCACTCCAAGATTGGTTTATTGGTTCATTATAGATCTCATAGATAACGTGATCATTATTTCCATACAACTCTGCCATTTCGGTAAAGAAAGCTACAGCTTCATCTTTATATACCTCTGCTGCGTGTGTATGCCAATCTATAATTACATAAACACCTTTGGCTATAGCTGCATCTATAACGGTTCTAATTTTTGCTTTTTGAGCAGCTGTATTATCAATATAGCCAGTTCCTCCATCCCAGGTTTCTTTAACGCCGAGCGCTGCTCGAATGATAGGGTTTTTCCAATCATCAGCCAAATGGTTTACTGTTTGACTATTGTAAAAGTCACCACCATCGCCTGCATTACTCCAGAATAGGCTCATTCCAGCAAGACTTATCTTGTCTCCGTTTTCCGCGGTAACGTGACTACCATTTACTTGTAATCGACCATATTTCTCTACAACCGTCTGTGAGTAAATAGAGGAATTGAAAGTGAATATTCCGATAAGTAAAAATGTGAATAATGAAAATTGATTTCTAAATGTAAATTTGAGTTTCATAATGTGAATTTGAGGAGTTTAACGAATTTGGATAACATTGGTTAACCAGATTTTAGACAAACGAAGGAAATTATTATTTAGTATAGAATAGGTAAGCTTTTCGATAAAACTATAATTAATAAGGTTGAAAAAAACAAAATAATGATTTAGTAGAAAGAATTTTCTGCTTTTATGTAATACAAAATTGGAATTTATAAATATAGATTAGCCCCAAGACGTAATTTAAACGCATTGGGGTTATTTTGTTTTATAGGAGTTTTAAGTATTAATGTTATCCTAGAACTCCTAATTGCCAAGCGACAATAGTCATAGAAAGGATAGCGATGATAAAAAATCCAATAAAAAAATATGAGCTTCTCTTCTTTTGAGAGGAGCCAAGATCTCCAGAAGACTTCATAATGGTTAGGTTTTGTTGATTGATGTATTTATAAGACTCTGTCCAAATGTAAATGTTACACCTTTTGCGGTTTTAATTGTAAAATTCTTTTATTAAACGTTGTTGCTTCTAAAGGATTTAATACAGAATTAAACAACTCCATTAGTTCGGAAGTATGATTCCAACGTTTCTGTTTTAATAAATTGAAATGTACAAAAGAACTCCACATCACTGCTTTTAACTCTGTTTTATCGTGATTCCACATACGTATCTCTACATGTAATTCGTTTTCTGTGTAAGAGAAAAGTTGAGAGTCAATGATGATATTTTCCATTAAGAATGCCGGACGTAAGTAAGCAATTTGGTTAGTGCCAACAACCCAACTTATGCCTTGTGTTTGTGCCATTTTAAAAAGATCTAGGTTGTAATGATCAATTATTTGATCTTCTCTGGCATTGATCATATAATTAATATACTCTGCATTATTGAGATGGTTAAAAGGGTCGCAATGTTGAAATCTAATTTTAGTTTTGCTTTCTAGTATTTTAGGTAAGGTTGTCATAATGTATTGTTTTATTTTATACCAATCGGTATATTTTAGTTCAAAAAAAATGTTTAAAGCTTTAATTCGTTTATGATAATGGCGTCTATTTGATCCATTGTTTGCAGAAGATAACTACTATCTTCCATGGTATGTGTCATAAAAATAGCACCGACAATCATAGTGTATAATCTTTTAGCATATAGAATAGAATCAATTTCGTATTGTATTTCTCCGGCTTGTATTCCGTTATCTATAAGCAGTGCTAAGTTATTCTGTATTTTATTAATGGTATACTGCACATACTTAAAAAGAGCAATATTTTGGTGTTTAGCATCTACTCCCATATTAAGTACAGGGCAACCTCCAAGCTCTTGACTGTAATCATAATAATTACGGTAGAAATCAGTAACCAAAAATAACTTTTCGATTGAAGAATCACTATGAGTTTGATGATCTCTAATACGTCTTAGCATGTTTTTTACAGTCATCGTAAAAGCCGCAATAGCTAGTTCTTCTTTATTTTTAAAATTTCCATAAATAGCGCCTTTTGTCAATCCAGTAGCTTTAGTTATATCACTTAAACTGGTTGCTGCATACCCATTTTTATTAAAAATAGGTGCAACCGTAGTAATAATGAATTCAGCAGTTTGTTCGGCTTTGGTGTGCATTTACTTAAAATTGAAAAGACAAATATACTTAAAATATACCAATCGGTATGTTTTATGAGCAAAACTTTAGCATTGCTAATCTGTAAAACATATTTTTATACTTGGAATTTTAATAGTAAGATAACTTTATAAACTACATATTATAACTATCTTGTGATGCTAATTTTATTGTCATGAAGAACATCTATCTTTTAGTTTTCACTATATTATTTTTTCACTTTTCTTTCGCACAGGTTGTAATTAATGAATTAGACTCTGATACGCCTAGTACTGATACTCAAGAATTCATAGAATTAAAATCCAACACCCCTAATTTTTCTTTGGATGGATTGGTTTTGGTACTGTTTAATGGTTCTACTAGTGGAGGTGATTCCAGTTACTTTACACTCGATCTCGACGGTTATACTACAGATGTTAATGGAATTTTCTTAATAGGTGGTCCAGAAGTTTCACCAGTACCAGATTTTTTATTATTCGAAAACACTATACAAAATGGAGCTGATGCGGCGGCAATTTATATAGGTAATGACGTTGATTTTCCAGAGGGAACAGTCGCCACTACAACTAATTTACTGGATGCATTAATACACGATACTGATGATGCGGATGATACAGGGCTCATGGCTTTGTTAGGATTAATGGAACAAATCAATGAGGATGAAAATAATAATAAAACTACAGAGTCTATTCAGCGAAAAGATGATGGTACCTATGAGGTGAAAACTCCAACTCCAGGAGCTCTTAATGATGGAAGTGGAGTTCAGTTTAATGGAATTATCATTAGTACCTCATTAGACGAATATAATGAAGGGGATAGTATTGATATTGTCTTTACTACAGAGATGAATGTTACAAGCGACCTCACTTTTGATGTGACAATTATTAATGAAGGTTTTATGAACTCTGATTATTCTGGTAGTACATCTGTAACTATTCCAACAGGAATGAATACTGCTACTAATACTATTCAGATCGTTGATGATTCGGATGATGAAGGCGATGAGGTAATGAAGATCACTTTTGGGGCAATTCCTTCTGGATTTGTACGTCTTAATGATAATAAAGAGTTAAGAATCACGGATAATGATTTTACTGTAGCGTCTTGGGGTACTCCAGTGAATCCAACTTTTGGTAATGTTGTAAATACTGCACCCGAAAATTATTATAATTCTTTAGAAGGATTGGCAGATACTGCTTTGGCCCAAGCAATTCAGAATATTATAGCAGACCCTACAACAGTAAGAACTCATTCTTATGCAGATATTGTCGAGATTTTAAGTAGTGCAGATCAAAGCCCTGAAAATAGTAATCAAGTTTGGTTGTTATACACGGAACAAAATCGTGCGAAATTAGATTTTGCAGGTTTTACAGATGGAAGTGATACCTGGAATCGAGAACATACATACCCTAGATCTAGAGGAGAATTTGCAGACTACAGAGAGTTTGATGACATAGCGGATGGTATGTCTGGATTTTTTACCACAAATGCGGATTCATTACGTCATGCTAATTCAGATGCACACGGTTTGAGGGTTACAGATTCTAATGAGAATAGTTCTAGAGGAAATCAACATTATGGAGAGTATAATGGTCCAGTGGCAACTCAGGGGAGTTGGAAAGGTGATGTGGCTAGAGGTATTTTTTTCCTTGTAACTAGGTATAAAGCTTTGCAAGTTGTTAATGGTTTTCCTGATGATACGGATAACTCCATATCCGAGCTCGGTGATTTAACAACTTTATTGGATTGGCATAGAAATGATCCACCGGATGATTTTGAAATGAATCGTAATAATATTATTTATACTTGGCAATTTAATCGCAATCCATTTATTGATCTACCAAATCTTGTAGAATATATTTGGGGTGATAATATAGGAGAAACTTGGTCTAATACATTATCTGTAAATGAGAATGAAAGGCTTGATTTTTCTGTTTACCCAAATCCAGCAAGTGATTATATTACTTTATTGGCAAATGGAAAACACGGAGATGTTGAAATTTTTGATGCCTTAGGAAATAGATTAGTTACTCAATCCTTTAATGAGACAACACGGATACCTCTTAATCTATCTGCAGGATTATATTTGATGAGAATATATCAGGATAATACTTCAGTAACGAAAAGAATTATTATTAAGTAAACTACTATTAGTTCTTACCAAGATTGCTGTATATCACATCATCTGATACAATTCTTGCTATACTTCTGGGAAGTATACAAGAATCATCAATAGTTATATTTTGATAATCTAAAAGAACATTATATTTTTCAATGATTCTATTTGCTTGATTACAATCGGTAATCTGGTTTCTTACGTAATTAGTTTTTAGATTTTTAGTGCGGTTGCTTCTTGTTTCAAAATCTTTAAACTGGCATTTTATAGGTTCAAATTCATGGAAATAGAACCGCTCTTCGAGGGTTAATATTACATCTACTTTTTCAATTCTTTTCTTCTTGTTTTTTTCGTAATCTTTATATTTTACTTTATGTGTAGAAAACTCAAAGAATAACTGATCATCCCAAATATAGTATTCATCTTTGTAAGACACATATCCTTGAATATATTCGTGAATGATATGTTTCAATTCACGACTATTATAGTAAAATATTAGCGTGCCTTTTTCAAGGGACTCTTCACAGGTATAATCCGAATAATATTGTCGAAGTGTATTATTATCTACAAGTTCTCGAATAAGTAGATATTTACTTTTAATATCAGCCAAAATTTCCCTTTTTTCTTGAGCAAGAGAAATCGCCGATGTAAGTATACAAAGAGTTAATATTAAAGTTGGTTTCATTGCGTAGCAATTTACTTAAAACTTTAGCTCTTGTAAGAATTACTTATCAACTATGTAAGAATAAATCTGTTAATAACTACGGTAAAACCGTAAAAATGTGATTATCTGGAAGACTGTTTAATGTTAGTTTTTCCCTAATAAAAGCAAAAAAGGGTCAGTTTTTAACAGAAAACCACCCTTTTTATTTAAGATTTAATTAACACTTTCGTCATTTAAAGCACGAGGTCCGTTTGATTTCTGAATACCAAGGTGCTATCAAACTCGTCTAATAAAATGATACTTTCTGTTGATACCTTACCAGCAAGAATCTCTTTTGAGAGAGAATTTAACACCTCTTTTTGGATAGTGCGCTTTACTGGTCTTGCACCAAATTCAGGTTGAAAACCTTTTTTAGCAAGAAAATTAATAGCTTCATCTGTAGCATCAAGTGTTATATTTTGTTGTGCTAACATATGAGAAACATTTTTCAATTGTAGCTTTACAATTTCGTGAATGTTTGCCTTTGTTAATGGCGTGAACATAATGATATCATCAATTCTATTAAGAAACTCTGGTCTTACAGATTGTTTTAATAGCCCTAATACTTCAATTTTAGCACTTTCCATAGCAGTATCTGCATCTTTTACTGCTTCAAATTTTTCTTGGATAATATGACCTCCCATATTGCTGGTCATAATGATAATAGTGTTTCTAAAATCGGCAGTTCTTCCTTTATTATCTGTTAATCGCCCTTCATCTAATACTTGTAATAGAATATTAAAGGTGTCTGGGTGCGCTTTTTCAATTTCATCTAAAAGTACTACCGAGTATGGTTTTCTCCTTACGGCTTCCGTTAATTGTCCACCTTCTTCATAGCCAACATAGCCCGGAGGAGCACCTACCAATCTACTCACAGCGTGTCGTTCTTGATATTCACTCATATCGATTCTGGTCATAGCACTTTCATCGTTAAAAAGATATTCGGCTAAAGCTTTGGCTAATTCTGTTTTACCGACTCCTGTAGTTCCCAGAAAAAGAAAAGATCCTATTGGTTTTTTCTGATCTTGTAACCCAGCACGACTTCTTCTAACGGCATCACTTACGGCTTGTATCGCTTCAGTTTGTCCCACAACTCGTTTTTGTAGTTCTTTTTCTAAAACCAAAAGTTTTTCACGATCACTTTGTAGCATCTTAGTCACTGGAACTCCTGTCCATTTAGCGACCACTTCTGCAATATCTTCATTGGTAACTTCCTCTTTAATCAGTGAAGATTTATTTTGTTGTTGACTAAGTTGCTCTTGTAAAGCTTCAAGGTTTTCTTGTGCATCCTTGATCTTTCCATAGCGTAGCTCGGCTACTTTTCCGTAATCACCATTCCGTTCTGCACGTTCCGCTTCTAGCTTATATTCTTCAATATTTGTTTTCGTATTTTGTATAGCATCTACAACCTCTTTTTCGCTTTGCCATTTAGAGAAAATCTCATTTCGCTCTTCCTTAAAATTAGCAAGGTCTGCATTGAGTGATTTTAATTTAGACTCATCATTTTCACGTTTGATAGCTTCAATTTCAATCTCTAGTTGCATTATCTTTCTATCTAATACATCCAATTCTTCAGGCTTAGAATTAATCTCCATCCTAAGTTTAGAAGCAGCTTCATCCATTAAATCTATAGCTTTATCCGGCAAAAATCGATTGGTGATATATCTTTGTGATAATTCTACAGCAGCAATAATTGCCTCATCTTTAATTCTTACTTTATGATGAGTTTCATATTTTTCTTTGATACCTCTAAGAATAGAAATAGCACTTTCTGTGTCTGGTTCATCTACGATTACCTTCTGGAACCTTCTTTCTAATGCTTTATCTTTTTCGAAGTATTTCTGATACTCATCCAGAGTTGTTGCTCCAATGGCGCGTAATTCTCCACGTGCCAACGCAGGTTTAAGTATGTTTGCTGCGTCCATAGCACCTTGACCACCGCCGGCACCAACTAGTGTGTGAATTTCATCTATAAACAGCACTATATTTCCATCACTAGAAGTTACTTCTTTTACGACTGCTTTCAATCGTTCTTCGAACTCACCTTTAAACTTTGCGCCAGCAATTAAAGCTCCCATGTCTAAAGAGTATATTTGTTTATCCTTTAAATTATCCGGAATATCTCCAGCAATAATACGATGAGCCAATCCTTCGGCAATTGCGGTTTTACCAGTACCAGGTTCTCCAACCAGCATGGGATTGTTTTTAGTACGACGAGACAGGATTTGTAAAATCCTACGAATTTCTTCATCACGACCAATCACTGGATCCAGTTTACCATTTTCTGCAAGTTCGTTAAGATTTTTGGCATATTTACTTAGAGATTGATAGGTTTCTTCTGCACTTTGAGAAGTTACTCTTTCTCCTTTACGTATTTCATTGATTACTTCTTTAAGGTGTTTTTCAGTAACTCCTTGATCCTTTAGAATTTGACCAATTTTACTTTTAGATTTGAAAATAGCTATTATAAGGTGTTCAATGGATACAAATTCATCATCCATTTTTTTGGCAATAATACTAGCTTCGTTTAATGATTTTCCAGCTTCACGAGATAATTGTAACTCTCCACCGCTTACTTTCGGATAACTCTCTAAGGTACTATCCAGTACTTGTTGTAAGATATTGATATTTACATTAAGCTTTTTTAAAATAAAGGGGAGCACATTTTCATCTACACTGAATATAGCTTTGAAAATATGTTCATTTTCTATTTGTTGATGACCATACTCTTGAGCAAGTAATTGTGCTTGCTGGATGGCCTCTTGTGATTTTATAGTGAAATTATTAAAGTTCATGTTTCATTTCATTTTGTATTCGTACACTATAGAACAAATAGTGTTCCCATAGCGATATAGTGTCAAAATGTCTTTTGAATATATCGGTTTTGCTGACTTTTTGTCTAGAAAACTATATGGTAGGTTGCTAGTGTATTATAAAGATATTCAATTTTACAAAAGGCAACCGTAGATATATAAGAGTGTTTTTATAAATAATTTTGGTTGTCCAAAACAATTTACGAATTATTGTGTTTTTATAACAGATCCTCATCGAATATGAACGGATTCTATTTTGAGATGAGGTCTAGATCTTTATGTAATACCTTCATACCTTATTAACTCAACTTTTTAGTCTTTTATAATTACTAAATCCTCAAATTAAAGCTTCTTCAAATGATTTTTTTAAAGCAATTTTCAAGAGTATTGATGCTCACGGCGTTATGTATATGTGGAAACGTCTTTGCGAAAGACATTTATGTATCAAAAACAGGAAATGATAATAATTCCGGTTCTATCGATGAACCATACCTTACCATAAATAAAGCAGCATCCGTTGCAGTGGCAGGTGATGTTGTATATATTAGAGAAGGAACGTATGAAGAAACATTACGTCCTGCGAATTCTGGAACTGCAGGAAACCCTATAATCTTCCAATCTTATGTGGGAGAGAAGGTAATTATTACAGCAATGGAAGCCTTGTCTGGTTGGTCTCAGGATGGCGGAGCTATATACAAGACAACGGTAGATTGGGATTTGGGACAAGAAAACTTTGTTTTAAACGGTAGTGTTGCTTTAGATTTAGCTCGCTGGCCTAATAATGAGGACGGAAAGCCATTTACTTTGAATTCGAAACGTAATGATGGAGGTAGTGCGGGTAATGTTATAAATAATGCTTTTCTAACTTCTTCAGAAATTCCTGCTATTGATTGGACCGGTGGTTCGGTCTTCTTTTATGGGGATAAACCAGGTTCGGGTTGGATTGCTTGGAAAGCTTTTATAACTAGCAGCACATCTGGAAGAGTTAATTTTGCGCTAGACAAAAATCCAAATTGGATCAGAACGTTTCACGCTCCTGCAGATGGAGGAGATTTTTATCTAGAAGGTGTTAAAGCAGCTTTGGATTATCAAAACGAATGGTGGTTTGATAAGAATACAAAAGAATTGTTTGTACAGTTGCCTAATGGAACTGCTCCTCAGGATGGAGTGGTGAGTATGAGGAAGAGGGAAATAACTATAGATCTTAATGGAAGAAGTTATATAGAGGTTAGAAACCTTGCTGTTTTCGGCGGTGCTATCGAGTTAAAGACGAATTCTAATAATAATGTACTTTATGGAATTTCATCGTTTTATGGAAATCATACTCAAGGAATTTTTAGAGGTTTTAATGCAGGAAAACCGAGTGTCGAAGTAAATGGTACAAGAAATAGTATTGAAAAATGTGAAATTGCTTTTAGTGCTGCAACAGGAGTACGTTTAGGAGGTAGTTTTAATGAGTTAAAAAATAATTACATCCACGATTTTAATTATTTAGGATCTTATGATGCTCCTTTGGTGGCTAGAGGAGGTACTGATAATAAAATTTTGAGGAATACTATATTTAATGGTGGTAGAGATGGTATCAATTATAATGGAAATCGTTGTGAAATTGCTTATAATGATGTGTATAAAAGTAATTTGATAGCTGATGATTGTGGAACTTTTTACACGGTAGGAGGACCACAAAATACGGAAATACATCATAATTGGTTTCACGATACAGCATCCAGAGGTTCTAAGAGAAAAGCGGCTGGTATTTATTTAGATAATGATGCAGAAGCATTTTCTGTTCATCATAATGTAGTTTGGAATACAGAGTGGGCAGGTGTTCAGATTAATTGGGATGGGAAAGATATAGATGTTTTTAATAATACTTTTTATAATAATTCTGACGAAATGGGAGCCTGGCATAAAGAAGGAACTTCTTTTACCAATGTAAAGGTTTGGAATAATCTAGGGTTCAAAGGTGAATGGGAACCACAATCTGATAAGCAAAATAATTTGATTACCGATCCTTCTTCTTTTGAGAACCCTACTACAGGAAACTTTTATTTAGAAGATGGATCAAGTCCAATAGATCAAGGTCGTGTAATAACCGGGATTACAGATGGTTTTATTGGAGCAAATCCAGATGTTGGTGCTTATGAAAATGGAGGTGAAAGATGGGTAGCCGGAATTTTGTGGGATCCTGCGCTAGGACCAACAGGTTCGGGTTGTTATGGATTGCCAGGAGAAACTTGTGAATCTTGTACTACACCTTCTACGTGGTATGCCGATGTAGATAGTGATGGCCTTGGAGATTTAAATAATCCACAATCTGCTTGTACGCAACCATCAGGATATGTTATTAATGCTGATGATGCTTGTCCTGTAGATAATTTAAATACCTGTACAATAGTTCACGAATTACCTGGTGTTATTCAAGCAGAAGAATATACATTACAACAAGGTGTTCAAAGAGAAGATACTGCCGATACCGGAGGAGGTATGAATATAGGTTATATAGAAAATGAGGATTATACAGAATATCAAAGTTCTATAGAAGCCACAGGAACGTATACCATTTCTTTAAGAGTCGCTTCAGCCTCGCAAGGTGGTACGATTACTATTTTGAGTAATGGTACTTCTTTAGGAAATATTAATGTTACTAATACAGGTGGGTGGCAAACATGGCAAACAATTAATACAAGTATTAATCTTACTTCAGGAACGCAAAACATTCGATTGGTTTATAGTGGAGGCACAGGATTTTTATTCAATCTGAATAGTATAGAATTTTCATTGTCCACATTGTCTATTGATGATTTTAATAAAGATCAAGTAAATATTTACCCTAACCCAGTACAGAATTCACTTTTTATTAAGGGACTTAAAACCAATCAAGAATTTAGTATTATTGATATTACCGGAAGAGTAGTGAAACAATTTCATACTTCTGATAATCAGGAGGAAATTAATGTTTCGGAACTCATAAGAGGACTTTATTTACTAAGAGATAAAGCAACTAACTTCTCTTATAAGTTTGTAAAAAACTAAATTTATCCATAGATCTTATAGTAATAATCGCCTTTGGGAGATTTACATGAAAAAGAGCTAAATAAAAATGTAATTATTATTGTTTTTATCCGACCTTTACGGTTAGAAAATTGATTTTATGGGATTATTTGGAAAAATATTTGGATCAGAAGGCAAAGAACCTAAAGAAGAAAAACAGGCATTGCCTTGGCAAGAACTAAAATCTTTGGAGCAATTAGACCAAATTGCTGATGCTTCGAGTACTAAAACTCAGGCAATATTTAAGCATTCTACAAGATGTGGAATAAGTAGAATGGTGATCAAAAATTTTGAAAGTAGTTTTGATATTACAGAAAATCAAATAGATCTTTATTATCTTGATTTGTTAAATTATCGAGATATTTCCTCAGAAATATCTGCAAAATTTCAGGTATACCATGAATCTCCACAGTTTATTGTGATTCGTAATGGGGTAGCCGTTCATCATGCATCGCACAGCGCAATTACTCCTCAGGTTTTGCATCAGTTTGTTTAATACACGATATCGTACATTATAAAAAAAGGCTGTAAATCTAAGTTTACAGCCTTTTTCTTACTTTGTTTTTTACCGCTAAAAACGATACCTGCTTATGATGCCTTTCAATTTATTTTTTATATTCTCTCCAGAATCGTAAACCATTTGCTCATTTGTTGGAAATTGAACCGCTTGTAATCCCAAGTATCGAATCAAATCATCATCGAGCGCACGTTTATCACCATTATAGTTAGCATAAATATGTTCAAAGACATATGTGCTAGAAAGGGGAAAAGCATCTAATAATTGTTTAGTATTAAGGTTCTTATATTGTACATTGCCAACTACTTGTGCTTCTTTAAACTGTATGAATTCATAATACTCACAACGTACAGTAACCATCTTATCTATTTTGATTTTATTACCTTCTTCATCACGAACGAATTCATCATCTTCATCTAATAGATATTCCCAACCGTCTTTAACTAGTTTTTCTTTTTCTAGTTGTCTTTCTCTAATTTGTTCTGGTGAGATATTAATTTCTCTAAATGACACTTCCATTAAGTAATCATAATTTACGGAGCGCTGAGGTTCGTTATGATAAACCGTCCAAAGATCATTCAAACCATACGTGCTAAAATTTAGTAAATCATCTTCTAATCTTCTCGGGATGATTACATTCGTATTATTTTTCAAGCTAACTTTAACAAAATCAGTTCCCTTAAAATGCGCTTCCTCAATAAGATTGTTTGTATTCTTATAGTTAGGACTGATTTTTTCTAGATATACCAAATCGTTATAAACACTACGATAATCTGTTTTTCTTTTAGCGTTAGAGAGCAAATTCTTAGCGTTGTTATATAAATAAGCTGATAACTTTTCTTTAGTATCCAGAATTCTTTGATCATAATTATCAAAAGAAAAATTAGCATTACGTCCTTGTTCCACGTGATAAAGCGGTAGTAACGGGCGAATACGTTCTTGTCTGTTTTTTAAAGTGTTATAAGAATTGTAAATTCTCTCTAAATTTGCCGGGTTTCCTTCTTTTTCTAGAAAAGCGATTGCATTCATATCACGATCAACCGCTTTTAAGAATGCTTCTTCTAAGATTAGGATATAATCCTGTTTCCCTTTTTTATTTTTATTAGTTCTTAATTTGTTAACGGAAGTATTAATTGCTTGATCGTAGTTTCCTGTATTAAGAGCGGTGAATGTCTTCTTTTTTCCTCCACAAGAGAAGGTAAGGGCAGTAATTAAAAATAAAAGTAGAGTTCTTTTCATAATATAATACGTTTGGGGGACATCTATTCAATTTTGGTGCCAAAAGGTAACAAAAAAACCTCAAAGTAACTTTTTGAGGTTTTCCTTATATGTGATAATTAATTTATTTTTTAAATACAGGGAGTAGTTTGGTAGATACTTCACCAAAACCTATTCTAACATCATCTTTTTTGCAATGCCCTCTTATGATAACGGTATCATTATCTTCTATAAATTTACGACTACCACCTTCTTTAAGTTGCACAGGTTTCTCTCCTCTCCAACTTAATTCTAGCATAGAACCATAAGAATCAGGAGTTGGTCCGGAAATAGTTCCACTACCCATCATGTCTCCCGAGTTAACTGGACATCCATTTACAGTATGATGTGCCAATTGTTGGGACATATTCCAATACATATATTTAAAATTACTTTTAGAAACGATAGTCTCTTTTGCTTTTTCTGGTTGTATAGCAACCTCCAGATTAATATCAAAACTTTTGTCTCCTTCGTATTGAAGATATGGAAGTTGTTCTTTTAAAGGTTTTGGTCCTTTAACACGATAGGGTTCTAAGGCATCTAGTGTAACAATCCAAGGTGATATAGATGATGCAAAGTTTTTAGCAAGGAAAGGGCCTAAAGGAACATATTCCCATTTCTGAATATCTCGAGCACTCCAGTCATTGAATAATACCAAACCAAAGATATAATCCTCAGCTTCTTCGATCGGAATAGGCTCTCCGAGCTGATTAGCATCTGTAGTAATAAACGCCATCTCCAATTCAAAGTCTACTAATCTTGAAGGTCCAAAAATTGGTTTTTCCGTACCATTGATTAATTTCTGACCCTGCGGACGATGTACAGGAATTCCTGAAGGAATTATAGAACTACTACGTCCGTGGTATCCAACAGGTATATGCAGCCAATTCGGAAGTAATGCATTTTCAGGATCTCTGAACATAGTACCTACATTAGTTGCATGCTCAATACTACTATAAAAGTCGGTGTAATCGCCTACAGTTACCGGTAATTGCATTTCTATTTCATCCAATGTAAATAGGACTATTTTACAATGCTCCGTATTATTTTTTAGGGAGTCGTTTTCGGCATCAAAAATATCAGCAATACGATTACGTACCAATCTCCAGGTTTTTTTTCCATCAGATATAAAGTCATTAAGAGAATCTTGTAAGAATATATCATCGGTTAATGGAATTCCATCAAAATAGCCAAGTTGATGAAGTGCTCCAAGGTCAATAGCGGTATCTCCGATTCGGGTTCCTATTGTAATAACATCATCCCTGGTAAGAAAGACTCCAAAAGGAATATTTTGAATAGGGAAATCTGTATTAGCAGGTGTTTTGATCCACGTTTTTCTATTTGGGTTATTTGCTGTTATGGGCATTGTTATTTTTTTATAAGTTGTTGGTACTTCTCATCATCAAATATATAATTTTAGAACGTTTTATATATTTTATTTATGTGAAAGTTAATTAAAAAATGTGATATTTCTAATTGTGAAGAAAATGTTGATATTTATTGATATTCCATCAACTTATTTTAAGGAATGTTCCTATTTTTGGGCATCTATTTTATAAATAAAAAAACATGCAACGCGACGAACAGATTTTTGATTTAATTCAGGACGAAAAAGAACGTCAGATTAATGGATTAGAATTGATCGCTTCAGAAAATTTTGTAAGTGAACAAGTAATGGAAGCAGCTGGTTCTGTATTAACAAATAAATATGCAGAAGGGTATCCAGGAAAACGTTATTATGGAGGATGCTCTGTAGTAGATGTAGTAGAGCAAATAGCTATTGATCGTGCTAAAGAATTGTTCGGAGCAGCATATGCTAATGTACAACCACATTCTGGATCTCAAGCAAATACAGCGGTTTATCACGCTTGTCTGAAACCTGGAGATAAAATACTTGGTTTTGATCTTTCTCATGGAGGACACCTGACACATGGATCACCAGTTAATTTTTCAGGTAAGTTGTACAATCCGGTTTTCTATGGAGTAGAGAAGGAGACAGGTAGATTAAACTATGATAAAATTCAAGAGATTGCCACAGCAGAAAAACCACAACTTATTATTGCCGGAGCATCTGCATATTCTAGAGAGATAGATTATAAAAGATTTAGAGAAATAGCAGATAGTGTGGGCGCTATTTTATTAGCTGATATTGCACATCCTGCAGGATTAATTGCTAAGGGTGTGATTGCAGATCCTGTTCCTCATTGTCACGTAGTAACAACTACAACACATAAAACATTAAGAGGCCCAAGAGGTGGATTAATCTTAATGGGTAAAGATTTCGAAAACCCTTTTGGTATTACACTAAAGAGTGGTAAGAAGCGTATGATGTCTTCTTTAATGGATAGTGCCGTATTTCCTGGAAATCAAGGAGGTCCATTAGAGCATATCATTGCAGCAAAAGCAATTGCGTTTGGCGAGGCATTGACTGATGAGTTTTTACATTATATCATACAAGTAAAGAAAAATGCAGCAACGATGGCGGAAGCTTTTGTTCAAAAAGGATATGAGGTAATTTCTGCTGGTACTGATAATCATATGATGTTGATCGATTTACGTAATAAAGACGTAACTGGTAAACAAGCAGAAGAGGCACTTGGCGTTGCAGAGATTACGGTAAACAAGAATATGGTTCCTTTTGATGATAAATCACCATTTGTAACTTCTGGTATTCGTATTGGGGTTGCAGCAGTTACTACTCGTGGATTGAAAGAAAATGATATGCTGGATATAGTGGAATTAATCGACAGAGTAATTAACAATGTAGAGAATGAGGAAGAATTACATAGCATTGCGAATGATGTAAATGCAATGATGGCGGATAAACCATTATTTGTGGTATAACCTATTTTTTTTAAGATTTTTATAAAATGCGTGACTTTTAGTCATGCATTTTTGTTTTAACGAATTATTAAGCGTAAGTGCTGTTTTGTGTAGGATTTTATTCTATTTTTAAAAGGGAAAATAAAAACTAGTTTTAGAATTTACAGTTTACATGTTTATGAAACTTAAGATTTAGCTTATTTATTAAGACTGCCAAATTTTTAAATTTAGCTTTTAAAAAACAAAAAATTGCTTACGTGTTAATCCGAGAAATTAATGTCTTTTTACACACTATGCTCTATACATATGACTTTTGTGTAGTATAATAAAATATCAGTAAATGAATAAAACGCAGTTTATAAAAAACAAAAATTGGAAAAAATACTTGTTGGAATTCTTTATGCTTTTTTTAGCTGTTTTCTTAGGTTTTTTTGCAGATAATTTAAGAGATAAATCATCCGAAAAATCGAAGGAAAGGGAGTATATACATTCTTTAATTGAAGATGTGGTATTGGAAAAGATAAACATTCAAAAAGTGATTAGTTACAATAAAATTAGAAAAACACGTTTAGATTCTCTTTCTAAATTTTGCTACAACTATAGTCTAGAAAATATAGATGATCGTAAGTTATATTATCACTATCCTTTTTCTATTTTACAACGCCCTGACTTTTTGAGCGCCAATGAATTAACAATGACTCAACTTAAGAATGCTGGAGGAATGAGGTTAATTAAAAACAAAAATGCGATTAAGGAAATTCTTCTATATGATATACAACAAAAAAAACTAGAGGATCAACAGAAATATTATGAGAATTATCATAAAAATTCAATCAATTTAGGACTCAAAATCTTTAATCATCAAAAAGTTAGACATATGGTTTCTTTAATTAAAACAAAAGATACTATTAATTTAAAAGCAACTAATTTTAAGCTAATTCAGAATGATCAAAATTTGTTAACCGAATTTGGTAATGTTGTAGATATGTATGGTGGAATCGTAGCATATTATAATATGCTTTTAGAAGAAAAGAATAATCAAGCAGACTCATTGATTTTAAAGCTAAAAAAGGAGTACAAGATAAAATAATAACAATAGCACAACATTATTTAATAGCGCATAACTACTTTTTTGGGGAGCTATTTTTTTTAACAATAAAATTATAATTAAGATATTTACATAATAAACTTTAATAAATGCCTACTTTTTTATTCAATCATATAGCACTTTCCGTAAAAGATGTCGACAAAACAACTGAGTTTTATCAAAAGGTGCTTAAACTTAAGGAAATTAAGAATACTGCTTCTGACTCTAAAACTAGATGGTTATCTTTTGATGACGGAAAACAGCTTCATCTGATTCCTCGTCCTAATTTTGAGATAAGAATCAATAAAGCAGTTCATTTTGCTTTAGCGACTCCTGATTTTAATTCATTTGTAGGGCATCTAGAAGAACTAAAAATTGACTACTCTGATTGGCTTGGGACACCAAACAAAGATTATATACGAAAAGATGGCATTAAACAGGTCTACTTTCAAGATCCAAATGGATATTGGATTGAAATAAACAATGATGTTTAGTAAAATTAATTTCATTACTCAATTTTTTTGATACCCTTAGTATTGGCTTAGATATCACATTATACCTCTTTTAAATATTAAACTAAATAGTTTTGAAAATTAGGAGAAACATTGAAAGATTACGAAAACATATTAAATAATATTAAGCGTTATGTCTCTTTGCACAAAGAAGATGAAAAACAATTCATTTCAATAGTGAGAACAACAAAAATAAAAAGAAGACAATTTATTGTACAACCGAATTTTATTTGCTCTCATCAAACTTATGTATTAAAGGGAGCTTTTAGAAGTTATTTTGTGAATGACGAAGGAATAGAGCATACGATTCAGTTTGCAATAGAAGATTGGTTTATAAGCGATTTTAATAGTTATGTAAACCAAAGTCCTGCATCTTTATTTGTTGAAGCTCTGGAAGATTCAGTCGTTCAGCAGATTGCTTATGAAGATGTTGAGAATCTTTGTAATGAAAACCCAAAATTTGAACGTTTTTTTAGATTGGTTGCACAAAAGTCATTTGCCTTTTCTCAGAGAAGAGTTTTATCCAATCTCGGTAAGTCTGCAGAAGAGCGATACTTGGAGTTTTTTAATCTATATCCTTCCATCGTGAAGAGAGTACCTCAGTATACTTTAGCTTCATATCTTGGAATGTCACCAGAGTTTTTAAGTAAAATACGTAAACGTCTCACAACAAAATCTTGAACTAGTTCAAGATAATTTCCTAATCCAGTTCATTTTTTAAGGTGGCACATTGCCACAACTTTGTAAAGTCAATATTGACTTCATCCAAAAACAAAGTAAAATGAATACTGAAACAAATTCTTATCAAGAAAACTTAAAGGATCTGCGTACAAACTTAGGAACGATGCTTCCTAAAGAAGCACTTAATGTTTTTGATAAGGACGCAGAAAATCTACAATTAAATCAGACATCAATTCTAAAACTTGAAGTTGGTGAAAAAGCACCAGATTTTTCTCTTTCAAATGCAACGAACAAAACCATCAAGCTTTCAGATTTACTGAAAAATAGTAAAGTTGTTCTTACTTTTTATAGAGGTTTTTGGTGTCCATACTGCAATCTTCAACTAGCACACTATCAAAATTCGTTATCAGAAATTCAAGCTTTGGGAGCGGAATTAGTGGCTATATCACCACAGATACCTGATGAATCATTGAACGTGAAAGAAAAAAATGAACTGAATTTTGAGGTTTTGAGTGATAATGGGAATATTGTTGCTAGAAAATACACAACTGTTTTTACAAATGCTGATGCCCCTGTGGATACAATGACAGCACTCGGATTCGATTTTGATGCGCATTATTCAGACGATTCTAGAGAATTGCCAATTCCTGCGGTTTTTATTATCGAAAAAGATACTACTATTTCTTTTGCAAAATCTTTAGGTGGTGACTACAGAAACCGTGTAGAAGTTTCTGAAATTATTAATGCTTTAAAAAAATAATACAATGAAAAATAAAATTTGGTTGATCACAGGAATATCGAGCGGATTAGGTAAAGCACTTGCAGAATCTGTTATTGAAAAAGGAGATTTTGTAATCGGTACATTTCGAAAAGAATCACAAGTTGAAGAATTCAACAAAAAACACACTAACAATGCAAAAGCCGTGGTATTGGATATTACAAAAGAAAATGGTATTAAAAATTGTATTGATAAAATTATTTCTGATTATGGTAAAATAGATGTTTTGGTTAATAATGCAGGAGTAGGATTCGTAGGAGCAGTAGAAGAAACTTCTATGGAAGAAGTGAGAAGCGTTTTTGAGCCTAACTTTTTTGGAACATTAAAAATGACACAGACCGTTTTACCGTTTATGCGTAAAGAAAAGAAAGGACATATTATCCAAATTTCGTCTCACGGAGGAGTTAAGGCCTTTGCAGGTTTTGGAATCTACAATGCAAGTAAATTTGCTTTGGAGGGTTTTAGCGAGGCAATGGCACAAGAAGTAGCACCTTTGGGAATTAAGGTTTCAATAGTAGAGCCAGGTCCTTTCCGAACCAATTTCGCGGGTACTGGACTTGGACAAGCAGAAAGTGTGATTGATGATTATTCCGAAACAGCAGGAGCGTTTAGAATTAAACTAAAAGGTGTTAACGGCAAGCAAGAAGGTGATCCAATAAAAGCGTCTAAAGCGATTATCAACTTGACTAATTCTAAAGACTCAACACTACGATTACCTCTTGGAAAAGTAGCACTAATGACAATAGGAATGAAGTTAGATAGTGTAAAATCTGATTTGGAAAAGAATAGAGAAATTGCTGAAAGTGCTGTTTATGATTAAAAATAGCTTGCTACAGCAATGTATAGGAAATAACAGTATTAGTGCTAGCCAAATGGCTAGCGCTTTTTTAGGATCATTCGTATTACTAATAAAATCATAGTGTATTTTTCATTCTTTTTATAATCATTAAATTAGGTACTTAAACACAACTAATTTTATGTACAATAGATAACAACAAGTAGAATGACTGATATATTAAAGTTAGTAAGAATTCAGATTTTACTTATTATTCTCTTTGTGGTTTTTAAATTTATCCGCCCCGCAGTTTTGAATAATGGTTTTCCTCAATGGATAAAAATCACTTTACTATCACTACCAAACTTCTTTGAAGCTTTCATTGGAACGTTAATCTTGACAGGAATTGGACTTTACTTGAATCTCAGAATACTAAGTAGAAAAAGACAAATAAAAAGAAACCTTATATATGTTATAGCTCCAATATTAGCCGGAATTTATGTGATAACTCAGGAATTAAAACTCCACAATTTGGGGGGTAATAATGTTTATGATAGTAATGATATAGTATTTTCGGTTATTGGACTCATAACCGGATACCTAATCGTCATTCTTATTAAACCAAGGATTTATCATGTAGTAGAAGAATAACCAGTATAAATAAATTGGTTATTAATGAAAAATTAAATTGAAAATGTATCGAATATTTTTTAAGAATGTCCCCAGTTATCAGGATCACTACTGTCATTAGGAGATAAGCCAATGATATCACCATCGGTATTCACACCGAGACCAACGACTGTTCTGTTTACATAGTTAAAATAACTCACTACTTGATTGATTTCCAGTATTTCTCCATCGGTTAGTTTGTGTGCCCGAAGGTTCTCGATATCGGATTGGGTAATTGTATGATGTGATAATGTTAGTTTTTTAGCATATCGTAATCCTTCCAGATATTGATCACTAAAAAAAGACTCTGTTTGATCATTTTGTATACACGCTATAATTTGCTCGAATTTATCAGTATCGGCTAGCAAACGTTGCAATCCGGCCGAATGATGATCTACGCAATAACTACATTGATTTAGATGACTTACATAAACACCAAGTGTTTCCAGATACCATTTTGGTAAAGTATTATTAACATTATGTAGTACGTTTTTATACAATCCCATATGACCTACCAAGGTATGAGGTCGAAGACTATGAATGGATAGAACGTTATCTATATTATTATTGGGACCTTTTACACGATCATATATTCGTTTCAGTTGACCCGTAGCATTCTGAAATGAAATTTCTTTGATCCAACTCATATTATTCATTTACCTCTTTAAAGAATGATCCTTTTTTATTAAAAAGCATTGTAATCAATATGATAAAAGATCCGACCATAATTGAAACATCCGCCATGTTAAATATTTCGGTTTTTATGATCCCCAAATCCATAATCATAAAGTCAGTTACCGATCCATAAACAATACGATCAAAAAGATTGCCAATCCCACCACCAATAATAAAAGTGAAACCAAGGATGGTTTCTTTAGAGTAATTTGTATTAATAAGAATAAGCCTTAATAAAAAGAGTAAAACAATGATAGGTAAAATCTGTAAAAGAATTATTTTAAGTAAAGGTGCTAGATCAGAACCTAAACTATAGGCAGCACCACTGTTTTCGACTTTGGTAAGTACCAAATTATTTTCAAATACTTCAATTCTTTGGTTAGGAGCAATAGTCTGTCGTACTACAGTTTTTGATATCTGATCACATCCTATATTGAGTAATACCAGGGATAGTACAAGTAGTACTCTAATTTTTTTGGTTATTTTTTTCATACAATCTAATTAACGATAGAATTCTTCAAATGTGGCAGTAAAGCAAGTCAATACCTATGTTTCCAGTATTTTTTATAGTCTGAAAGAGAAAAAGCATCATCAAAAGATTGTTTATTTATAGTGTTTTTCTCATTAGAATCATAATCGATAAGTATTTTCCAGAAACTATCTTCTAATCTTAGGACTACATGAAATTGTCCATAAGAATATTTCGCTTCGCCTTTATCATTTTTATAGGTTACTCTATAAATACCTCGGTCAGATACTAGTGAGTCCGAAGTCACTCTTTCGAATAATCTAAAATCTATAGGCGATGCTTTCGTTTTAGGGTCACTCCATCTTTTTTGAGAGCTTTCCATGTATTTTTTTACATTTTTAATTTCTCCACCATTACCACCGGATATTCTAATCATCTCTTTACTATGAATTGATGCGAATAGAGAATAGTCTAGTTTTTCATAAGCTTCAGAGAAGTTGCCATACATATCTTGATTGATCTTTTGGTGAAGTTCTTCTTCTTGAGCAGATAAAAAAAATGTAGAACCTAAAATGAGAATGGCAAGGATTTTTTTTGTTATTGATCTCATATTACCTAATTTTATTATATAGTACACAAGATACTAAATCTGAATAATCGGTTAACTTAGGGTGATCAAAAATTTTGGACTTAGTCATCCCTATTTTTTTCATGATCAATTCAGATTTTAGGTTAATTTCTGAAGCAACAGAATATATTTCATTTAAACCAATTGTATTAAACCCAAAATCTAAACAAGCCTTAGCACCTTCTGTAGCATATCCTTGATTCCATACACTTTTTTTTAACCTCCAACCGATATCTACAAATGTGTCTTGATGCTCTAAATAACTTTGTTCACAGAGTCCGATAAATCCTATAAAATCTTTAGAATCAAGAATGTCTACAGCAAAATAACAGAAATCATTTTTAGTAAACTGTTTTTGCATTCTTAGTATGAATTCTTCTGTGTTTTTTCTAGATGGTTTAAAAGGAAAAAATTCCATCACATCATCATCATTATTCATAGCCGCTAATGGATCTAAATCGTCAAGTGTCCAGTTACGGAAACCGAGTCTCTCGGATTGAAAAAGGTATGGGTTCATATGTGTAAATATAACAATGAATGTAGAAATAATTCAAACAACAAGAAAGAAAGGAGATTTAATAGTGTTTAAAAAAGGATTTTTTTAGTATTTTAATATGATAAATGGTATAAGCGATATGTCTTAAAATGTGAAAAAGATTAATATTATGATGCTATTACATATACAAGCTACTTAGAAGAGATTCTCATAGAACTCACATCATTTTAATATACCACTAAACAAAACCTCAATTGTAAACATCAATCTGATAATAGAACAAATAAGTATACTTAGAAGCATCTTTTTATTTTGATCTCTATTTTTAAAGCGATCTTTTTCAGGATTGAATTTTAATTCCCATCCATTTCAAAAGTAACACTTTCATACGCTCCAATATCTGGCGCACCAATATTACGAGGTGTTCCTAAAATATCGTTTCCAGAAGATGGAGTAGTAGCTTGTCCGTTTGCAGCAGAATCTTCTCCAATATTTAGCATATTGTTAAAAGGAGCTTTAAAATCAGGATCCTCGTTAAAAATAACATTTTGATATAAACCAGTATTTGTAAAATCATATAATTCATTATCCAAAAACTGTCCATTGAAATCATTAAAACGGATCAAACTGTTCTGGAAGTTATAATTAAAAACTGTTCCTTCAGCTCTGTTGATTCCTAATTCCAGGTTTTCATTTCCATAGATAATACAATTTGTAAAATTAGCTTCTAAAAGATCCGTAACAAGAATCTCTGTAATATTACCACCCTCATCTCTAACCACAAAAAGGTTATCAATAGCAACGGAAGGAGTTTCTCTAAAACTAGAATTCCAATAGTTAGCAAATGTGCAATGATTAAAATTGTAAGTTCCTCCAAAAGAAGCGTATAAAGACGATATTCCAGCATTGTTTATCACCACATTTTCACCCAAAATGTTAGCAGTTCTAGCTAATATACCATAAGCAGAAGTATTATAAATTTGTGTATTAGTAATGGTAAGCGTAGGATCTGTTCCTCCGTCGTTAGAGTCCATTAATATACCTACAGCGGCATTTTTTATGGTTGCATTATTAATTACATGACCTGTACTACCAGCAGTAAGCCAAATCAATCCCCATTGACCGGGAATATCACTAAACCCTGGTTCTAATCGATCACTTTCGAAAATTACTTCGTTTTCCATCACCTCAGGATCAGTACTGACTTCTCCGTTAACCAATAAAGTAGCGTTATTAGCTGCAATTATTCCGGATCCATCATGAAAATGAATTCTGGCTCCTGCATCGATAGTTAATGTCTCACCAGATGGAATAGCTGCGAAGCCATAAATGACATAAGGTTTCTCATTAGTAAAATTCAATTCGTCACCTTCGAGAAAAAATCCTTCAACTCGTATTTCTTCCATATTGTCATCTTCTCCTAGAAGAAGCGTTTCTACCATACCTTCATCATCTCTGGATGGAAATAGGAATACGGCATCTTTAACTAAGGTTACTAAATCCACATCCTGTTGACTTCCATTAGGGTCGAAAAGTATACGATCTGTATATAGAAATTCTAAATCACCTGTTTGCTGGGTAATATCAGTAGTGGTTTCTACAAAAACGAAAATACTGTCTTTAGCTAGTACCTGAATATTTTCAAAGGATTTACCTGGAATACCATCTACATTAAGACGATAATTAGAGTTATCACCTCTTTCTAAAGCAATAGAAGGAATATTAAGATCATTGTTTGTTCGGTTATAAACTTTAAAACTATAGGTGCTAGAACCAATATTGGTGAAAATAGTGTCTAGAAATAAAGTGTCTGAAGAAAATTGCAAGTTGCCTGTGCTTGGATCAGCTTCAAAATCTTTACGACAAGAACTCCATAAAATGATAATCGCAAGTAAAATAAGAGTAGATAAATAACGCATTATTTAGTTTCTATGTTTATTAAAATATGATTAATAACTTTATCAAAATAAGGATGTATTTTTTAAAAGCGTATTAACGGACTAAATGTATAACTTTTTAATCAGTACTAATATTGCTTTTTTAATAAAAATTTGACAAGATCATCCCTTCTGTAAGAAGTAAAACATTTGTACATTTGTTAATCTTATTTTCAGAATAAGAACTATTTAAACGTTTATATTTTAATACGCCAACATAATAATCTCTTATGAGTACATATGATGTAGCCGTAATTGGCTCAGGACCTGGTGGATATGTTGCAGCTATCCGTTGCGCACAACTAGGTATGAAAACTGCAATAATCGAAAAATATTCTACACTCGGGGGAACTTGTCTTAACGTAGGATGTATTCCTAGTAAAGCATTATTAGATTCTTCGCACCATTACGAACACGCAGTAAAGCATTTTGCAGATCACGGAATCGAAATTCCAGGAGATGTAAAGATCAATCTGGAAAAAATGATTGCCCGAAAGCAAGCAGTGGTGGATCAAACAACTGGTGGTGTCGATTTTTTAATGAAAAAGAATAAGATAGAGCGATATGAAGGTGTTGGTTCTTTTAAAGATGCAACACATGTGAATATTACCAAATCAGATAATTCTGTAGAAACTATTGAAGCTAAGAATATCATTATTGCTACAGGATCTAAGCCTTCTTCATTACCTTTTATTACGATAGATAAGAAAAGAGTCATTACTTCTACAGAAGCATTAAAGCTGAAAGAAATACCTAAACATATGGTTATTATTGGTGGGGGTGTTATCGGATTAGAATTAGGACAAGTATATCGTCGTCTGGGAGCAGAGGTTTCTGTGGTAGAATATATGGATAGAATCATTCCAGGAATGGACAAAGCTTTATCCAGAGAACTACAAAAGGTGATGAAAAAACAAGGTGTTAAGTTTTATACTTCTCACAAGGTAACCGGAGTAAAAACTACTGCAAAACAAGTAACAGTTACTGCTGATGATAAAAAAGGAAATCCTGTAGAGTTTAAAGGAGATTACTGCCTGGTTTCTGTTGGGCGTCGTCCTTATACGGATGGGTTAAATGCTGAAGCAGCAGGAGTGAAGCTTACTGATAGAGGACAGGTAGAAGTAAATGATCATTTACAAACTTCTACTTCTAATATTTATGCAATTGGTGATGTGGTAAAAGGAGCAATGTTAGCGCATAAAGCAGAAGAAGAAGGAACATTTGTTGCAGAAATTTTGGCAGGTCAGAAACCGCATATTGATTATAATTTAATTCCCGGTGTAGTATATACTTGGCCAGAGGTTGCCGCTGTTGGTAAAACCGAAGAAGAATTGAAAGAAGCAGGAGTTAAATACAAATCAGGACAGTTTCCGTTTAGAGCTTTGGGTAGATCCAGAGCAAGTGCGGACTTAGATGGTTTTGTGAAAATTCTTGCAGATGAAACAACGGATGAGGTTTTAGGAGTGCATATGATTGGTGCTCGTTGTGCGGATTTGATAGCAGAAGCAGTCACAGCAATGGAGTTTAGAGCTTCTGCCGAAGATATTAGTAGAATGTCTCATGCACATCCTACATTTACAGAAGCTATTAAAGAAGCGGCATTAGCTGCAACTGATAATAGAGCTTTACACGTATAGTTTTTGTAAAAATATTAGATATGAAAAAAGCGAACTAGCATATAGTTCGCTTTTTATTTTTTCTAGCTATTATCGTCTTATAAGTTACTACCTATATTTCCCTCAGCAACTATAATAGAAGGATCATCATTACTAAAAATTTTAATATGACTATCAAATTGAATTAATTCTTGATAATTTAAAATTTCATCTTCAATAACTAATTGATTAGATGAGTGAAAACTAGTTGAACTTTTATAAATTAGAGTTTTCTAATTTATAAAAGTTTTAAGGTTTCCCTAAAGACTTTAAGCACAAAAAAAAAGTTGCAATTTTTACAATAATAATTGTATAAAGAATCAATGTAATTTCTAAAATAATATATTTGATTTTTCAAAAGAGGATATTATGAATACTAATGATAAAACTGGAATTAAAGAGTATACCGCTTGTGATGGACGTTACAATACTATGAAATACAGAAGATCTGGTAAAAGTGGAGTGCTTTTGTCTGCAATATCTTTGGGTTTATGGCATAACTTTGGGTCTGTAGATAGTATACATAATGCTAGGGAAATTCTTAGATGTGCTTTTGATCTGGGAATTACTCATTTTGATCTTGCTAATAATTATGGACCTTCTTATGGATCTGCAGAAGAAAATTTTGGTTTACTGTATAAGAAAGATTTTCTGTCGTACAGGGATGAATTTTTTATTGCTACAAAAGCTGGATACGATATGTGGCCCGGTCCTTATGGAAATTGGGGATCTCGAAAATATTTAATAGCAAGTTTAGATCAAAGTCTTCAGCGTATGGGATTGGATTATGTTGATGTTTTTTATCACCATAGACCTGATCCTGAAACACCATTAGAAGAAACAATGACGGCATTGGCTGATATTGTAAGACAAGGAAAAGCTTTGTATGTAGGCGTTTCCAATTATCAACCAGAAGAAACTGCCAAAGCTGCTAAATTATTAAAGGAAATGAATGTTCCGTTTATATTACATCAAGCTAGATATTCGATTTTTGATAGATGGGTAGAAGATGGTTTATTAGATACTTTAGAAGAAACAGGAACGGGATGTATTGCATTTTCTCCACTTGCCCAAGGATTACTTACAGATAAATATCTTAAAGGAATACCAACAAATTCTAGAGTAGCTAAGAGTTTTACCTATTTAGATGAAAATAAGTTAAAGAGTAAGATAGAAAAAATCCAAGGGCTTACAGAAATAGCAAATCAACGAGGGCAAAAACTATCGCAAATGGCAATCGCGTGGATTCTGAGACAATCGCAGGTTTGCTCTGTACTTATTGGAGCAAGTTCTGCAGATCAACTAAAAGAAAATGTTAAGTCTCTGGAACAACTTAAGTTTTCCGAAGAGGAATTACAATTGATAGATAGATTCTCTCAATGAGTTCAATAATAAAAATAATTGTACGATACAATCGTTTTGTCCAAATGAGATTTGAATAGATCAAAAAAAAAGATTACATAGCTTCTAACCTATTAAGAACCTCAGTCTTATAGTTTCTACTGATCGGAATTGATTTATTATTTAGTACCAGTTCTTCATTAGAAAAAGAATCTATTTTTTTAATGGAAATTATAAAAGAACGGTGTGTTCTCATAAACTGCTGGACTGGTAACTTAGCTTCTATATTACTAATGGTTTCTCTCGTTACAATAGTTTCATTATTGCAATGAATTTTGAGATAATCATTATAACTTTCTACATAAATTATTTCCGAAAAATTTACCTTTTTCATTCTTCGATCAGATCTGACAAATATAAAATCGTTTAGCGTTGTTTCCTGAATTTTTGCTGGCGAAATTTTATGGTGTATTTCGAAGTAATTGTTGACCGCGTTCAGAAGACGTTCAAAAGAAATAGGTTTTAATAAATAATCTACAGCGTGCAGATCAAATCCGTCAATAGCATATTCTCTGTATGCTGTAGTGAATATGATTTTGATCTCTTTATTAATAGATTTAGCAAAAGAAATTCCAGATATTTCAGGCATGTTAATATCCAGAAATATAAGATCTACTTTTTGCGAATTTATATGATTAAAAGCTTCTAATGCATTATTACACGTAGCAATAACTTCGATACGATCTATTTTTGATAAATGATTTGCAATAATACCCCTTGCGGTAGGTTCATCATCTACTATAATGCATGATATCTTAGAACTCATTAGTAGGTGTTTTTAGATTTTTTAAAATTAATTCAACCGTATACCAATTCTGATTTTTTAAAATTTTAAGTTCGTAATCATCCTTATATACTAATGACAATCGTTTTTTTATGTTACGTAAACCGATTCCGGTTTTATCTTTTTTCGTAAGGGTGTGAACAGAATTTTTTATAGAAAAGTGAATTTCATTATCAATATATTTTAGATACATGTGTATTGATAGTTTTTGGTTTATAATTTGTCCGTGTTTAAAACTGTTTTCTACAAATGGAATTAATAGCATGGGAGCTATCTGTGTAGTGTGTCTTATATTTTCAAAATCTAAAGAGATATCGAGAACATCGCTGAAACGCATTTTTTCTAATGCCACATAATCTTCAATATGATTTATTTCTTCTTGAAGAGAAACTAAAGGTTTATCGGATTGATATAAAAGATAATCTAAAAGATTCGATAATTTCAATATCATTTCTGGAGTATCTTCTGACTTTTTTAAAGCAAAGCCATACAAAGTGTTTAAGGTATTAAACAAGAAATGAGGATGTATTTGCATCTTTAGGTAATTCAACTCCTGTTCTTTGAGTTTCAATTGCGCTTCAAGAATTTTGGTTTTAAGCTCTTGGTTCGCCGTTGTCGATTTGTAATTATGTTGAGCTAAACTTAAAGCACTAGCAATAAAAACGACAAAATAGACCGCAATAAAAGGAAATAAGGGAGTTCTGGTCATTGGGGCCATTCCTTCATACTTAAGAGATGATAAAAAGATCAATCCATAAAAGAAGGAAATGACAATAAAAAAAGCAGAAATGATGATCGTATACACACAGTATAGTATGAATAAAAGATATTTTTCTTTGATTAGGTACTTTGGAATTAAGACTTCGGTAACTGTATATGTGGTTCCAATAGTTACTGGCATTAGAAATAGAGAGAAAGAAAAAACATAGTTGATGTTTTCTGTATTATGGCCAAAAAAATAAGTATAACACAATAATACAGCCACCCAAAAGATGATGTGCAATAGTAGTTTGGCTATTTTTTTAAGGATAAAATCTCTAGAAATCATATTGGCGTACAATATCCGTAATTTTTGTTTTTCAAACCTTATTTTTGGATGAATAACCGAATTAGGACCGTTTTTAGCAATGTCTACAGAATATTTCCGTAAGCGGTATAGATTAAGTTATAAGTTCCTTGAATCCTGTCAATGAGCGAAAAAAAGATATTCTGAGAACTTTAGATAGTAGTTTTGAATACGTTTAATTCGCAAAATATATACTATGATATCACTAATTATTAATCAATCAGAAGAAAGTCATTCATTTATTGTTCATACAGCTCATTTGTTACATGACGGAGGATTGTTTTTTATGTTACCTATTTTGGCAACGCTGTTTTTGGTGTTTTTCTTAATTATCAGGAATGCTTTAATTTTAAAAAAAACAAAACACCTTCCAGTTAAATATATCAAAATAATTAACTCTATTGGTTTAATGATATTGGTCTGGGGAGTTCTAGGTCAATTACTTGGTTTAGTACAAGCATTGGATACTATTGAGTTTTTAGGCGAAATTTCAACAGCACGATTAGCAGGAGGACTTAAAGTTTCTGCCTTACCCACTATGTTTGGTTGCCTTGTTTTTGTGATATCAAGAATTGCAACAGTTATTTTCACCTGGATTAGTAAAGATTCGGAATAATAGGGATTTCTTAAAACTACTTACCAATAGAAAATATATAACATTATCTGGTTGTATAGATACTAAAAACTTAAAAAGGGCATCTGAATTTTTGATCAAAAAATTTTTGATCAGGTAATGAGTTGCGTCATTTTTTAATACATAAAAAAACAAGATATGATTAAAATAATAATAATAGTTCTTTTAATGAACATCCCGACCATACAAGCACAAACATTTAACAAAGAAAGAATAGATAGCTTATTTAATCTGTTAGAAATTCATAATCAAGGAATGGGTAGTATTTCTGTTTACAAAGAAGGAAAAGAAGTTTATAAAAATTCTATCGGTTATCTCGATGTAAAAAATGGAATAGAGGCAAATGAAAAGACGAAGTATAGAATAGGTTCTATTACCAAAACTTTTACTGCGACTTTAATTATGCAATTAGTAGATGAAAAGAAATTAAGCTTAGGAACTTTTTTAGTTGATTATTTTCCAGAAGTGTCCAATGCTAATAAGATCACAATAGAACATATGTTACGTCATCGTAGTGGTTTGTTTAATCTTACAGAAGATGAAGATTTTAGGAAATGGATGTTGGTCCCAAATACCAGGAAAGAAATGATGAATAGAATTGTAAAAAGAGAAGTTGATTTTCAACCTGATGAAAAGATGACATATTCTAATACCAACTATGTACTGCTTTCTTATATAGCCGAAGAAATTGAAAGTAAAACCTATGCCGAAATTTTGGAATCAAGAATCATAAAGCCTTTAGGATTGAAAAGAACAGGGTATGGTAAAATAATAAATACAGAAGATAACGAAGCACTATCATATGTTCGAGAAAATTCTGAATGGAGTTTAATAGAAAAGCATACAGATATGAGTGTTCCAATAGGAGCAGGAGCCATAGTTTCTACTCCAACAGAATTAAATGTCTTTTATACTAGTTTGTTTTCTGGAAAATTAGTGTCTAAAAATTCTTTAGAAAAAATGATGGACACTTCTCTAGGTATGGGAATTGGGTTAGGAGGAGAAATCTTTTTTGATAAGCAAGCGTATGGCCATAACGGAGGGATAGATGGGTTTCAATCACTTACATTGTATGTGCCAGAGGATAAAATTACTATTTCGTACATAGGGAACGGAATTGTAATGTCTCCAAACAATTGTATAGTTAATGTATTAAAAAGTTATTATAATAAAAATTATAAACTTCCGGAGTTTAAAGAACCAATACAATTAAAAACTAAAGCTTTAGATCCTTATTTGGGAGTTTATACAAGTGATTTATTTCCTTTTCAGATTACTATTACAAAAGAAGATACTGTGTTAATTGCTGATGCAAAAGATGGCCCTAAATTTCCATTAGTTGCATATGCAAAAGATGGATTTAAATCTGATAGAGCAGGAGCAACGTTAAATTTTTACCCTACTGAAAACAAAATGATTTTAGAATTAAATGGGAGCAAGGTGAATTTTATAAAAAAAGTAAAATAGAAAGGTTGTTATTTGTAAGGTTATTGGATTTAGACGACTATTAAAAATAATGAAGAAAATCTTTTCAGTATTTATTGTTTTGGTTTTTGTAAACTGTTCTACTGATGAACAAAGTTTATTTGATCCTAATGCTGAAAGGAATCCACCTATACTTATTAATGATGGTGTTTTTGCTGATGCTAATTTATGTCAGGAAGCTAAAGATTTATATTCCAGATTACTTACATTAACACAAGAAGGAATTGCTTTTGGTCAACAAGAACCCTTTGGTACAGGTAATAATTTTCCTATGCCAGATAGACTCGATCAAGATTTTATAGAAGTAGCTAATGATTACCCAGCAATTGCTGGTTTTGATCTGGAATTGATAAGCCTACAAAATTCTCTATTTATTGATGAATTTATCGAAAAATTCACTAGAGCAGTTGTAGATGCCCACGAAAATGGAAGTATCATTACCATGACTTGGCATATGGTAAACCCAAACAATTCAGCGGGTGTTTTAACAGCGGTAGTGCCCGATATGTTAGAAGGAGGAATGTATAGAGACAAATTTTTAGATAACTTAACAAAAGCCTCAATACTGCTTAAAAACTTAAAAGATTCTGAAGGAAATCCAATTCCAATATTGTTTCGCCCGTGGCATGAGATGAATGGTGATTTTTTTTATTGGGGAGAAGGTTTTAGAACTACAGAAGAGTATAAACAGTTATATAGAGATACATTAAAGATTTTAACAGAGGATTTAGATGTTCATAACTTGATTTACATTTATGCTCCAAATTGGGTTACTAATTCAGAAGAATATATGCGCAATTATCCAGGAGATGATTATGTAGATATGTTGGGTATCGATGTATATGATTTTAAAAACGGAAATTTTTTACAAAGTGCTTTACAAAATTTACGGATTGTAGAAGACATAGCCACTAGTAAAAATATGCTTTTTGCACTTACGGAGACGGGTTTAGAAAATGTAGATCAAAATGATTGGTGGACAGAAAGCTTATATAAAGCTATTAGAAGTAGTAGTATTACATACGCTATGGTATGGAGAAATGATACGCCTTCTTTCTTTCACGCGCCTTTTTTAGGACATCCTTCGGTGGATGATTTTAGAGAATTTTTAAGTAAAGATGTTATGCTACTTAGTCAAGACATTCCATAGAGGTGTGCTACTAAATCATTACATTAAAAATTGAGATTTTTATTAATTTTTATGAGAACCATCACAATATGGAGGGTTACTTGTTTGTTTGCAAGTACATAAATAGGCTTCTTTAGACTCTTCAGTACTAAAAATTAAAGGATTTGTTCCTCCTTCTTTTTTATGAGTACCATTACAGAAAGGTTGATCAACACTATGACCGCAAGTACACCAGGCATAGTTTTTATCCGCTTCTAATTGACAAGCTATTGGAGCTTCGCCACCTCTTATATTATTTTCCATAAAGTTTATTTTATGCTTCTAAAAATATTAAATCTTGGGTTAAGATTGATTTTAAATTACAAATTTACATGATGATGTAATTACAATTGAATGTTCTATATCGCAAATGGAGCTGTTGGACGCCTTTGTAGATTTTTAAATATCCTAATGAAATAGGACCAGGAGTCTATGATATTCATGTGCCGAGAGTACCTCATAAAGAAGTAATCATAGAATTGATGCGTAAAGCACAAGAAAGAATATGTTCCTATAGATCAATTATGGATTAACCCAGATTGTGGATTAAAAACACGTGGATGGGAAGAAACAGAAAAGCTCTTAAAACAATAGTTAAAGCTGCTCGACAATTAAGAAAAGAAGTTGTACAAACCGTTTAGGTCATAGTTCATATATTATCAATGGTTTAAGCGGAAGTAATCTTTGCGAAAATAGATTACTCTACTTATTTTTAACTGGAACCCATCCAGGTTATGATGTTTGTAAAATTGTCTATTAGCTAAGTATGAATTTAATTAATTTAAATTCTGGCCTGATATGTATATAAGTCAAAATATCTACCTTCTGCAGCGATCAGTTCTTCATGAGTTCCTCTTTCGGCAATATTTCCTGATTCAATGACTAAAATCTGATCAGCTTTTTTGATCGTACTTAATCTATGCGCTATGACAAAAGTAGTGCGGCCTTTCATTAATTCGCCTAAACTTTTCTGAATTAATGCTTCACTTTCTGTATCCAGGTTAGAGGTTGCTTCATCTAGAATAATGATTTTCGGATCTGCAAGAATGGCACGAGCAATCGCAATACGTTGTCTTTGTCCTCCTGATAATTTTACACCACGTTCCCCTATTAATGTGTCTAATCCATCATCAAAACGATCTGTAAATTCATTTACATAAGCAGCTTTTACAGCTTGTTGTAATCGCTCTTCTGAAGCATCAGGTCTAGGGAATAATATATTGGCTTTAATAGTACCTTCAAACAAGAATTCATCTTGTAATACAACTCCCAGATTACGCCTGTAGCTGCTAAGATTCACCTTGGAGATATCGTGACTATCGATAGTGATAAGACCAGATTTCGGATTAAGAAATGTGGCAGATAAGCCAGCAATTGTAGACTTACCAGAACCAGAGCTTCCTACCAAAGCAGTTACAGTTCCAGAAGGTGCTCTAAAATTTATGTTATGTAATACCTCTTTTCCTTCTTCATAAGAGAACGAAACATTATCAAAAATGATATCCCCTTTGATATTATCCAATCGTACTGTACGATTCTCAGGATCTTCTTCCGGATCCATATTCATCAATTCTTCGGTTCGATCCAGACCAGCTAAAGCTTCAGTTAATTGACTGCCAATATTGCTCATTTGTACGATTGGAGCAATCATAAAAGCTAAATACATTGTAAATGATAAAAATTGACCTGCAGTCATAGTTCCTTCCATCATATAATATCCTCCAATTCCCATAATTCCTGTAGAGGCAATACCGGCTAATAAGAATGTAGAAGAACTGGTCATTAGAGCAGTAGCTGTTAAGCTCTTTTTTACATTCTGAAATAAACGATCCACTCCTTCCTCAAAAACCTTGCTTTCTTGTTCCTCTGCACCAAAACCTTTAATAACTCTAACTCCAGCGAGCGTTTCAGTTAATCTTCCTTTTACTTCGGCATTAATAACACCTCTTTTTCTAAAAATAGGTCTGATATATTTAAAAGCTTTTAGAGCTACTATTCCAAATAGGGTGATAGGAATCAACACAAATAAAGTCATCCATCCATTAATTTCAACAAGTAAAAATACAGATACAATAGCTGTAAATATACCTCCTACGAGTTGAACTAATCCTGTTCCTATTAAGTTACGTACACCTTCTACATCACTCATAATTCTAGAAACTAAAGCTCCGGATTTGGTATTGTCGAAAAAACCAATGGGTAATGAAAGTACTTTCTTCTGTACCTGAGCACGTAATTCTGAAATTAAAAATTGAGCTTGTACGCTTAAAACTCGAGTTAATAAAAATGAGGTAGTAGCCTGGATTAATATCGCAACACCAACAATAATCAATAGTTCATATAACTGCGCCATATCTTTACTTGGCACAACATCATCTAACAATGTTTTACTTTTCCAAGGAAGAACTAAACCAGCAACCCTATTAAAAAAAATTAAAATAAGTCCAATAAAAACCAAACCACGCCTTGGCCAAATAATGGTTTTAAAGGCTTGTAAAATAGTAACTTTCGGTTTCCTTTTATCTTTTGAAGAAGTATTATCGTTTGCAAACTCTCTCATAAGTTAGTTAGTCTTTAGTATTAAAAAGGGAAATGGTATAGTCTAAAAGACTCTGATCGCCAAATGAGCCGTGTCCTGGAATTACAACTTCTATATCAGAATACGCTTTTTTTATTTTACTTACAGTATTCGACCATTCTAATACATTAGCATCAGCAAGATTTCCTTTAGAAGCATTCATACTCTTTATCATACATCCTCCAAAAAGAATTTGATCTTCTGGAAAATAAGAAACGATGTTATCTTTACTGTGTGCTTCACCAAAAAATGTATTTACTATTCTTTTATCTCCAACCTTAATTATCAATTCGTTTTCGAAAATTTCATCTGGTTGCTCAAAGTCTTTTTCTTGCATCAACTGAGCAGTTTTTTTAGAAGCAATAGAAGGAATATTATATTTTCCAAAAACATCCATTCCTTCATTACAATCCCTATGAAAATGATTAAAGACAACACCTTTTATTGTTATTCTTTTTTCTTCCTGAAGCCAGTTGATTAATTGTTCAGAAGCAACATCATTAGCAGGAGTATCAAAAACAAAAGCTTCGTTATCATCTATGTATACAAAACCATTGCAAGCATATTGTTTACCATTGTCTAAAAACACTTTGGAAATATGGACATAACTGTGATTATTTATTTTGGTAAGTTTTAAGTTCTCCGAAATTGTAATCAAGTTACTTTCTTCTTTAGGCTTGCAGGAAATAAAAAATACAAGCGATACGTATATAATCGATTTTAGATACTGTTTAGTCATGTATTTAAAAAAACTTTTTTCTTTTTAAAAAATGCATAGCTAAGATATAAATACCAACTGGAATTCCGATCCAGATTAATTCACTTAACAATACTTTAATGCCCCAAATACTAAAGAATTTTCCAGCTCCAATAGGAGATACTTGAATTGGTCTCCAAGGGAAGAAATATCTAGTATTGTCAAAAGGGGAGAAGAAGGCAATACCTAATCCTCCAGATGTCATCGCATCTAATATTCCGTGTGATGCTGTACAGATTGTAAAATATATGATAAGCGCTAAACCAGCTCGGCTTAGAATTTTTTTGTTATAAAATATAAGTGTAACTAAAATACCTAATAATAATGCAAATACTAGCGAATGCGAAAATCCACGATGTCCCCAAAAATCTTCGTAGGCTATTCCAAATTTAAAACCAATAACATCTGCATCAGGTAGTATAGAACAGATAATACCTAATAACCAAAATTTCCAAGTGATCATTTCTTTTGAGAAACCTTTTCCTAAAGCGTAAGCCGTTAATGCATGTCCAAATATTGAAGCCAATTAATAGGTGTTATTTTTTCTTCTTTTTCTTATGCTTAAGATTAAAGGTTTTATCACCCTTGGTCTTCGGCTTTTTATATTTCTTTTTTATCTCACGTTGATATTTTCCACCTAGGTTAACCTTACTGTTTTTTGCGGATTTTTCGTGAAACGCTGCACCCGCCTCATCATCATTAGGTCGTTTATGAGGGTTGTATATTTCTTTAACCTTAGGTTGTTCTTCTGGTGTTAGTTTTTCAGATATTTCTACGTTTTCTGGTAATGGTAGTTTTTCTATTTCCATTTCCATCAAACGCTCTATAGCATCCAAATATTCTTGTTCTTTTTCTGTAGTTAAAACAAAAGAAACTCCTTCTTTTTCTGCCCGACCCGTTCTACCGATTCTATGCATATAATTCTCAGGATATTCCGGTGTGTCTAGATTAATTACCTGACTCACATTTTCTATGTCTAACCCTCTAGCCATTACATCTGTAGCTATTAGAATTCTATTTTCTCCCTTTCTAAATTGTTCGATACTTCTTAATCTATAATTCTGGGTTTTATTAGAATGTATGATGCATATTTCTTCTTTGTACTTATTCTCTAATGCTTCGAATAAGCGATCTGCAATTTTTTTATATCCTACAAATATGAGTGTTTTGTGATAAATCTCCTTATCAGAAAGTAAATGTTCCAATAGATTTACTTTGGTATAGAAGTTAGGAACTTTATATCCAAACTGTTTAATATTTTCTAAGGGTGTACCACTTTTGGCAACAGATATTCTTTCAGGATTTCTAAAGATTTCCGAAATCATTTTATCTACTTCATCCGTCATAGTAGCAGAGAACATAATATTCTGTCGTTGCTGAGGAAGTATATCAAAAATATTCATCAATTGATGTCTAAAGCCAAGATCTAGCATTACGTCTACTTCATCAATCACTATTTTTTGTATTGATTTAAGTTGTAACGCTCTACTTACAGCAAGATCATAGAGACGTCCAGGCGTGGCAACTACAATATCCAGACCTTCAGAGACTGCTTGTTTTTGGGTATTGATATTAGTTCCTCCATAAACTCCAGTAACTCGAAGATTAATATAGGTAGAAAGTTTTTCAATCTCATCTACTACCTGAACTACTAATTCTCTGGTAGGGACAAGTACCAAAACTCGTGGGTTTTGTTGCACAGAGTATTTTAACATTCGTAATATGGGTAGCATATACGCATATGTCTTACCAGTTCCGGTTTGCGCAATTCCCACAACATCTTTCCCGGACATTACCGTAGAAAATGCTTGTTCCTGAATCGGAGTTGGTATTTCGAACCCCAAGTCATCAAGAGCATTGATAAGTTGTGTGCTTAAGTTTAGATCTCTAAAAGTCACTTTTAAAAGTATTTATACGCGAAAGTAATTTATTTGATTACAAAAAATACGAAAACATAAATAATATAGTATTTATATCTGTAAATAAACCAAATGGTTCGGTTATCAATATACACAAAAGCTTTATTACTAAACATAAATACAAGTATTTTAGGGCGAAATTATAGTATAAAACTGTATCTTTATACTACTTAAAACTAGTATGGCGGAGCTTATTAAAATATATAATGAAAACCCAAATCCACGCGAAGTGCAAAAGGTTGTTGATTGCTTGCGCAATGGTGGACTGGTAATTTACCCTACGGATACAGTATATGGTTTGGGATGTGATATTACTAATAATAGGGCATTGGAACGCGTTGCTCATATTAAAGGAGTAAAACTTGCAAAAGCTAATTTCTCTTTTATTTGTAGTGATTTAAGCAATTTGTCCGATTATGTAAAACAAATAGATAATAGCACATTCAAATTATTAAAAAGGACACTTCCTGGTCCATATACCTTTATACTTCCTGGCAGTAACAATTTGCCAACGGTTTTTAAGAAGAAAAAAACGGTAGGGATTCGTGTTCCGGATAATAATATTTGTAAGAGTATTGTGGAGAATTTAGGAAATCCGGTAGTATCTACTTCGATTTATGATGAAGATGAGGTTATTGAATATACTACAGATCCAGAATTAATACTTGAAAAATGGGATAACCTTGTGGATATTGTAATTGATGGAGGTTATGGAGATAATATGGCTTCTACCGTAATAGATCTTACCAGTGGTGAGCCAGTTCTAATAAGAGAGGGAAAAGGACCAATCGATATTATCTAAGAGACCACAAATTTTAGTTCATTTCTATAAGTACTCGGTGTTTTTCCCGAAAATTCCTTGAAGAGTTTATTAAAATGAGAGAAATTGCTAAAACCACTTTCATAGCAAATATCTGTAATACTAGTTTGTTTTTCGTGTAATAACTTAGCGGCGTGTACCAATCTATATTCATTTACAAATTGAATAAAGGTTTTCCCAGTATTTTTTTTGAAATATCTACAAAATCCTGGTACACTCATACTTACTTTATCTGCAATTTCATCTAAAGGGATTTGACGAGTAAATTCTTTCTGAACAAAATTGAAGATAAGATTGATACGATTATTATCCTGTAATGAGGTCTCAATAACAAAACCTTCCGCATTCAGAATAGAATAATCTTTAGTTTGTTGCATTTCTTTAAAAACTTTAAGAATACCTATTAATCTATCAAAAGGATCCAACATGGCTAATGCCTCAATTCTAGCTCCGATCCTACGTTTGGTATCCCCATGAAATACAATACCCTTTTTTGCTTGCTCCAATAATTGGTTGACTCCACTCATTTCGGGAACATTAAAAAAAGAGTTGCCTAGAAAATCTGGTAACATTTGTATAATTGTTTCACTTTTATTTTGTGTTAGGCTATCAGTAAAACCACAGTGAGGTAGATTAGAACCGATAAGCATCAATGCCCCATTTCTGTAATATGACATATGACTACCGATTTGTCTTTTTCCTGTTCCACCATTAACATACACAATTTCAATTTCTGGATGATAGTGCCAAATAGGAGCTTTGTTCATTTTCTCTTTAGAAAAATTCTCGTAATAAAAAGAACTTCCAAATTCAGGAACTATTTTTTCTAGAGAAGGTTTAATGCTTTTTTTCATATCAGGGAATTTTCTCCTTATAGTTATTTTGTAAATATAACATATTTATCATGTTAATAAAATGTAAAATTTTTAAAATCATATGTTAAATTAACTTTAAGGTGGTTTTAAAGTAATTTAATAGGTTAAAATAGAACATATATATGCAAATATAGTTGTATTTCTGTATTTGATATCAGTGCTATATTTGCAGAGTAAAATATTAACAACAACAAAAACCTAAGTTATGAAAAGAGTAATTAACCTTTGTTTGCTAGCATTAGTAATCACCACAAGCAATATTGCTAATGCCGCCGGAAGAGTATCAGTAGAGATCAGCAATTCGTCTATGGTTACTGTATCATTGACAGAAGTTGTAAAAGGAGAAAAATTATTCCTTAAGGATTATCACGGTGAAATTTTGTTCAACGTTACTTTAGAAGCTACACCTAATTATCAAAAGTACTTTAATTTAGGTAATGTACCTGATGGAGTTTATTTCGTGGAAACAGAATCATTATATGAAGTAAAAGTTACACCATTGTTGAAAAACAAAAAAGGAGTTTCTTTAATCAATACTTCTGCCGTGACTGTTTTTAAACCACAGGTTAGTGTGGAAAACAATCTAATGAAAGTAATGTTTAATAATACAGAAAAATCACCTCTAACCCTTGTTATTTATGATAACGAAGGGAGAGTGTTAGAAGAGATTATTGGTTATGATAAGTCAATATTAAAGAGAACATATGATTTTTCTAAAATGCCAAAAGGAGAATACCAATTATATTTCTCTCTAAAAGATAGAACGTTTATAAAGAAAGTTAGTATTTAATTGTTTCATTATTAACTCAACCACTCAAAAAGCAGCGCTAACCACGCTGCTTTTTGCTTATCAAATAATTAGTAGTAAGGTTAATATCGAATAGATATCTGCTAATATTGTTGTGTTTATTTCATAGTTTTTGGTTTAACTTTAAGTATTATAAATAAAAAGTATAATTATGAATGTAGTAGCAGAAATATACCTAGTAATCGCAGCAATTTTCATTATTTCTTTTTCTAATACAGTAGAAGAATTTTCTATTGAAATAAAAGAATTCTCTTTAGAAGCTGATGAGTTTCTAAACGGATAAACGTAATTTCTGTGATACTACAGTAATTAAAAGTACCCAAGCTTTTCTTTAACAGAAGCTTTATAGTTTCTACCTACTGGTATTTTGATTCCTTTTAGTTCAATTTCGGTAGTAGAAAAAGCATCGATATAATCTATGCCAATAATAAAAGAGCGATGTACTCTTAAAAAATGCGTGCTTGGTAGAACGTTTTCGATATTACTGATACTTTTATATGCAATTATTTCTCTATCACAAGTTTTTATTTTTATGTAGTTTTTTAGACTTTCTATAAAAAGAATATTCTTTAAGAATATTTTCTGCATTTTTTTTTCAACCTTGAGATATATAAAAAGATCTTGATAGTTAGTTTCTGCTTCGTTACTATTTGATAATTCGAGTAGAGCAGAAGTAGATTTATAAAGTTTGAGCACTTTATTAACGGATTTTAAAAATCTCGAAAACTCAATAGGTTTTAATAGGTAATCAATGGCTTCGAGATTAAATGCATCTACAGCATAATTACTGTAAGCTGTTGTAAAAATAACTTTTGGTGAGGGGTTTAAATCTTTTAAAAAGTCAATTCCAGTTAAATCAGGCATCTGAATATCTAAAAAAATTAAATCGATACTTTTATCTGCGATGATATTAAATGCTTCTAATGCATTAGCGCAGGAAGCAATAAGCTCTAAGTGATCAATTCTGGAAATGTAATTTTCAATAATTTCCCTGGCCAGTGGTTCATCATCTACAATTAGACATTTGATTCTAGTATTCATTTAGAGCGAGTTTAGTAAGGTTTATTTTCAAAATAATTTCATAGGATAACTCATTATCTTCAATGGTTAATGAATATTTATCAGGATATAAAAGATTTAATCTTTTTTTTACATTTTTAAACCCAATACCACCAATCAGTTCTTGCTGGTGATGGTTATTAATTAATTTAGCATTTTCTACTAACATTACAAGCTCTTCCTGCTTAGCAAATATATTAATCACAACCCACGATTTTTTTGAAGATGAAGTCCCATGTTTAAACGCATTTTCTACAAACGGGATTAGTAAAAAAGGAGATATTTCATACTCTTTATCTATTTCAGAATTGAAACTAATATCAATTGTGGTATCAAATCGTAACTTCTCTAGGTCTACATAGTTCTTTAGGTATTCTATTTCTTTGGTTAATGAGACTTTAGGAACATTAGCTTCGTATAACATATATCGCATTAATCGAGAAAGCTTTAATACGGCAGTTTCGGCAGCATCGGATTTTCTTATAATTAGAGCATATAAACTATTAAGCGTGTTAAATAAAAAATGTGGATGTACCTGATTTCTAAGCTGAAGGAGTTCGGCTTCTATTTTTTCTTTTTCAAGTGTTAATGCTTTTTGTTGCGAATTATAGTAAAATTTAAAAAAACTCATTCCCAAAGGAATAACTGCGGCTATATTAACATCCAAGATAGTATTCATTAATTCTGTTATGATAAAATAACCTTCACTATGCCATCCAGGAAGGTAATTAGGCTGTACATAAAAAAAAATGATAGATCTTTGGATACAAATACTTACGATCAAGAGTACAATAATATACGCAATGATAAAAGCAATAAATTTTCGCTTAATAAAAAATTTTGGTAGTAAGATATAGATGGATACATACACGAGTACCATTCTTGCAGGCAAACTAAAAGTTTGAATGGTAAATGAACGGACGTAATCATTATCGTAAGTTCCCCAAGTGACCCCAAAAAAAACAATCAATCCTATCCAATATAAAATGTGGATAACGATTCGATTAGAAAATAGATTCTTTAAAAGAGAATACATCATTAAGTGCAATTAAGCTAAAGTGTCTAAAATCGGAAAAAATTGAATAAAACAACAAAATTCAGGATAAACAACTGGCAATATAATACATACTACAGAAAACACATTTCCTATTTCAGATCATTATGAGTTTATAGAATTATCCTCATTCTTGGTTGTTTATCCTGAAATACTGTTATCGGTATAATCAAGTTGTTGTTCATCTGTGCTATACATTAATTAGCTACAGAAACAATTAAAATTATATCGATGAAATCGTATTCAAAAAAAGTACTATTGCTCTTAATTATTGGATTATCAAATTCTTTTTTGATCCAAGGGCAAAAATCTGAAATATTAAGCCATGTAGAACCTCCATTTTGGTGGACAGGAATGTATAATCCTAATTTACAGTTGTTATTACATGGAGAAAGTATAAGTTCTTTTAATGTATCTCTTAAGTATGAAGGAGTTCAATTAAAAAGTGTAAACAAAGTAGAGAACAAAAATTATCTTTTTCTAGATCTAAGTATTTCTAAAAATGCAAAGCCAGGAATTTTGTCAATTAAATTCACTAATGAAAAGAAAGAGTTCATTCATAAGTATCAATTAAAAGAAAAAGAGAAAAGATCTCAAGTTGGCCAAGCAGTTACACCAGCAGATGTAATTTACTTGATTACGCCGGATCGTTTTGCAAATGGAGATAAAACCAATGATTCTACAGAAGACACACTAGAAAAACTAAATAGAAAGAATCATGATGGCAGACATGGAGGGGATATAAAAGGAGTGCTAGATAATTTTGGTTATTTAGAAGAACTAGGAGTTACTACGTTATGGTTGAATCCATTTTTGGAGAATGATCAAGCAACTTATTCATATCATGGGTATGCAATTTCTGATTTTTATAAAACAGACACCCGTTTAGGAACGAATGAAGATTATAAGAAACTTGTTGATCAATCACATAAAAAAGGAATGAAAGTTATTATGGATCAAGTGTTTAATCATTGCGGAGCTGGACACTGGTGGTTAGATGATTTACCTTCAAAAGATTGGTTAAATCAATGGGATAGTTTTACCAGAAGTAATTTTACTAATATTGCTGCATCAGATCCATATGTATCCTCTAGTGATTTCGACTTGCTTACCAAAGGATGGTTTGATATTAATATGCCCGATCTGAATTTGGAAAATGAATTTTTGGCAACTTATATGATCCAGAATTCTATTTGGTGGGTTGAATATTCAGGGATAGATGGAATTCGTTTAGACACGTATCCTTACCCAGATAAACATGCAATGTCCAGATGGATGAAAACACTTACACAAGAATATCCTGATTTTTATATGGTGGCAGAAACCTGGGCAGAAAGAGCCTCATATTTGTCCTATTGGAATAATGATAAAGCAAATAAAGATGGATATACCTCTAATGTTAATAGTATAAGTGATTATGCGTTGTATTATTCTTTAATAAGAGCCTTTGGAAAAGATGGTAATATAGAAGAGGTTTATAAAACATTGGCAGAGGATTTTGTATACGGAAATCCAGGAAATAATAAGGTCTTTAATGGAAATCATGATGTAGATCGTTTACTAGCTTTATTAGATAAAGATGTCGAAAAATTAAAATTAAGTATGGTGTTTACCTTGACTACCAGAGGAATCCCTCAAATTTACTATGGGGATGAAATTTTAATGAAGAACAAAAGACCCGATGGCAAAGTAAGACAGGATTTCCCTGGTGGGTGGCAAGAAGATAGCCGAAATGCTTTTACAGAATCCGGAAGAACAAAAGAAGAAAACGATGTTTTTAATTATGTAAAAACAATCCTAAACTGGAGAAAAAACGCAAAATCCATTCACGAAGGAAAGCTTACACACTATCAACCGGTGGATAATGTTTATGTGTATTTTAGATATACAGATATGGAGAATACTATGATCATTATTAATAATAGTGATAAAGACTATCCAAATTTTGATCTGGAACGCTTTAATAATTCGTTAGAAGGTTATACCAAAGGAAAAGATATCCTAACTGGGAAAAAACTACAAAACCTTCAAAGCGTAAATTTATCTAAGAATACCGCTTTGATTATAGACTTAGTAAAGTAAAATTAGCAACTGGTTATAGAAGAGTTCGGTTATTGATTATTCGGATTCAATTTCTTCGAGATCGTCTTCGATTTCTTCAAGCTCACTTTCAATTTCTTTAAGCTCTTCTATAGCTTCTTCTTTACTTTGCTCTTCTTTTTGTTGAAACTCTTCATCTACGGCTACTTCATCCTTTACCCAGAATGATTTGGATCCACTAGCAACTATTACTAATACTCCAATGGTTAAAAATAGAAGAGATAACTTTTGTGGTTTTAATTGCTTTTTAGATAAGAAATAAGCTCCAAAACCAGATATTATAGCAACGATACCCGGTAAAACACCAATAGTACCAAACGGAAGTATTGCCATGATAATTCCTAAGAAAGCTGCTATGGCAGCAATAGATATTAGTACAATTCTCATAGAAGTTAATTTTTTAGTCCAGAAGCTTCAGTTAATGTCAATTGTCCAGTACCAGCGGGGATACTAAACTTAATCAATACAGGAACCTTATTGCCATCTGCCGTAAGATATACAATATTTTTATTTGTTCCTTTAAGCGCATCATTGTTAACAGCAATTTTATAACACTCTTTATTACCCATTGTTTTGGTACTAATTGTTTCTTTGCCCAATAATTTTAAATATACAGTTTGTGGTTTTCTATCAAACAATATGGTCATTTTTTGATTGGTTCCTACAGGTGCTTTTCCAATATCCATATTTCGAATATGATATAGCGTAGAAACTACGTCAAATGTATTGTTACCCATTTTAAGCTTTTTTGTATTGGGTTCTTTTTTCTTTTGCATAGTAGCTTTTATAGTTTTGCTTTTATAGCTATACACATATTTTTCTTTTTTGATATATCCTCCTTCGTTGATATCCCTTTTATACAAATACGGTTTTAGATTAGAAGGATTTACATAAGCCTCATATACATCTCTAATTTTAAAAAAAGAATCCCATTTAGAATATGTAGCTGCATTACACTTAAGTCTTAAGTAATTGCTTTTTCCAGTGTTTACTCTGGTAGTTTGCATGGTAACTTGTGCCAGATTTGTTAACAATCCAGACATATTGTAAGAAGCTGTGTATACTAATTTTTCATTTTCTCCAATAGAAGTATTTGCTGTTGTTTGCGCTTTTACAGTTCCTAAAGAAAGTAGTAATACAAGGATAAATAGTTTTTTCATTATTCTTAAAATAGTTAATCTCTATATTTTAATCGACCTACAACAATTTCCATACCATTGTTTAATATAATGGCTTAAAAAAAGGGTTAATCGTTAAATTAACCCTTTTCAAAAATACTTTATTCTTTTTTAATTACCTCCTTCAGAAGCTTTTTTCATTCCGTCTTCGATCATGTTGTAGAACTGATCTAATTTAGGAAGTACTACGATTCTGGTACGTCTGTTTTTAGCTTTATTAGCAGAACTATTATTATCTGCAACAGGCACATAATAACTTCTTCCTGCAGCAGTCATACGTTTAGGATCTACTTTGAAATCATTTTGTAATACTCGAACAACAGAGGTCGCTCTTTTTACACTAAGATCCCAGTTATCTAACAATACTTTATTTTTAATTGGAACATTATCTGTATGTCCTTCTACTAAAAATTCGATATCCGGTTTATCGTTTACTACTTTGGCAACTTTACCTAGCACTTCACGAGCTCTTGTAGAAACGTTATAACTTCCGCTTTTGAATAATAACTTGTCAGAAATAGAAACATACACTACACCTTTTTCTACATTTACTTGAATATCTTCATCTGCAAGGTTACCTAATGCTCCTTTTAGACTTGTCACCAATGCTAAAGTCACAGAATCTTTCTTATTCAATGCATCATTCATCGTTTTAATCTGAAGATCTTTTTCTTTAATACTTTCTAAAGATCTTTCTAAGTTTTCTGCTTCTTTAGTTGATAGAGTAGCAAGATTACCTACATTGTTTAATAGAGCAGAGTTCTGATTCTTAAGATTTGATACTTGATCTCTAAGAACTTTTAATTCAGAGCTTTCGCTTGCTTTTTCCTCAAGGCAGCTATTCAATTTTACAGTAGCTGTATTTAATAAATCTTGGGTTTCTTTTTGTTTTGCTTCTAGATCTGTAAATTTCTTCTGTGATACACAAGAAGATAAAAGTACGGCCATTGAAGCTCCGATAATCATTACTTTTTTCATTAGAAAACGTGTTTTTAGTCTTATTCTGGTTATATAACTCAAAATTATCAAAAATGTGACGCAATTACGTGCTGTTAACAATAATTTAATGAATATAACCTTACAAATGGTTAAATAGTTTTTTGTTCAAAATATAATACTGCCATACAACGGAAGAAATGGAATAATATTTCCTTCTATCCCTTGATTTTTTTCGTTTATTAACAAAAGTCAGCAATTTTTTATAAAAGCCAAAATGAGCTTTAAGAATTGCTAAACAATGCGATGGTTTTCCTTCTAATATATATTTAAATCCTGCAACTCCATCTAATATCATTCTGATAAAGATAATAATCCAAATGGATCCTCCAGAAGTATTTTTAACCATCATTAGTAAATTATTCCTGAAATTTAGAAAAGTTTTTCTAGGATTCATAACTTCTAATGTAGCTCCACCAAGATGGTATACCTCAGAAACACCAATATATTGAATGTCATACCCGTGATTTCGTATACGCCAGCAGAGATCGATTTCCTCCTGATGTGCAAAAAAATCTTCATCTAACTTTCCTACTTCTTCAAAAACTGATTTACGAATAAACAAACAAGCACCGCTTGCCCAGAAAATATCTAATGTATCATTATACTGTCCTTTGTCCTCTTCGAGCGTTTCAAAAATTCTTCCTCGACAATATGGATACCCTAATTTGTCCATAAAACCTCCTGCTGCACCAGCATATTCGAAGTAATTCTTCTTTTTGTAATCAAGTATTTTTGGTTGTATTGCGGCAGTGTTTTCTGATATTTCAAAAGCTTTTATAATTGGAATAAGCCAGTTTTCAGTAACTTCTACATCGCTATTTAGTAAACAGTAAACATCGGCATCAATTTTTGCTAAGGCATCATTATACCCCTTAGCATATCCACCATTTATTTCGTTTTGGATAATTTTAATTTCAGGAAAAGATGTTTTAATGTATTCAACAGAGTCATCAGAAGAAGCATTATCAGCAATATAAATTGTTGCTTCTTTAGAATTTTTTATAACAGAGGGAAGGAATTGTTCTAATAATGAACGTCCATTCCAATTTAATATGACGACAGCTATATTCACGATTACAAATAAATACCTTTAATTTAGAGTTTCAAAGCTTCAAAGACTCAAATTTGATAATCAATATTTTTATTTCAATAATTAAAAAATATGATAAGAAAATTCTGAATACCATACTTTAAAAGCAACTATTTTATTTATAATTTGGAATATCCTTTAGAAAGGTATATCGTTTTTCATTATAGTCCATTTGACAATAATAATGATTCATCCCATTGGTAATCATAAGATATTCTGCATTCAGAGAAAGGTTATAACGGGCAATCTGATCAAAAACTTCTTGAGTGATTTTTACAGAATGTGATTTACATTCTATGATAAGATAAATAGTACCATCTGGATTAAATATGATGATATCGTACCTTTTATTCATGTCATTAACTTTTACCAGCTTTTCTACATTAATCAGACTTTCTGGATATTTTTTTTCTTCTATGAGGTAATGTATGGTATGCTGTCTTACCCATTCTTCTGGAGTTAGAACAATGAATTTTTTGCGAATTCTGTCAAAAATAGAAACTTTATTTTCGCTACTTTTGAACCTGAACTGGTATGCTGGAAAATTAAGGTTTTGCATACCACAAATTTGATGATTTTTTCTGAATGGATGAAGTAAAACAGATTGTAAGCGATATAAAGAATGGAAATATCAAGCCTATTTATTTTTTGATGGGTGAAGAGCCATATTATATTGATAGAATTTCAGAATATATTGATAAGAATGTACTCGCAGAAGAGGAGAAGGGTTTTAACCAGATGGTGTTGTATGGTCGTGATGTGAGTATAGACGATATTGTGTCTAATGCTAAGCGGTATCCTATGATGGCCGAGCGACAGGTGGTGATTGTAAAAGAAGGGCAAGATTTATCTAGAACTATAGAGAAACTGGCAGATTATGCAGAAAATCCTCAACCTACTACTATTTTAGTAATTTGTTATAAGTACAAGAAAATTGATAAACGTAAAAAACTTTATAAAATAGTTGCCAAAAATGGTGTGATATTTGAAAGTAAAAAACTCTATGAAAATCAGGTCTCTGATTGGATCAGAAGAGTTTTGGCCGGAGCAAAATATGATATTGAACCAAAGGCTTCACAGATGTTGGTAGAATTTTTAGGTACTGATTTAAGTAAGATCAATAATGAATTAGAAAAGCTGAAGTTGATCATACCTAAGGGAGAACAGATTACTGCTGATAAAATTGAAGAAAATATTGGAATCAGTAAAGAGTTTAATAATTTCGAATTACGAAAGGCAATAGGGATGCGAGATGTATTGAAAGCTCATCGAATTATCAATTATTTTGCTCAGAATCCAAAAGACAATCCTTTGGTAGTTACCATATCTTTATTATACAGTTTCTTTTCTCAGGTATTACAATACCACGGATTATCTGATAAATCTAAAGGCAACGTTGCAAGTGCGTTACGAATCAATCCATACTTCGTGAGTGATTACTCGGATGCTGCACGTAATTATCCAATGAAAAAGGTAAGCCAAATTATAGCATTGTTAAGAGAGGCTGATGTTAAGAGTAAAGGAGTAGGAGCTGTAAATCTTCCTCCAGGGGACATTCTTAAAGAGCTTTTAGTAAAAATAATGGGATAAGTTTGGTTATATTCAATTAAAACCTATATGCAACATTAAATGTTCCATATCCATGATTTTCAGTGTCATTCAAAACGCCGGTAGACCACAGATAAATAAAGTTAATAGAGAAACGGTTAAAAGAATAATACAATCCACTACTAAGATGCCAGGAGATATTATTTAACTCATCGACACCATATGCTTTTTCATCAAACAAATTGCCCTGTACTGTTGCATTGTATGCTATAAAACGGGTTTCAATGTTAAACTTAAAGAAGAGTTCAGAATTTTTCTTTGGTAATAATAATGAATTATGAAAACCACTAGAGTTGGAGATGCTTTGATATTTACCAATCCTGAAACCTGCAAAAGGAGTGGCCCTGATATAAAGATTTCCTACGTGAGCCGTCCCACCTAAATATGTATGAAACCATCTGAATTTAGGATTAAAATCGTATACAAAAGTATTTTTGAAATTGAATATAAATTGGTCTTCAAGTTGAAATTGCCAACCATCGTAAACGGGATCACCAGTAATATTTTCGTGAAACCAAGTTTGTATTTCTCCTGCCTGTGATGATGGTCCAATAACACCTGCCAGGATTTCTGATTTTAAGAAGGATCTTTCGAACGTATAAGTAGTACCTAACGTTGCATACAACAAACCAGCAAATGGACGATCGAAATCATCTCGATCCTCAATTTCTGGTGTAAACGCAAACGCTCTAACTTGTGATGGAGTATAGCCTTCAAGTCTTACACCTAATGTGTGAAATAAATTCTTTTTATTTTTAAATAGCTTTTGTAAACCTAAGAATTTTTCAGTTTTGAAGGCATATTCCAATCCCATTCCATAAGAATAGTAGCGGTCAGAATCTCTGAACACCGCAAAAATATCATTGTCGATAATTACTTTTAGTTCGGATTTGTAGCTATTTTCTTGAGCTCGAGATTTTTGAGCAGAAATAATAAATAGGCAAATAAATAAAAAGTAAAATGTAGTTTTCATTTTCATTAAAAGCGAAGGTGTAATTCAAAAAACAAAAATATAAATCGTTCTTTTATTCGTTATATAATTTAACTTTTAAAAAAAAAGAAATTTTATCTACTTCAATATTTAAAAGTCTTGTTATGAATATTTTAAAGTCTTAAACTAATATAGGTTTATTAAAGGTATTTTAACTAAATTAAAATCATAAGTAACTAAATTTATAGAATGAGAATTTTCAGCTTCTTTTCTAAAAGCATTTTTCCAATACTCTTGGTGAATTTTATAGGAATTTTGGGATATAGTATTGTAATTCCAATTCTTATATTTATAGTTACTGATTTAGGTGGTAATGGTTTTATTTATGGAATTCTAGGGGCGATGTATCCATTTTTTCAATTTATTGGAGCTCCAATCCTTGGAAGGCTTTCGGATCGGATAGGAAGAAAGAAAGTATTGGTGATTAGTCAGGCAGGAACTTTTGTTGCTTGGACTTTATTTTTGATAGCTTTAATACTTCCGGAGACTGAGTTATGGTCTTCTGATTCGGAATTTACGGGAAGTTATATGATGACACTTCCTTTAATTTTGCTTTTTCTTGCTAGAATTTTTGATGGTTTTACTGGCGGGAATGTATCTGTAGCGAATGCTTACCTGTCCGATATTTCTACAGATGAAGATCGTGATAAGAATTTTGGAATGATGGGAGCTTCTACAAGCCTAGGATTTGTTTTGGGGCCTGCAGTTGCCGGAATTTTAGCTTCGACCATTTTAGGAGAAATACTACCAATTATACTAGCTGCTATTATTTCACTTGTTGCAATTCTTGTTATTTTTATCAGATTACCAGAAAGTAACCCTTGTATGGTAGATACCGGAGATCTGAATTTCAAATCTTTTAGGAGGTTTTTTCAGGTAGAACATAAAGATTGCTTTTCTGGAAATTCTATTGAAAATGAGGTTGTTAAAAGTGACAATAGCTTTAAAGGTGTTTTAGGTCAAAAAGGTATTCCATTATTATTTTCGATCTATTTTTTAACATTTTTAGCTTTTAGTTTATTTTATGCAGGATTGCCAATATATGCCTCTACGATGTTAGAATGGACAGCTGTCGATCTTGGGATCTTTCTGGCATATTCAAGTTTTATTATGATTTTGGTTCAAGGACCACTATTGTCCTTTCTGTCTGGCAAAGTTCCTAACATCAGATTAGTCGCTATCGGAGCGGTACTACTATCACTAAGTTTTTTCCTTCTTTCTAATCCCAGTATTATTATACTGTATTTAGCAAATACATTATTATCCTTAGGTAATGGTCTTATGTGGCCTAGTTTTCTTTCTCTTTTGTCAAAAACCGGAAACTCAACAATGCAAGGTGCCATTCAGGGATATGGAAATAGTATGGGAAGCTTAGCTAGTATTTTTGGATTAGTCCTAGGAGGAATTATGTTCGAAAGTATTGACGTAACAATTTTTATAATCGGATCGGGAATATTTTTATTAATACTTATTCTTCTATTCATAAATTATATTCTGACCAAGAATGCTTCGGTAGAAGTTGATCAAACAGTAGCAGCTGCTTAATATTTTAATGAAGTCAAAATGTAATTTCTATGGAATAGGTAAAAACGAAAAATCTTTTACTTCTGTCATTACAAACGAACTTTGTACTTTAGAAATATTTTCTAGTGAAGCAAGTTTGTTAGAAAGAAAATGCTGGTAACTTTCCATATCTTCAGCATATATCTTAATTAAATAATCAAACATACCAGCTACGTGGTAACATTCAACCACTTCGGGAAATTGCTGAATATCTTTTTCGAATTTTTTTAGATAATCTGTTTGGTGAAGGTTTAAAGTAACATTACAAAAAACCATGAGTTGTAATCCCGCTTTTTTTCTATCTAAAATAGCTTTATAAGATTTTATGTATCCTTCACGTTCCAATTTTTTAACCCGTTCAAAAATTGGAGTGGTAGTAAGGCTTAATCGTTCTGCAATCTCTTTGATAGTTATTTTACCATCTTTTTGTAATAAATTAAGGATGGAGCGATCTATTTTATCCATAATATTTTTCTTTTTGAATTCTGCTGATCTATCAAAAATAGGATAAAATTCTTTTAATTAATTATTATTTATATATTAATTCTTAATTAATATATAAATATGGTTTTTAATTCTTTTAGATGTAATTTTATACTGCACCAAATACTAGTTTTCCTCAAGAATGAAGAAACAGAACCGGAATTATTTCTAACAATACAATATTTAACAGATGAAAGATCACAATTTTAATCCAGAGAGTTTAATGATGACATACGGTTATAAACCTGAGTTATCAGAAGGAGCCATAAAATGTCCAATATTTCAGACTTCGACATTTGTTTTTAAAACAGCTGAAGAAGGAAAAGCCTTTTTCGAGTTAGCATATGGTTTACGAGAAAAATCTGAAAAAGAAGAGTTAGGATTGATTTATAGTAGAATCAATAATCCAAATTTGGAAATATTAGAAAATAGATTATGTCTTTGGGATAAAGCAGATGATTGTGCAGTTTTCGAGAGTGGAATGTCTGCAATTAGTACGGTATTACTAGAGTTTCTGAAACCTGGTGATTTATTGGTGTATAGTAACCCTGTATATGGAGGAACGGATCATTTTATTCATCATTTTTTGGATAAAATTGGAGTAGATACGATAGGAGTGATGCCTAACCAAAGTATTGAAGAAGTAGAGGGAATGATTAAAGCTTCTGGTAAGGCTGATAAACTGGCAATGATTTATTTAGAAACTCCCGCTAATCCTACTAATGATATTGTGGATATCGAAAAGTTTAGTCAGATTGCCACTAAGTATAGTACAGAAGAAAGAAAAACGTTAGTGGCCGTTGATAATACTTATATGGGACCGTTATGGCAACATCCATTACAGTGTGGCGCTGATCTTGTATTATATTCTGCCACAAAATATATTGGTGGTCATAGTGATTTAATTGCTGGAGCAGTATTAGGAAACGCTGAATTGATGGTGCGTGTAAAAACATTACGTACATTCTTGGGTAATATGGTGAGTCCCCATACAGCTTGGTTATTGCTAAGAAGTTTGGAAACTTTGAAAGTGCGAATGGATCAGCAAACTCAGAATGCTCAGATTGTTGCTGATTATTTGGATAAACACCCTAAAGTTGAAAAAGTATATTATTTAGGATTATTGAAAGAAGGAACAGAGGCACATGGTATTTACAAGAAGCAATGTTCTGCTCCGGGAGCAATGGTATCTTTTGATATTGTTGGAGGAGAAAAAGAAGCATTTATGTTCCTTAATAATCTTAAGTTAATGAAACTTGCGGTAAGTTTAGGAGGAACAGAAAGCTTATCCGAACATCCTAAAACTATGACACACGCTGGTGTAGATGAAATACAGCAACAGCAAATGAATATTACAGATCAATTGATAAGATTGTCTATTGGAGTAGAAAGTGCTAAAGATCTGATTTGGGATTTAGAACAAGCTTTGGAAAAAGTAGAAGCTCCTAGTACATTAGAAATAGAAACTGTATAGAACAGACAACACTATATTTGAAAGCTCAGATAATATCTATCTGAGCTTTTTTTTTGGAAAATTTATTCTTGCGAAAATTTTTCGGTCAACAGATCCCAAAACTCAGAATAACCATCATCATATCCCAGTGCCCAAATTCCAACTCCTCCGATCTTGTTACTCTTTATCCAATCATATTTAATAGATAATGATTTTACATCTTCAAAAAATAATTGTCTATATTGATTAGTATCGTCTTTGATAATGATATAACTAGAGGCACTTTTTGGGTCAAATTGTATGGGGATTTTTAATGAATCGATATATAATCGTCTTATTGATTGATACCTTGGGTGAGATTTAAATTTCGTAACTACTGTGCCTGTTTCGGGTTTTTTAGTATACCATTCCACGCCATAATAAGGTAATCCAACAATTAGTTTATCAAAATGAACGCCTTTGTTTTTATAGTAATTAACTGATGTTTCAAGACCGTTTCCAAATTTCTTACTATTTTTAAAAGGGGTAACAGGTCCAGTCTTTTTACTAAAGCTTCCGTAATAGTCATATCCCATCAAAGTATAAAAATCTATATATGGATCTACGGCTTTTATATCAAAAATATCATTCCAATCGATAGCATAAAGACATAGAGAAACCATATAGTTGGGGTTTTCTTGTTTTAGGCTTTTTGAAATCTCAATTATAAATTTGGTAAAGTATTTTTTGTCTTTTTTTGGAACTCCTTCAAAATCAATATTTATTCCGTCTGCGGATCTCAAGGCTAATAAACTGGATAGACTATCTATTAGGGTATTCTGAGCTTTTTGATTTCTCAAGAAAGTGGTATTATTTTTACTTCCAAAATTAGAAACTGAAAAAAAAACTTTACAACCTTTTGTTTTAGCACTATCAATCAAAGAGGTTGTTTTCCATTGATGAATACTCTTATAACTACCAGTTTCTGGTTGAACGGCGTATGAAAAATACGAGAGTCCCCATAGCATAGAGAAATTATAGTTTTTATAAGTAGAACCATTAGAATAGATATGCCACCCAAACGTGCGAATATCAGGATGAACTTTTCCTTTTTTATGAAGTACTTTTTTATGAGTAATAGTATTTAAACTATCCCACTGTTCTTCTGTTTTAAAATTAAGAGTATCAAACTTTTGATTTTGTAAATGACGCTGACTAATAAAATCGATGTTATCTATTGAGTTTGGCGAGTTTTCACTATTATCCTTGGATGTGCGATCAATGTTACAGCTAATTGATAGGGCTAACGGAAAAATCGCAAAGAATAGTTTTTTCATATAAATTGATATAACCTATGAGTGTGCGTATTAAAGATAACGATATACCTTTCATATTTATATTATTAGTAGCAATTAAGATAAAATCTTGTTATAAAACGCTTCTTTTTATTGATTAATTATTTGTGTAAATAATTGTTTTTAAGTTGACTGTGTAAGTAAAGGGGATATCATACTATACAATTTGGGTGTTTTCCCCCATTGTGCGATGTGTATTCCTGAAGTATATTTGTATTATAATTATAAAGAAAAATATACGAATCATTTTTACACTCACAATATTATGAAACTATTAAACATCAACTTCCGTTCTATTTTAGATTTTTTAAGAGAATTACCTAAAGCTTGCAGTCACGCAATCCACAGATAATAGATATAAGCTGTTTTTTTAGAAAACAGTATTAGATTTTTTTAATCTTATGTAATCAAAAAACTTTACAAGTACGTATATGAGGTATTTTGATATATAAAAGTGGTTTAAACTTTATTTTTTCACAAAAAAAGTATTATAAGATTTTTTATCAATAATTATCTTTAAAAAATAACTTCCAGAAGGTATGTTTTCTAAATTTATATTTACCAGATTTTCATTAGCAGTTGTTTTTCGCAAGAGCTTGCCCGTAAAATTATATACGTTGATTTGGAAAGACTTACCAAAATGATTATCAGATATTTTTACATTTAGAACACCATCTGTAGGATTTGGAAACAATATGATTTCTGATGTTTTTAAATCTTCTATACTTAAGGTTTGTTCTTCTAAAAATTCAAAATTAAATTCTCTATTTTGACTATTATTTGTCACACAATCCCATAATTGAAAATGTGTTCCGTCGGCACTATTTCCACTTTTTAGATCCAAGCATTTATTAGAAGTTTTGGCTATAATATTGAATTTACAATTGTTTGTTTCTAATATTTTCCATTGTTGACTATCATTACCAGAAAAAGCAGCTTCTTCAATATGATCTCCATTAGTATTACCTGTTGTACTCATATATTTACCGGTTTCGATATTTTTAATATAATAATATCCTGTATCGGCATTTTCTAAGTCCCATTTTCCAGTACTACTATCACTACAGCTTTGTTGTGTGATAGCATATCCATTACTTTCTATAGCATTTATACATTTACCATGAGTTGTTTTTATTCTATAAATACTCCCATCTTCAATCACAGCATTATCGCAATCTAGCACTTCTTCACTGCAATTACCGATTAGATATTTTTCAAAATCTATAAGAGGCCAAGCGATTTTACACCAGTTTGTTATTCTATTAGTAATACTACAATGAACAGTAAAATTATCTTTAATTCTAGGGATAATATCATAAAACTTATCGGCATAATGATATAATAATCTACCTTGATTAGGGTTTCCGAAATGTGGAACTGATATTAAATCTGTTGTTGTCTTAGAAACAGCATCTAACTGATAGTCTCCGCCATCTGCCGTTCTAGGCCAAGTACTTAAATCATATTTTTCGGCTTCATTAAGAAATTGGAGCAGCATAGCTTCTAATACCTTATCAGATAAACCAGCTTCTATGTTGTCTAGTTGTTTTACAATATCATAAGAAGGATCATGAAATTCCTGATTGCTATTACTACTTCCCATCATTTCCCATATACCTTGATTGGATATTCTAAACCCTTCATTTCCTGGGCCATTATTTCCTGACCAAGTACGTATTTGGTACATATGATTAATAGCAGAGAAACGGCGAATTGGTTCTGATATACCAGAATAATATGCTGAGAACCCCATAAAAGGTGTATGATAATTAAAGTCTGTAGGAGTGGTTCCTCCTACAAAACCATTTCCTCCATTAATTACAAATTGGAGGTTGTACCAGGCTGTTGTTTCATAATGGGCTGTCTTATGCTCTTGACCTGTATAATGTCTGCTATTGTCTGAAGTAAAATGAGCAGGGACTTCAAAAACCGAATACCATTTTACAGGCCATTGTCTTTCCAGAGGTTGATCTTCTTCTAAATTTGGAACTGTTTGAGGTGCTTTATTCTGTAGATTAAATTCATTCACTAATTCAAAATACTTTACGGCCTGAAGTCTAGCCATACTGGTTTTTGCCATTTCTAAATCAATACCGTCGGCTAAGTGTTGATTCGCATTTCCTCCTTCAGATCTCCAGTGTTTTGTATCAACTGCACCATGTTGGTAGAAATATCTAAAACCAGTTCTTCCGTCAAGTCCGATTCCTAAATACCGTAATTTTTGAGGAACATTAAAACTACTTATATTGTTAGGATCATAATTGTTTACAAATTGATCCCTTATAACTTCATAGTTTTTTATAGGGTTTTGAGGATCTGGTAAGGTAGTATTCCACCATTCATTTTTAGTATATGCATCTTTAGGATGTACAATTGGTAACCAATGTTTCCAATCAGGAAATTGTATTGCAAGCGGTAATAAAGTTCGATCATCCATTTTATCAGAATCAAAAACACTTCGAATACCTATTTTACTAGTTCCATTTGTAAAAATATAAGGAGCCATATCGGCATCATTTTCTAATACCCATTCTAAACCAGCTCCAGCTGCCCATTGTTCTATAGGTATATCTTTTAGTACAGGGCCAGGTTGATAAGGAGGATTCCAGGGTCTTCCGTATCTACCAACAGTAGAATTTGATGATAAACTTCTAATATAAGCAGCAATGTCTTTTCCTTCTTGTTCTGTCATTCCATGGAATTTGGAACGTTCTATTATTGATAGGTTAGAGTAGCCGAACATTTCAAGATCTCTTCCATCTTGTGTATGACAGTCTGTACATTTAGCTCTAATTGTTCTTCTATTAGGGATAGTCTTTCCATACCAAAATCCCTCATTATTATTTAATGTATAGTGATTCCATAAATCTTTATTATACCATAGATTTTCTCCATTTTGAACAGAACTATTATCTGGAGCTGTCCAATTACTTGGGGTGTCTTGTATAAAAGAATTTTCTGCTAAAAGTCTAGTGTTATTTGAATCTATTAAATTCATTTTGATAACACGATATCCTATAGAAATACCATCAGATGTGTCAAATCTAAATTGTATAGTATTAGTACCTTCCTGTAATCCATTTGCAGGTATAGTAAGTCGGATAGTATTAAAACCTCCATATACCATACCACCGTAAGCTAACTCTTTTTGATATACTTCGGTTGTGTTATGATTTAAGGGTAGCCAAGGGTTGTCATTAATTTTTACCGATCCTTTATTTTGGTAACTTAGGTTATTAATCATTAACCAAATTTTGGAGGTATTATTTAGAGTTTGGTTATCTACAGTAAATATGCGTTCTACAATTATTCCTTCTTCTCCAAGAACTTCAATAGGCATCATAATACTATTGGTGGCTGTTATCGGTACATAGGTAGTTGTATTTTTATCAGTGAATTTAATTAGGAATAGTAAAAAGATAGATAAGTATATTCCGGATATAATACTATTTTTCATTACTGGTTATTTTTGGGATAAGTAATATAATATTAATCCTTTTAAACAATGTAGTTTTTTATCTACTATTTTGATTATAGCTTAGAGGAAATTGTAAAATTATTAGAAATCTGTATCTTTTTAGAATCTGAAAAGGGGTTGAAGATTTACATTATTTATCAACTAAAGAAGTAAAAGAAAGGTATTAAATCAAAATTTTAAAATAATTCAAAGAAATATGTAGATTATTATACTATTAAGAAAGGGGTTAAAATATTGTTATTTAATAAGTTATGTTTTTCAAGGGGATATCCCACTAGTCATTTCGGGTGTTTTCCCCCATTGCACGATGTGTATTCCTGAAGTATATTTGTACCAGAGATATTAATAAAAGATTTACTAATCATTTTTACACATACAATATTATGAACTTACTGGGCATTAACTTTCGTTTTATTTTAGATTTTTTACAAGAATTACCTAAAGCTAGCAGTCACGCTATTCATAGATAATAGTTAGCAATTACATTGAAGAATGAAATATGAACGTTATTACTTATTTCATTAGATAACAGAAAAAATCACTTTTATATTAAATAAAAAAATCAAGATCTATTCAACAACTTTACACAATAATATTATGAAACCATTTAGAATTAATTTCAAATTTATAAGAGAATTTTTAAAAGAACTTCCAAGTGCCTGTAGTCATGCGATACATAGATAGGATGTAATTGTAAATTGGGAGATACAAAATATTAGAATTTTGGGGGAAATTCTAATAGTTAGTTATAAAAATGGGGACAAAAAACCGGATGTGAAAGCATCCGGTTTTTTATTGACATTATTCAATACTTTATTAGTTAAATTATTGAATGATAAACTTACTACTAGTTTTATCAGATTTTAGAATATAAATTCCGCTAGATAATTTTGATATATCTAAGTCTAATTCATTAGAATCGATATCTAATTTCATAATTTCTTTTCCCGTTAGATCGTATAATTTTAGATACAGATTTCCTTTTTGATGTATAGTGATACTTGATCCTTTCGAAACAGGGTTAGGAGTTATCATAATAGCACTTGTATTTTCTTTTTCAAATCTAACTCCTCTTAAAGACTGAGGTAATGCAGTCAATATGATGATCTTTTTGGTTCTTTGTCCAGTATTATTTATGGCAACTACTTTAATTCTATAACTGCCTTCCGTAACATTTTGTAGTTCTGAAGCACCTCCCCAACCATACGGAGCTTCGGTATCGGTTCTAATAAGTTCTCCGTTAAGGTATAATCTAACTTCTTTGATTCCATCAGGATCATTAGCTGCTACATTGATAACAATGTCATTTCCTTCGATAATGGTTCCTGTTTCTAAAGATACGTTTGATACTGGATCTATAATAGTTTCTAAATTTCTTGGGTTTAAAATTGTTAATTCGGGGGATTGATTTTCATTACCATCATTGTTAGTATTAGTAATAAGCACAGTCCAATCCTTAGCGTTGTTATTAGGAGGGTTTCCAATACTTCTAGAACCACCACCACTTATATTTGTGATAGAGCCATTTTTAAGAGTTCCTCCATTACGAGGGTCATACCATTTTACATCAAAGGAGCCTGTAACTCCGTTAAGATTTAAGTTTTTGCTTCCTCCATTGGGTAAATATATAATGTATGTATCTCCTGTTTTTGCAAAACAATATCCATTACTATTGGTATTTGACGCATTCCCTATAAGATTGTTTCTGTTTTCCATTTCAGCAAATGGAATTTGATTATCTCTAAAAAAACGCAGTGCATATCTAGAATAATCCCAGAATGTATTGCGACTTCTGTAATTTTCTAAATTAAGATCTGATTGGTCAAATGCCCCTCCAAAATACCATTCATTTCCTGTTCCACCAGCCATAAAGGTTCCCCACAACACGTTTTGTCTACCTGATTTGTAATTACCAGGACCTACGTCATTATTTTCACTATCATTGGTAAGTCCGTGTCTTCCACTTCCTGGTTCGTCATAAGAAACTACCCATTGTTTACCTGCATCTTTAGATTTTTGTAACCATTCTAATACATCAGTATGTATTTCGTCAAAAGTTTCTTGTCCTCCTTGAAGTGATAAACCCGTAAGCTTAGAATTATTACCTAATAGTGGTGTATAGATAAGTTCTTTTTGTCTAGGATATGTATGTAATACCACGAGATGGCGATACGGATCATTGTCAAAGAAATATTGAGCCATATCCTTACGTTGTTGATCTGTTTGATCTCTATTTTCTTCACCAAGATTCCAGTTTAGTGCTAGATGATGTCCAAATCTTGCGATCAATTCGCGATAGTATAATTTACGTTGAGTTCCAAGGTTTCCATTATCTAATAATAGTTCATTTTCTGTTTCTTGAGTTTTAAAATGTAGAAACATCCCTTGAGTATCTGCGTAATTAAAAACTACTTCCCACTGATCAAGTCTAGAAACATCTAGACGAGTTCTATTAGCAGATTGAATGTAAGGAAATACATTTTCATCATCACCTTCAATATTCATGGTTAAAAATGAAAAAGCGTTTAAGTCTTCTGAAACTAAATAATTTATGGCTCCAATTATTCCTTTTCCTTTTCCATTTTTCCAAGTAGGATTTCCCTCTTCCCAATCTCGAATATGTGGTGACCAGGTTTTAATTCTATTGTCTTGTATGCCATCTGATTTGAAATTTCCGTCAAAATCTTGATATGCCAAAAAGTTTTCTGGAGAATCTGGTCCTTGTTTGATAAAATAGTCTCCAGTTTCAGACCATTTTAAATATCGAGTTCCATCGTATACCAGACGTCCTTTAGCGCGGTTATCTCTTCCTGTTTTATTAGAATTAGTAATTGAAAAGGATCCCGTTTCAATTCCATTAGCTTTTCCATTGATGGTAGCTGCGCTCCCTGCTGTAACAGATGCATTTACAGCAATATTATTTCCTCTTCTAAACTGCGTTTTATATGTCCATTCTCCTCTTTTTGAAGGAGCAAAATGTACTCTCCAGATATTTCCAGAATCAGCGCTAGAGTTACCAGCTATACCATCTGCGGCATAATATCCAGGGACGATATATTTTTCTCCAGTACTCGTATGTGTAAAAGTAACATTCAATCGATAGTTTAAGAAAGGATTATTTGATGCTGTTTCAGAAACATTAGGTCCTTCAAAAGCTATAGTAACTCTATGCCATTTTTTAAGTTCTCCATAGATACCTTTGCTCGTTGTATTTAATACTGCAGTGCCAGTTTGACTACCTCCGTTATCAGAACAGGTTGTTTCTTCAGTAGTGTTGGTGTTAAAGGCTTGATCCTCTGTGTATTCTGATTTTTTGTAAAAAATAATACGATCTACATTATTTTGCTTGGCACGACCAGACATAACGAATGTGTAGGTCTCGCCAGCTTTAAAATTATAAACAGGGTTTTTCTTAAATCTATTATCTACATCTAATTTCCTAGATCGACCCCATCTGTTTCTTTCTCCTCCAAATATCTTAGTATCACTTCGAAGATCTACTAGAAGCGCATCATTCTCATTTCCAGTAGCTGTATAATCTCCTTCCACGCGTACATAACAATCATTGCTTTTATCACCTAGATCAGTACCAGTAATGCGTTTCCTTGTTCTCATAAGAAGTTGATACGTACCTCCACTATTAATTTTGAAAGTATATGTAAGTGGTGATCTAGCAGGACCAGAGCTGGTATTATTTCCTGTGAACTCTAGATGTCCAGACCCCGTATAACCATCAACATCTGTTTTTTTTATCCATAGATCATAATCTGATTTCGTATTTTCAGCTTCGATAATAACAAGTCCATTCTGTTCTTCGTATTCTGTGCAATCACTTTGCGACCATGTAGGTAATGACGCGATAAAAAGAAATAAGAATTTTAGTGTATTTTTCATTTTTTTGGTTTTAAGATTTTTATAATTAATTAAAGTATTGGTAACGCGTATAATTATAAGTTGTGCGCGTTACCAAATTTCTTGTGTGTTTAATAATAGTATTATTGAATAATAAATTTACTGGTAGCGGTATCAGATTTTAGAATATAAATTCCGCTAGATAATTTTGATATATCTAAGTCTAATTCGTTAGAATCAATATCTAATTTCATAATTTCTTTACCCGTTAGATCATATAATTTTAGATACAGATTTCCTTTTTGATGTATAGTGATACTTGATCCTTTCGAAACAGGGTTAGGAGTTATCATAATAGCACTTGTATTTTCTTTTTCAAATCTAACTCCTCTTAAAGATTGAGGTAATACAGTCAATATGATGATCTTTTTGGTTCTTTGTCCATTATTATCTATGGCAACTACTTTAATTCTATAACTGCCTCCCGTAACATTTTGTAGTTCTGAAGCACCTCCCCAGCCATACGGAGCTTCGGTATCGGTTCTAATAAGTTCTCCGTTAAGGTATAATCTAACTTCTTTGATTCCATCAGGATCATTAGCTGCTACATTGATAACAATGTCATTTCCTTCGATAATGGTTCCTGTTTCTAAAGATACGTTTGATACTGGATCTATAATAGTTTCTAAATTTCTTGGGTTTAAAATTGTTAATTCGGGGGATTGATTTGTGTTTTGTTCTCGTTTGTAATGCACAACATACATTGAATATGGTCTTAAACGATATAATCCTCTATTTGGATTGATATTTGAAATACTTTTTTTTAGTCGAGCATCTTCTGAAGTATCATTAATAGCCCTTAAGAGGTTTTGATTTTTATCAGGTGTAATTTCTTTGAACTCTAAAATTTCGCCATCAAGATTATTTTCAAAAGAAGATTTTGATAATGTGTAAGCACTCTCTTTTTTATTAAAAATAATCGTGTAACCTTCTTTCGTATTTGGGTTATAAAAAGTGCCAGCATCGATTTCATCATATCGGCCTTCAAATCTCCCAAGACCATCGTACTTTTTTGAATTTTCTATTTCGGTTTTAATAAATTTTGTTGAATTTTTTACTGGATCTTTAAACATCTTAAAAAACGAGTAGTTTACTAATTCTTCGTATTCAAAATTATCAGGCATTAATTCTCCTCTTCTGGATCTAAAAGTTAACCATTGTTGAAAAGAATGCCAACTACTCAATTCTATTTGAGGATTACTGAAGAGCTTCATCATAAAATTAGCATTAAAGAGACCTCCTAAATAGGATAATCTCATTTTATATTGCCTTAGATTACCTCCAAAACCTCCTGTATGATATTCTGTAAGCCATATTTTTTTTGTTGGAAAATCTCTTTTAAGCCTGTTAAAAGTACTTTGCAATCTATTGTCGTTGTGAGATATACCATAAGTATATGAAGTTTCATAAGGAATGTAATTAGCAGGGTTGACATTACTTTCCATACCTGTCTCAGCATATAAATGAACAGCTAGTGCGTCATACCAATCTTGTGATAAAACATCTTCATACCAATTTTCTAGTCTGTTACCAATAGGAGCAGGACCATCTAAAAAAGATTCTTTTGTATAAAATTTAGCTGGTAATACCACGGCTACTTTAGCTTCAGGAAAAATAGATTTAATCATTTCTGAAGCTTCTCTTGCTTTTCTGAGATAAAAAGTACCACTGGGAAAAGGAGTTTCATAAGAGCCAAAAAACACTTCATTACCAATTTCGAAATGATTTATTGTAGCTCCTATATTTTTAATTCCTTGTAAAACTTCTCGATTTTCATTTAAAGTCATCGTAGATAGATTTATAATATAAGTAACTTCTGGATTTTCACTTTTAACAAACTTTGCAAATTCCCGCCAATCTTGCCCATTTTCACCTTTTCCATTTCTCCTAAGTCCTTCATTGGTTTCAATAACGTGTTTTTGAAAATCCTCTGGCGTCATTCTTCCTCTTACATAATTATTTGCAAAACCAGTTTTGATGTTTAGATAATTAGATCCCGTACCTGCCGGATATCTTACTGTTGGTTTACCAAGATCATTGTATACACTTTTAAAGGTATTGTTGGTAGAATAATAAGGTTTATTCAAGTTCTCATCATTATATCCATATACTTTCTTTTGTAGGCGTGTAGATTGATTGTAATCTAACGATACATTGATTCGATTCTGTGACGATCCTTTGAATGCAGATAATAGTATTGTGAGAATACATAATATCGTAAAGTTTAGTTGTAAACTGTAATTAATTTTGTTTTTCATTTTTTTGGGTTTTAAGATTTTTTTGGTTTTCATTTTTTTTGGTTTTCATTTTTTTTGGTTTTAAGATTTTTTGGTTTTAAGATTTTTTTGCGAATAGCTATAGTATTGGTAACACATATAATTGAGGGTTATATGTGTTACCAAATTTCCTATATCTGAGTTTATATTCTTATTGAATTATAAATTTACTAGTAGCGGTATCTGATTTAAGGATGTATAGTCCATTAGATAGTTCAGATGCATTTATGTTTAATTCATTAGAATTAACATCTAATTTCATGACCTCTTTTCCAGTTATATCGTATAATTTTAGATAAAGATTTCCTTTTTGATATACAGTAATATTTGATCCTTTTTTAACAGGGTTGGGAGTTACCATAATAGCAGGTATATTTTCATTGTCAAATTCTGCAACACGCAGTGATGGGGATATTGCAGTAAGTCTAATGATCTTTTTGGTTCTTTGATCATTATTATCTATGGCAACAACTTTAATCCTATAACTGCCTTCGGTAACATTTTTTAGCGCAGAACTAGCTCTCCAACTATAAGGAGCTTCTGTATCTACTCGGATTAGTTCTCCGTTAACATATAGTCTAACCTCTTTGATTCCATCAGGATCATTTGCTTCTGCTCTAACCACAATATCCTCCCCAGCAAATAGGGTAGTAGTCTCTTCTGTGGGTTGTAGTACTGTTAAAGTAGGAGCTTCATTTGTTCTATAATCTGCCGGGTTTATTCCGATGATATTAATTCTTATATCTACGCCAGTAGTCTCACCTGTTCCTCTATCGGTAATGAATTCTGTTAATGTGGTATAAACTCCTCTTGAGTCTTCTTCGATACCATACCTGTTTAAATAATCATCGAGTTTGTCTATGTTTTCAAAATCATATATTCTTTCTCGTATCGTAGGAAAACGGCGAAAATAACTATGTCCAAAAGGGTAGGATCCTAAACGATCGGTTATGGTTCCACTTACTACCACTTTAAAGTCTCCTCTATTTACATTGATTTGAGTGTCCATTTGCGCATTAGGCTCTAATTCTATATCGACATTCGTATTGAGTACATCTGCGGTATACACTTCTTTATTCGTATTATCTAATTCTCGGTAGATCCTATTATTATTAAACCCTGGAATTCGAACATTAACAAAGTTTAATTGATGATCTGGAGACGATTGAGTTCCTGATCCATCCGTAAAACCTTTATCTCCCCAATCATAGTAGGTCGTATTTACGACACATAAATTATCGGTAGAACCACCTAGAAGACCCGCACCATTACCATCCCAAAATTTTCCATTTCGAATCATATATCCAAAATTAGTCGTAATATATAAAGCTCTATTAGTGTTCCAGACTCTATGATTATCTATTATTGATAAATTATGATGATATGCCTGTTCAGCTCTAAATTTAGATCTAAACCCACTACTACAACCATATGCTTCATTATCCTTAAACTCTAATAAAGGAGCTGCTCCTCTATCTACATATTCTTGCAAAGGAAACATATCGACAGGATAGACATTAGTTCTTACTTTATCTCTTAACGTCATAACAGTACCAGCAGCATCATACGCATATGCCTCTCTAGAAGAAGCAGCTACATTATTAACCATCCTTACAGCTCTCCCTACGAGTGCATAAGCTTCGCCTGCTCTAAAATCATCATCTAATACTCGTTCTACTGTGGCATTAATAGTACTGGGTTCATCTCTATGTAATTGTGCAAAATAATAATTTGGATGATCAGCTCTGGCTGTAGTTACAAGATTATCTTTCCAAATACCAGTTTCGGAACCACTTTCTGCTACCATACCAGCACCGTTGATAAAATATACTACATTATCTTTAAATGAAGCATGACTATCGTGATGTACCATACCCCAACCTGGTGAACCCCAAACGGCTAATCCGTGTGCTTCTGCCATTCTGGTTTGAGAGTCTTTCATTCTATGGAAATGCATTGCATATCTACCACGTTGGTTTTCTATGTTTTGGGGTAGTGCTTTTTCTTCTACAAAATTTCTTATTTCTACAAAATCTTTGTCATCTTCATCTTTTTCACCTGTTCTAACTAGAGTGTACTTAAAATCATCCAGAATATTAGATTTGTTAGATCTCCCTAGGTCTTTAAACAACGCATTATGTATTTTTACATTTGTAGTTCTCATAAACATGGTGTGTCCACGACGTGTAACATCATCATTTTTATTATTGTTGTTGTCAGTAAAATCGATAGATTTAAAGGTGATGTTTCTTGTTAAATTTGATAGATGACAAAAAAGGTTTTCTTGCGCAATACCAGTATGGGCATAAATAGTTTGACGATCAAAAGTAATATCGGTTCCATCAATAGCGGTGATTATAAACTCCTCATCTTGGGATCTAGTGGGATTAGCAATAGAATTTCTGAAAATCGATTTTGTTCCAGATAGAACTACTTGATCACCTACTTCCCAGTTTTCAGGCACAGATTCTAATGATACGTTATTATCTCTTCTAGGGGTTGCTTCTGTAGTTCTTAAAAAACTAGTTTTTTCTTGTCCTAAAATAGTAACTTTTCCCATAGTCATTAGACCTAAACTAGCTTGTTCAGGATCCCATTCATATCTACCTAGAACACCAGGACCATCATTAGCCAATCTTCCATTAAAATGATTATTTACTCTTCTTCCATCAGAGTAGTGGTTTCTTGCCTGACCGTTCCATGGAGCACCATTGATACCTCCACTTTTCTTTCTTTCTATATCAAAAGGTTTAAAATGAATATCTATAGTACCATCACTAGGGCTCTGTGCCCGCATATCTAGCTCAGACATCATACCACAAAAGAACGTGTCGACTATTAATTTTCTATTGGCACCTCCAGGTGCTCTAAACGTTATTTTACCTTCGTTCCGTATCGCAAATATATGAGCGTTACTATTTACATTGTAATTTACGGTAAATCCATTTGGTATTACTACAATAGATGCTAATCCAGGAATATATCCTCTGTTCCAAGTGTCTGGGTCATTCCAATTTCCAGATTTAATTGCTGTGTGGGTTGCGGTATTATCAGGAACTATTTGTTGGAGCATAATCATTTGCGAATTGCCATAAAATGAGCAACAAATAAGGAGAACTAATAGATAAGAATATCTATACAAATTAAATTTTTTCATGATTTTGTAAACGTTAGTATTAATATTAAGATCCTTAAAGAAAAGGATCAATGAATTTTAAAAAGAACAATCATTCTTACAAATAAAAATCTGGCACAAATAATATATACCTTAAGTTTATTTATATAGTTGTTCTATTCGTGTTAATACTAGGGGGAAAAGATCGTATTTGTATGTGTAGATTTAGGGTTTTACATAGGCTTTTCTTTAAGATATTATGAATTTTGATTTAACAACTAATAAATGAATCTGGTAACATTTATAAAGTTTCTTAACTCAAAATTACTCTAAGAAGGTTTATTAAATTTAATTATAAGGTTGATTTTTGGTAATCAAGGTAACATTAGTAGGTTGATAAGAGGTAAACATTATTTTTTTAACTAATTGATATTTAATATTTTATGATTTACCTCTTTAGTTTTGACTTTGAGTATTGACTTTTTCTCAATTTGCAGATGCCGTCTTATTAATTTTTGTTTAGATTTAAATATCCAATGATTTGTTACGAATGCTAGTTCCATCATTACGTTATGAGGATCTATTCAGAATTTATTATGAAGAAAAGAATATGTTGTTTATTAGTATTGTGGTCTATAGGGTTAATGTCTCAAATAGTTTCAGAATCAAAAAGCTATAAAGAAATAGATAGTTTACTAAGTCAATTAGATATATATAACAGTTCATCGACGGATTTTTATATGCTATTGGATAGAAGTAGAGGTGAAGGTTATGAAGAAATAAGAGGAAAAATTTATCTTAAACTTAGTGTGTACTATAGAAAGAAAAAGATGATCGATAGCGCTTTTTACAATATAAACAAGGCAATGTTTATTTGTAGGGAGAATGATTTTAAGCCAGGTTTACATTATTCTTATCTTTCTTTAGGTAATTTATATGGAGAACTACAGAATTATGAAAAATCTTTAGAGTATTTTTTGAAAGCATATGATTTTTACAAAAAAGGAAAAGATACAGAACGGTTTAAAAATGTATTACAAGTTTTAACTATAAATATTGCATCTACTTATAGTTTATTGGGTGATTACGAAAAAGCAAGAACATATTATTACAATCATATTAATGATCCCTTATTTGATAAAAAATCGAGATACGGAATTCAATTGTATCAAAACATTGGTACTAATTATAAGAGAGAGGGAGATTATGATAATGCAGTATTATGGCTAAAGAAGGGATTAGAATCAGCCATTAAAAATAATTATTCAACGATAAAGAACGATATTTTACTGGATCTGTGTAAAACATTTCTTATTCAAAATAAAAATAAAGAAGCAAAATATTTTTATGATAGAATAGATACAGAAACTTATAATTGGGACAAAGATTATTACTTAGGAGTAATTTATCTAGGGATGAATAGGTTAAAAGTAGCTGAAAGTTTGTTACGGCAAAATGTTAAAGGAAAACAAAGTGCTTTAAAAAGAATGAATACGTTTTTAAAACTATCAGAAGTCTATTCCAAAAGACAAATGTGGGAAAAAGCATTTAACAGTAAAGAACGTTATTATCGAATAAAAGATAGTATAGGTATTGAGCGAAATAAATCTGTGATAAAAAACAACGAATTAGGTTTCAAGCTTATTGAAGAGGAAATGTCCAATAAGCAGTTAGAAACTGATAATAAGCTTCTACAATCTAAAAATCGTATCCAATTTTATGTTCTTATAGGTGTTGTTATATTTTCTTTTGGGGGTGTATTTTGCTTTTTTTTACTTATTAAGAACCTTAGAATCAATAAGAAATTAAAGGAGTTAAAAAAGGTAGAAAGAGAATTATTAGAGGATAAAGTACAACTTAGAGAGAATGAATTGAATATGACATTAATAGCAATTTCTAATAGACAAAAAATGCTGTCAGAAATCAAAAAAGAAGTTAATCAATTAAGTAATAAAGATAGCCAGGTTAAAAAACTTAGAAATAAGATAAATACTTTAATCATAAATGGCAATAATCTCACTGCAATAAGTGATCGAATCGAATCGAGATATCCAGGAATGGTAACGAAATTAAGGGATATGTATCCCAACCTATCCGATACAGAGATAAAATATTGCTTATTTGTAAAATTAAATCTTTCGACAAAAGAAACAGCCAATATTTTAGGAGTCACTCCCGATACTGTAAAAACTTCAAGAAGCAGAATAAAGAAAAAAATGAATATTCCAGAGTCTTTAACGCTTGGTATGTACCTGGAACAGCTTTAAATTAGGAGTAATTTAAAAATCCGAATTATAATATGCTTATAATTCGGATCTTTAGCTTGTATTGTATATTTATTTAAGAGCTCCAACCATATCTTCTGGTTTAACCCATTGGTCAAATTCCTCTTCGGTTACATACCCTAATGCTACAGCTTCTTGCTTTAGCGTAGTTCCATTTTTATGCGCTGTGTTAGCAATTTCTGCTGCTTTATAATATCCTATTTTGGTATTAAGAGCAGTTACCAACATCAATGAATTATTCAACAACTCTGTAATTCTTGCTTGATTTGGTTCTATTCCTTGAGCACAATGTACATCAAAAGAAACACAAGAATCACCTATTAATTGAGCACTCTGCAATAGATTTGCCGCCATAACAGGTTTAAATACATTAAGTTCAAAATGTCCTTGCATTCCGCCAACATTAATAGCAACATCATTACCCAATACTTGAGCACAAACCATAGTTAAAGCTTCACATTGAGTAGGGTTTACTTTTCCGGGCATAATTGAACTTCCAGGTTCATTAGCAGGAATGATAAGCTCACCAATTCCACTTCTTGGTCCTGAAGCTAACATTCTAATATCGTTTCCTATTTTATTCAGAGAAACTGCAATTTGTTTTAATGCTCCGTGCGTTTCTACAAAAGCATCATGAGCTGCTAATGCTTCAAATTTATTTTCTGCAGTGATAAAAGGTAAACTTGTAAACTGAGCAATAAATTCTGATACTCTTTTAGCATATCCTTTGGGTGTGTTTAGACCTGTCCCAACTGCCGTTCCACCTAAAGCAATTTCTGCTAAATGTGGCAATGTGTTTTCCAAAGCTTTAAGCCCATGATCCAGTTGAGAAACATATCCAGATAGCTCTTGTCCAATGGTTAATGGAGTAGCATCCATAAAATGCGTACGACCAATTTTTACAACATTTTTAAAAGCTTCTGATTTCTTTTTTAGCGTATCTCTTAATTGTGTAATACCAGGTATCGTAACTTCTAGAATCTTTTTGTAAGCCGCAATATGCATACCCGTAGGGAATGTATCGTTAGAAGATTGAGACTTATTTACATCATCGTTAGGTTGAATGGTTTTTTCTCCTTCTCCAATAGTTTTTCCTGCTAATTGATGTGCACGATTCGCAATAACTTCATTTACATTCATATTACTCTGCGTACCGGATCCCGTTTGCCATATTACCAATGGAAACTGATCATCGTGTTTTCCTTCTAGAATTTCATCACATACCTGAGCAATAAGATCTCTCTTTTCAATAGGAAGAACACCTAATTCGCAATTAGTAAAAGCAGCAGCTTTTTTAAGATACGCAAAACCGTATACTATTTCTAAAGGCATTGAAGATGGTGCACCAATTTTAAAGTTGTTTCTGGAACGTTCTGTCTGAGCTCCCCAAAGTTTATCAGCAGGCACTTTTACTTCGCCCATTGTATCTTTTTCTATTCTATATTCCATAGCTGTGATGATTTGTTTTTCGAACGGCAAATTTAAGAATTTGTATAGCTATTTCTGAATAAAGATGTACTTTTTAAAACAGAATTGTATTAAAGTTTTAGTTTTGAAAATAAATCATATTTATGTTATGAGATAAAAGGAAGAGTTATTATCTTTGGCAAAAATTGAAATTAGATTACTGTTATGTTCGAATTTGATCAATACCTTGGTTTTTTAGCATTCTTAACGATCCTTACAATAGGATTTTGGTTAATGATATTTTTATTAACCTTCGTGGTTCCTTACTGGATTTTTGGAGCTACTATTGAAAACTTTAAGTTAAAGCAAGAAGCTAAACGTAAGGCTAGAGAAGAAGCTTAAGTAAAAATATTAGTTATATATTAAAAAGAGGGATTGATTTATCAATTCCTCTTTTTTATTTCACTCTTATTGATATTTGTTATTCTGTTATTTAAAGGTTTATTGAGCCTAAGACGATGTACTGATTATTATGATAAATGGTAATAAAATAGTTTTTTTTATATTTTTTTTGAAAGTGAGTTTTTAAAAATATAACTTAGAAGAAGGTATTATGATTAGAGAGATGCTAAGTGATGTATTATGTTCATTGTAAGCCTATTGTGTCTGTCTAATGTTGTATTGAATTAACAGAAAAATAACAACGTTCATATTTTTTTGTGATTTGAAAGAATTTAGTTACAATAAAGACACAATATTTATAGTGCAAAATACGTTTGCGTTTTTTAGTTTTGCAGCTGTTTTTACGGGAAAATGCAAAAAATAAAAATTATAAAAATTATAAAATAGAGTTTATGAAAAAACTTATAAGTACTAACTTATTACTAGTTGTCTTTATTCTTTTTTCTTCCATTACCATGTATGCTCAGAGTCATAAAACTGCACTGTCATTAACCGGTGGTTATGCAGATGGAGGTTTTGCAGGATTAGCTGCGTTTGATTATAAGGTAAATGAATTTGATTATTTACAATTTGGTATTCAAACTAATTTTACAAAATTAGAGTATGAGGATATAAAAATACCTGTTAATTTGTATGCTTTTAACACAGGGTTCTTTTTTGATGTACTTAGGAATAATAAGAGAACATTTGCGCTCGCTTTAGGGGCAGGAGCAACCGTGGGTTATGAGTCTATTAATAATGGAGACGAGATTCTAGAAAACAATCAGGTTTTGAATATTGAGACAAGTAATGTAGTTTTCGGAGCGTATGCAGGATTAGATGCAGATATATTTTTAATTCCTACAGTGGCAATTAATATTAAAGCACAAGAGATATATCACTTCAATAGCGATATTGGAGAACTTACTCCTTATTTTGGTATTGGAATTAAATTAATACTGAAGTAATTTTTTCGGAAAGAAACTTCTGTAAAAGAAGTTTTTAACAATTGGATCATTAAAATAAACAAACATAATATAGATGAAAAAGTTTTATCAATATGTCGTTTCAGGTATCATTCTTCTATTTATTGGGATTGCCTGTACAAAAGAGATAACAGATGATTTAGTAGTGTTTTTTAAAGTAGAATTTAGCGAGACTACTATAGAAACATTTGTAGATACTAAAAAGGAATCTCAATTTACTATAACAAGTGGTGCAGATATCAATGCAGGAGATTACCAGATAAAATATAATGTTACGGAAGGTGCTGGATCATATTTTTTGAATACAGTAGCTATAGCAGAAAATGAATTTATTGATTTACCCGAAGGTCCTGAATACACAATAGAATACCAGGGAACTGCGATTGGTACCAATAAAGTAACTTTAACTATAAGAGATCAATCTAATAGAGAAGAAGAATTTGTGTTAACATATAATGTAAACGATACAGATTTCACATTTGATGTAATAACATCTCCAGAAGCTATTACATATGTTAATGGAGAGATTGATTTAAATCTTACTATCGAAGAAGTTAGTTCTGCAACGTATGATGTGCAATATGCTTTTGGAGTATCAGATGCGGATGTATCAGGAACAGGAAGTGTTATTGTAGATGGAACGGTTCTGGATCCAGAGACTGCGGTCGAAATTCCGGTTGGAGATTCTACTTGGAATTTCGAAGGACTAACCGTGGGAGTGGTTAAGGTTACATTTACTGCTACTAGTAGTTTAGGAGTTTCTAAATCAAATACTGTTAGTATAGAAGTAGGAGAAACACCAGATTTTACTTTTACAGCAGCAGCTACTGTAACCACATTGGCAACCAATACAGCTGCTGATATTAATTTCGAAATTATCGAAACTGTTGGTAATTCGTCTTATACAATGAGGTACAGATCTTCACAGGCTGGAAGTTTTGTTTATGATGACGTTATATATCAACCCGGAGATGAGATACCAGTTGTGGTAGGAACTTCTACAGGTCAATATACCGGTACTGTTATGGAGGATCACGATGTGGAATTTATTGTTGCTAATGCTAATACAACCCCTATAACTAAAATGGCAGAGGTGAATCTTACTTTTATCGATGCTGATACAGATTCTCCTGTAATTAATCTTAATGGTTCCGATATGCTTACGCTAACCGTTTTTGATACTTACACAGAAACCGCTACAGCAACTGATGACGTAGATGGTAATCTTACAGATCAGATAGTCTTTGGAGGAGATTTTGTTAACACAGATGCTCTTGGAACTTTTACAAGAACATATAATGTAACAGACGCATCCGGTAATACGGCTACAGAAGTTTCGCGAACAATTACTGTAGTTGATGATGTAATTCCAGTGATTACTATTCTTAGTCCTTCAATAAATGTTGGTGTTGGAGAAACTTTTACAGAAACAGTGTCAGCTTCAGACAATTTTGATGGAAATATTACAAACAACATCGAGTTTGGAGGAACCTTTGTGAATACAAATACTGTAGGGTCTTATACGAGGACTTACAATGTTATGGATTCTTCTGGTAACCCTGCGGTAGAAGTTGTACGAACTATTAATATAGTAGACAATGTGCAACCCGTAATATTATTAAATGGTCCTAGCACAATAACATTATCAGTTAATGAAACTTATATAGAAACGGCGACTGCTTCGGATAATTTTGATGGTAATTTAACTAACGACATTGTGTTTGGTGGAACATATGTCAATACAAGCACAGCAGGAACCTATACCAGAACATATGATGTGGTAGATTCTTCTAACAATCCTGCAGATCAGGTAACCAGAACTATTATTGTGGAAAGTTTAAGTACAGGGCCTACTTGGGATTTAAGTACAGGTCTTCTAACTGCGAATGCAGGAGATGCTGTAGAAATTAGTGTCAGTTCAGGAGGAAGTACCGGATATACTATTCAGGTAGAGGCAAGAGCAGACTCTCCATCGGGAGCATTACTTGGTAGTCTAAGTGCAGGAACAAGTAACTCTAGTGATTCAGACCTTTTTGTAATGCCTGCCAGTGGACAGGTGTATATTAGAGGAGAACATAACAGTATTGGTAGTGGATCTACTTTAACCATAGCAGTTGAGGGAGCTACAGTTGCTTCTGAAAATATGGGGCCTTCTCAGCCAGTTCCAAGATAGTGTAATACTACAGTAACTAGTTTTTAAGAATTGCAAAAAAAAGACTCGTTTTCTCCTGAAAACGAGTCTTTTTTTTTATAGAATATTGTCTCGTCCTGAAATATCGTTACACTAAAATGTTATTTATGGAGTCATTACATTCAAATTATGTAAAGCGTACACAGAAGGATTACAGTTTATCCTTTAAGCTACAAGTTGTTCAAGAGATTGAACAAGGCTTATTAACAAGAACTCAAGCTTTGGATAAGTATGGTATTCAAGCAAGATCTACGATTCGCACTTGGTTAAAAAAATATGGTAAATTTGATTATGATTTTAGTGTAAATAGATCCATGTCCAAAACACCTGAACAACGTATTTTAGAATTAGAACAGCAAGTCAAGCTTTTAGAGAAACAAAAAGCAAGAGCTGAATTTTTAGCAGAGCGTGCGGATAAGAAAGCAATTATATTTGATATGATGATTGATATCGCCGAAGAGGAATTTAATATTCCGATCAGAAAAAAGCACGTACCCGAGTTATCGAAAAATATAGCCAAGAAAAACAAGAAAGCATAACTGCTACCTGTGATTTACTCGGGGTGAATAGACAGGTGTATTATAGAGCTATTCGGTCTTATCAAGACAAACAAAAACTAAGTAAAAAGGTAATTGATTTAGTAAATACCATTCGCATATCAATGCCTAGAATCGGTACAAGAAAATTATTTCATCTTTTAAAATCTCAACTCAAAGTAATCGGAGTTGGTCGCGATAAGCTATTTAAAATACTAAAGGCTAATAACTTGTTGATTTTACCTAAAAAGAACTATCATGTAACTACGGATTCTCATCATAGATTTAGAAAACATAAAAATCGAATAAAAGATGTTGAATTTATCAGACCAGAACAAGTATGGGTCAGTGATATAACTTATATAGGAAATAGGGAAAATCCATGTTATTTGGCTTTAATCACGGATGCTTATTCTAAAAAAATAATGGGATATAATGTATCAAATAGTCTAAGTGTAAAAGGATCTTTAACAGCTTTAGATATGGCTATTTCTAATAGAGATTATAATGAAAAACCTATAATTCATCATTCCGATAGAGGATTACAGTATTGTTCCAATGAATATCAAAAAACATTAAACATCAATAATATTAGCCCTAGTATGACTGAAAAATATGACCCTTACGAAAATGCCATAGCAGAAAGAATTAATGGAATTCTTAAACAAGAATTTGCTATTGACAAGTATGATACTTCAATGCAAATCAAAACCAAACTGGTTCAAAATGCAATCCGCATTTATAATCAGATAAGACCTCATTTATCTAATTCAATGTTAACACCTGATCAAATGCATCAACAAAATAAATTAAAAAGAAAAAGCTACAAAAAACAAAAGGTAGCAAATTAAAATTGCTACCTTGTATTTATTAATTCCTGTAACGATTATTCAGGACGTCACATATCAACAACTTTTTCCGGAGGTCTTCCAATAATTGCCCTAGTATCTTTTATTACAATAGGCCTTTCAATAAGTTTTGGATGCTCACACATAATTCTTATAAGCTGATTATCTGTTAAAGTTTTACCTTTAAATTCTTGTTTCCAGATCGCTTCATTTTTTCTAACTAAGTCGATGGGTTTTATTCCAAGAAGATCAATGATTTTAGATAATTTTTCTTCACTCAAAGGAGTGTCTAAATATTTAATAATATTCAAGTCCTCATTTTTTTCTTCCAAAATGGCAAGACATTGTCTGGATTTGCTACATCTTGGGTTATGATATATTGTTGTCATATCTATTCAATAATTATTAATCTTCAACTCTTTGTCCCATCATCATAAGGTATGCTTTTAAGAAAGCATCAATGTTTCCATCCATAACAGCATCCACATTTCCGGTTTCTTCTGCAGTTCTTACATCTTTTACCAGTTTATAAGGGTGCATTACATAGTTACGAATCTGAGATCCCCATTCAATTTTCATTTTGGATGCTTCAATTTCATCTCTTTGGGCTTGTTGTTTTTTGAGTTCAAGTTCAAAAAGTTGTGATTTAAGCATTTGCAACGCCTTTAATCTGTTCTCTTGTTGTGATCTAGTGTCTGAACAGGAAATTTGGATTCCAGTAGGGAAGTGGGTAAGTTGTACTTTGGTCTCTACTTTGTTTACATTTTGTCCTCCGGCACCACTGGATCTGGAGGTGATGATCTCATAATCAGAAGGATTAATGTCGATTTCGATACTATCATCTGCTAATGGATACACATAAATGGAAGCAAAAGAAGTATGTCTTTTAGCATTACTGTCAAAAGGAGAGATACGTACTAATCTATGTACTCCATTTTCGCCTTTAAGCCATCCAAATGCGTATTCACCGTCTATTTCTAAAGTTACTGTTTTGATTCCGGCAACATCTCCTCCTTGATAGTTAAGTTCTCTAATTTTATAACCTTGTTTCTCTGCCCACATTAGATACATACGCATAAGCATGCTCGCCCAATCACAACTTTCTGTTCCACCAGCTCCGGCTGTGATTTGAATTACAGCACTCATGCTATCACCTTCTTCGCTAAGCATGTTCTTAAACTCAAGGTGTTCTATAAGATCTAAGGCAACGGAATGGCGTTCATCTACTTCCTTTTCGGTAGCATCTCCCTCTTTATAGAACTCGTAAAGAATTTCGAGATCATCAACAAGGGTTACACTTTTTTTATATTCAGAAACCCATTTTTTTTCTGCGTTAAGAGCACGCATTAGTTTTTCTGCTTCCTGGGCATTATCCCAAAAATCAGGAGCATATGTTTTTTCTTCTTCGTTAGCTATTTCGATAAGTTTGGCATCAATGTCAAAGATACCTCCTTAACGCAACCAGGCGCTCCCTAAGATCTTGTAAAGTCTCAGTATTAATCATATTTCAATTATTTTAAGCAAAAATAGGATTTAACAGTTCAGTAGGAAATAATTTTACTATTATTTTATAGTTTTAGTGTTTTTTCCAATCACATAAATCATTTCATGATGAAAATAAATATTACTTGCTTGTTTTTAATAGTTTGCCAATTTCTTTCTGCGCAGTTTCTAGAAAAACAAAAGGATTTAAAATCTTATACGGGATATTTTGATTTTCATTATAACGAAAGTCAGGATGCGATATATTTAGAAGTAAATAAACTAGATGAAGAGTTCTTATATGTACATTCTTTAGCTACAGGTTTGGGATCCAATGATATAGGATTAGATAGAGGGCAAATAGGGGATGGTGTAGTTGTAAAATTTCAGAAAGCAGGAAACAAATTGTTATTAGTGCAACCTAATCAAAGATACCGCGCGATTACGGAAAACAAACTCGAGAGAAAAAGTGTAGAACAGGCATTTGCTAAATCTGTATTATTTGGTTTTCCTATAAAAGAACAAAAAGTGAATAGCTACATTATTGATTTGACACCTTTTTTATTACAAGATACTCATGGTGTTATTAATAGATTGATAAGTCAGAAAGAAGGCACTTATAGTGTAGATAAAACTAAAAGTGCTTTAAGTTTGGAAAGAACAAAGGCTTTTCCGAAAAATGTTGAATTCGAAGCATTGATAACCTATAAAGGATCACCGAAGCAAGGAAATATTTGGTCCGTAGCGCCGGATGCTAAGTTTCTTACTGTAACCCAGCATCACTCTTTTGTAGAATTACCAGATGATAAGTACAAGAAGCGAGAATTTGATCCAAGGAGTGGAGCTTTATCAATTTCTTATCTGGATTATGCTTCGCCAATACAAGAACCTATTGTAAAGAGATATATCACTAGACATAGGTTGGAAAAGAAAAATCCGGAGTTAGCAGTAAGTGAAGCCAAAGAGCCTATAACTTACTATTTAGATCCCGGAACTCCAGAACCTGTGCGGTCAGCTTTATTAGAAGGTGCAAGATGGTGGAATCAAGCGTATGAAGCTATTGGATTTAAAGATGCTTTTCAAGTAAAAATGCTTCCGGAAAATGCAGATCCAATGGATTTAAAATATAATGTAATTCAATGGGTACATCGATCTACGAGAGGATGGAGTTATGGTGCTAGCGTGGTAGATCCAAGAACTGGTGAAATATTAAAAGGGCACGTAAGTTTAGGTAGTTTAAGAATTCGTCAGGATTTTCTTATTGCCCAGGCTTTATCAAACAAACCTTTTGCTGGTAATGATGATAATTATAAACCCATGTTAGAGATGGCTCTGGCTAGGATTAGACAATTGTCAGCACATGAAGTGGGACATACAATCGGATTTGCACATAATTTTGCGGCCAGTACTAGCAATAGAGCATCTGTTATGGATTATCCGCATCCGACGATTAGGCTAAAAGACGGAGAAATAGACTTTTCTGATGCTTACGATACTAAAATAGGAACTTGGGATAAAGTAACTGTAGCTTATAGTTATTCGGAATTTAACAAGGAAGTAGATGAAAGTCAGGAGCTCTATAAAATTTTGGATGATGCGTATACTTCTGGATTGCGTTTTATTTCGGATAGTGATGCAAGACCTAAAGGAGGCGCGCATGGTTTGGCGCATCTTTGGGATAATGGAAAAAGTGCTTCTGAAGAATTAAAAAACATATTAGAAGTTAGGGAAACGGCAATTCGTAATTTCTCTGAAGATAATATTAGAACCGGTGAAGCTTATTCGGTTTTAGAAGATGTATTCGTTCCTTTGTATTTTTTTCATAGGTATCAAACCGAAGCAGCAGTAAAGTTAATTGGAGGTCTAAATTATAACTATGCTACCAAAGGGGATAAACAAACAATCGTTGAAACGATTTCAGAAAAAGAACAAAATGAAGCGCTAAATCAAATCCTGAAAACGTTATCTCCCGAAGTTTTGGCTATTCCTGAGGATAAATTGAAATTGTTTCCGCCAAGAGCTTTTGGTTATGGTCGTTCCAGAGAATCTTTTAATAGCAAAACAGGTGTAGCTTTTGATCCGTTGAGTGCCGCATCTACTGCCAGTGATATGAGTTTGTCGTTATTGCTGCATCCAGAAAGAATTTCGCGATTAGTACAACAAAGTAGTCTAGATCCAAAACAATTAGGAGCATCAAAAGTTTTAGATAAATTGGTTAAAGCAGTTTTTGAAGCTAAGCCTAAAAATAATTATCATAGCGAAATTCTAAATACAGTAAAAAGCAATACATTAAAACACCTAATGAACCTGAGTATTAACAGTAGTAGTTATCCTCAGGTACGAGCTTTAGCGTATGCTTCGCTAAACGACATTAGATACCTACTAAATCCTGATAAGCGAAAAGATTCAAATACAGTTTATAATAACTATTTTTTAAAGCAAATCCAGGATTTTATGACTAAACCTGAAAAATTTAAAATGCTACCTTCACCAAAAATACCGGATGGCTCTCCTATAGGAAGCTTTAGATGTGAGTTCTAATTGGTTCATAAAATTGATAAAAAGTAATAAACGTTTTAATTAAAATACTATATGATAATAGATCTTAGGAGTGATACAGTCACCAAACCTTCCCCAGAAATGCTTAATGCAATAATGAATGCAGAAGTGGGAGATGATGTGTATAAAGAAGATCCAACGGTTAATGCTTTAGAAGAGAGAATAGCCAATATGTTTGGTAAAGAGACTGCTTTATTTTTTCCATCTGGTAGTATGGCGAATCAGGCGGCTATAAAATTACATACACAGCCTGGTGAGCAACTGATTGCGGATAAATATGCACATGTGTTTAATTATGAGGGAGGAGGGGTTTCTTTTAACAGTGGAGTTTCGTGCAAGTTGATTGATGGATATAGAGGGATGATTACATCGGATCAGGTGCTAGCATCTATTAATCCACCGGATTTTTATCATAGTCCTTTAACAAGTTTAGTATGTGTAGAAAATACCACTAATAAGGGTGGAGGCGCTTGTTATGATTTCGAAGAGATTATTAAAATAAAGAAGGTGTGTACTGATCATGATTTGGGGTATCATCTTGATGGAGCACGTTTATGGAATGCTTTAATAGCTATGAAAGAAGACCCTAAACAATATGGAGAAGTATTTGATACCATTTCTGTATGTCTTAGCAAAGGATTAGGAGCGCCAATGGGATCTGTATTAGTAGGTAATCATGAAATAATGCAAAAAGCTATTCGGATTAGGAAAGTATTAGGCGGTGGTATGCGTCAAATTGGATATATGGCCGCTGCAGGATTGTATGCAGTGGAGAATCATGTAGATCGTTTAAAAGAAGACCATAAAAAGGCAAAAGAGATTGGACAGGTTTTACAAGAATTACCCTTTGTGACAGGTGTTGAGCCTATCGATACAAACATTATTATATTTACTATTAGTGGTAATGAAGAGGAATTTATAGCAAAGATGGGAGCCAAGAATATTCACTTTTATGGAATGGGACAAGGAAAGCTTAGATTTGTAACACATTTAGATTATACTACAGAAATGCACGAATATTTTCTAGGGGTATTACAAACACTATAAAAAAGTAAAGCTGTTCATTTATTTTGAACAGCTTTGCTTGAATTTTTATAAAATATAATGCTTACTACATTTAAATTTCTTTAGTGTCAGCCTCTGGTGCATTTTCTTTTACAGAATTAATACCATTTTCCATTCCGGATTCGGAAGAATACATTTGACTACTACCAATTACTTGACCATTAGATGCTTTTAAATTAAAAAAGAATCTTCCGTCCTTGGCTGTTTTTCGTTCATATCGTCCATCTTCAGCAGCATTTTTTTGTACAGAAGCTATTCCGTTAATAGCAGCAGCTTTACTGTTGTACACTTCACTGCTTAGAATTACTTGTCCATTTTTTGCTTTTAAAGTGAAATGATAGCTGGATCCCTCCTTATTTTTGAGTTCAAACATATTGTCGAGTTTTAAAAAATTTTAGAATGATTTTGATAAAAATATAGAATAAAAAGGAGAAAGAAAAATATAAAAAAACACAAATACAGGTTTTTGGGTCTTTTATCGAATAAAAGAACAATACATCGAAAATAGATCAGTTTTCTTAAATGTTAATTTTAACATTTCTTTTTCATATTCATAATTTCGTATCTTTAAGTGTAACATAATAATAACCACAAAAATCATCAACTATGAAAAAACACATTTTATTCGTGTTTCTTGCGATTGCAGGAATTACTGTTCAAGCTCAAGACCTACCTGCTAATCCTGAACCGGGGAAATGCTACGTGCGTTGTACAACGCCTGATGTGTATGAAAATCAAACAGTACAAGTACAAATCACACCAGAGTATAAAAAACTAAAAACATATCCTGCTACTTTCGAAACTGTAACAGAGAAAGTGTTAGTGAAAGAAGAAGGGAAAAAACTTACTGTTGTTCCTGCTAAGTATAAAAATGAAACTGTAACTTTTATTAAGAAGCAAGGTGCTTCAAAACTAGCTGTTATCCCAGCTAAGTTTGGTAAAGGAGCAGAAACAGTAGAAATCAAACCAGCTTACGCTCAATGGGAACTTGGATCTCCGGCTCCTGATTGTGCATCAAGTAATCCAGACGATTGTCGTTATTGGTGTTATAAAGGATATCCAGCTGAATTTACGACTGTACCAGTTCAGACATTAAGTGCTGACGCTAGTACAACAAGTTCGTCAATTGCAGAACAACCTAGTTCTTATACGAAAAGAGTAATAGCAGAACCAGCTCGAGTTGTAGAAGCAGTGATTCCTGCAGAATATGCAACGATCACTAAAACTGTTATGGTAAAAGATGCATATACAGAAGAAGTAGTTGTGCCAGCTACTTTTAAAACAGTATCTAAAGAAGTACTTACTCAAAAAGGAGGATTGACGCTTTGGAAAGAAGTAGAGTGTTCTTTAGTAGAATATTCTGCGTTACCAATTAACTGGAATCTTGGTAGTGCTTCATTAACTGCTCAAGCTAAGAGTATCATTGATACTAGATTAATGCCTGTATTAGCAAATAACCCAGGTTCCAAAATGGAAATAGCTTCTCATACAGATGCTAGAGGTTCTAAATCAAGTAATAAAAGTCTTTCTGAAAGAAGAGCACAGGCTGTAGTTACTTATTTACTTTCTAAAGGAGTAAATGGAAGTAGATTAGTTGCAAATGGATACGGAGAAAATAGATTAAAAAATAGATGTGCAGACGGAGTTACCTGTACAGAACGTCAACATGCTTCAAATCGTAGAACAGAATTCAGATTAATAAATAATTAATCCATCTTATAATAAAAAAAGGAAGCAATTACGCTTCCTTTTTTTATTTCTGCCAAAGCCGATTTATTTAAACATATCTAAACCAGGGATATCAGGCATTCCTTCTTTGGCTACTGCAGCTAGTTCAGCTTCATTAACAGCTGTAGCGCCGGTAATAGCCTTGTTAAGTGTAAGGATTAGATAATCCTCCAATTGCTCTTTATCATTTAGCAATTCGTTATCAATAGAAATACTTTTGATTTCACGATTTGCCGTAATAGTAATTTTCAGAAGATTATCTGCACTATTTTCATCTACTAAAACAGTATCTAATCTTTTCTTCGTTTCCTCTACTTTTTTCTGGGTTTCCTTTAGTTTACCCATCATTCCCATCATATCTCCAAACATTGGTAATTTTTTTAATGATTAATTAAGAACAAAATTAGTATTTTACCTGTTAATAAACTAAGAGATTATTGTGAAAAGCCATAGAGTTATTATGATCGTTAACTATTACTTTTGCAACTTCGCGTAATTATAATAAAGAAAGAACATTGGATATAGAAATTCACAACCCAATCGCTGACAGGAAAGCTACACATCTGGAAAAACACAACGATATTCGTGTTGATAATTATTTTTGGCTTAATGATAAGGATAATCCAGAGGTGATTGATTATTTAAAGCGTGAAAATGATTACAATGATAGAATGACAGCTCATACAAAGGATTTTCAAAAAGATCTTTTTGAAGAGATGAAAAGCCGAATTAAAGAAGATGATGCATCGGTACCATATAAGCTAAATGGGTATTGGTATATTACTCGCTATGAGACAGGGAGAGATTACCCAATATATTCTAGGAAAAAAGAAAATCTTGATGCCCCTGAAGAAATATTGTTCGATTGTAATAAAGAAGCAGAAGGACATGCTTATTTTAAAATGGTTGGATTAAATGTGAGTCCAGATAATACTTTAATTGCTTTTGGAGTAGACACTGTAAGCCGGAGAAAGTATACGATACGCATTAAAAATTTAGTAACTGGTGAGATATATCCGGAAGAAATAGAAAACGCAACTGGAGGAAGTACTTGGGCAACGGATAGTAAAACGCTGTTTTATACCAAAAAGGATGCCGAAACATTGAGATCATATAAGATTTTTAGACATACTCTAAACGCGAATGCTGAGGATGATGTAGAAGTTTATCACGAAAAAGATGATACTTTCAATACTTTCGTTTACAAGACAAAATCTAAGAAATACATAGTAATAGGGTCTAGTAGTACATTAACTTCTGAATATCATATATTAAAAGCAGATAATCCTACTGGAGAGTTTACCGTGTTTCAACCTAGAATTAGAGGTTTAGAATACGGAATAGCCCACTACGAGGATAGTTTCTATGTATTGACCAATGCTGATGCTGCCAAGAATTTTAAGCTAATGAAAGTGTCAGAAAAAGATACTTTGAAAGAAAATTGGAAAAATCTTATTCCCCATCGGAAAGATGTTTTATTGGAAGATGTTGATATTTTCAAGGAGTATTTAGTAATAAGCGAGCGTAGTAATGGATTAAATAGAATTAATATTAAAAGATGGGATGGTACGGATGATTACTATCTACCATTTGATAATGAAACTTATACAGCGTATGTAAGTACTAATGTAGATTTTGACACTAAAATACTTAGATATGCCTATAATTCATTGACGACTCCTAATTCTGTCATTGATTTTGATATGGATACTAGAGAAAAGGAGGTGAAGAAAGAACAAGAAGTATTGGGAGGTGATTTTGATAAAAATAATTATATATCAGAAAGGGTATGGGCAACGGCAATTGATGGAGCTAAGGTGCCAATATCATTGGTTTATAAAAAAGGAATTAATAAAAATGGTGCCAATCCTTTACTTCAATACGCATATGGATCCTATGGTTCTACAATAGATCCATATTTTTCTACAGTACGTTTAAGTCTATTGGATAGAGGATTTATTTACGCAATAGCACATATAAGAGGAGGCGAATATCTTGGACGTTCCTGGTATGAGGATGGTAAATTATTTAAAAAGAAAAATACATTCACGGATTTTATCGATTGTTCTAAGTTCCTGATTGAAGAAGGATACACATCCTCTGAACATCTTTATGGAATGGGTGGTTCTGCAGGTGGTTTACTAATGGGAGCTATAGTAAATATGGCACCAAAATTGTACAATGGGATTGTAGCTGCTGTACCTTTTGTAGATGTAGTGACTACTATGTTAGATGATAGTATACCATTAACAACAGGAGAATATGACGAATGGGGTAATCCAAATGAGAAGGAATATTATGAGTATATGAAATCTTATTCGCCCTATGATAATGTAGTAACACAAGAATATCCAAATATGTTAGTTACTACAGGATTACATGATTCTCAAGTACAATATTGGGAACCTGCAAAATGGGTGGCTAAGTTAAGAGAATTAAAGACGGATACGAATCTATTATTATTACATACCAATATGGAAGCGGGTCATGGAGGAGCTTCAGGAAGATTTGAAGCACTTAAAGAAGTTGCTGAAGAGTATGCTTTTTTGCTAGATTTAGAAGGGATAAAGAATTAATTAAAAAAATTAACGTAACTTCGTAGCGTTTTTGTAACAGTTTGTAGACTCCCCTTTTTCAGTTCTATAGACTTGTTTAAAACACAACCTTATGAGAGAAGATATACAGGCTTATAACAATGTTTTAGAGCTTATAGGTGATACGCCACTTGTAAAATTAAACAGAATTATGAAAGGCTATCCAGGAAATTTCTATGCGAAAATAGAATCTTTTAATCCTGGACATTCCACTAAAGATAGAATTGCACTTTATATTATTGAAGAAGCCGAAAAAAAAGGTATTTTAAAACCTGGAGACACCATCATTGAAACTACTAGTGGAAATACTGGTTTTAGTTTAGCTATGGTAAGTGTTATAAAAGGTTATGAATGTATACTAGCAGTTAGTTCTAAATCTTCTAAAGATAAGATCGCCATGCTTAAGAATATGGGAGCAAAAGTATATGTGTGTCCAGCACATGTAAATGCTGATGATCCTAGATCTTACTATCAAGTAGCAAAAAGACTTCATGAAGAAATAAAAGGATCTGTCTATATAAATCAATATTTTAATGAATTGAATATTGATGCGCATTACAATTCTACTGGGCCGGAAGTTTGGAATCAAACAAATGGCAATATTACCCACTTTGTAGCTTGTTGTGGTACTGGTGGGACGATTTCTGGAACTGCAAAATATTTAAAGGAAAAGAATAGCGAAGTTCGAGTACTTGGTATCGATGCTTATGGTTCGGTATTAAAAAAATATCACGAAACTAAAGAATTTGATAAAGAAGAGATATACCCTTACCGAATTGAAGGTTTAGGCAAAAATCTTATTCCGAGTGCAACAAATTTTGATGTAATTGATAAGTTCGAGAAAGTGAGTGATGAGGATAGTGCGCATACAGCCAGAGAATTGGTGAAAACTGAAGGAATGTTTCTTGGATACACTAGTGGAGCAGCTATACAAGGTGTAAAACAATTAGCGCGACAGGGAGAATTTGATGAGAATAGTAATATTGTAATTATTTTACCTGATCATGGATCTCGTTATATGAGTAAGGTGTTTAGTGATGAATGGATGATGGAACAAGGATTTTTCGATAGTGTTCATGAAGAAGATACTACAAAAGTTCAGTTTGTTAAGTAAAACCTAATAGAATAAAATATGAGCATCTGATATTTTACAGGTGCTTTTTTTGTGAAAAAATAGTTTATAGTAGTGATTTCGGATATAATTATGCTATCACGTCAATTTTCTGTATTTTCGCACACTTAAAGAAATCAAATTTGCGGTAGATGAGAGATTTATTTGATAAAATATATGAGGACAAAGGACCTTTGGGGAAATGGGCAGATCAGGCAGAAGGATATTTTGTTTTTCCAAAGTTAGAAGGGCCAATATCAAATAGAATGAAGTTTCAGGGTAGAGAAGTAGTTACCTGGAGTATTAATGATTATTTGGGGCTTGCTAATATGGAAGAAGTTCGTAAAGTAGATGCTGAAGCTGCAGCTGCATACGGTTCTGCATATCCTATGGGTGCTAGAATGATGAGTGGACATACAGATCTTCACGAGCAACTACAAAATGAACTTGCGGAATTTGTGCATAAAGAAGCTGCTTATTTATTAAATTTTGGATATCAGGGAATGGTATCTACGATTGATGCATTGGTAAGCAAAGATGATATCATAGTATATGATGTAGATGCACATGCTTGTATTATTGATGGAGTTAGATTACATCAAGGACAAAGATATACGTATCGTCATAATGATATTGAAAGTATAGAGAAAAACCTTATGAGAGCTACTAGAATGGCTCAAAAAACTGGCGGTGGAATTCTATTAATCTCTGAAGGGGTTTTTGGGATGCGCGGTGAGCAAGGAAGGTTAAAAGAAATAGTAGCATTAAAAGAAAAATATAACTTCAGATTGTTTGTTGATGATGCCCACGGTTTTGGAACATTAGGAGCTACTGGAGCAGGAGCAGGAGAAGAACAAGGAGTTCAGGATGATATAGATGTATACTTTGCTACATTCGCTAAATCTATGGCGAGTACGGGAGCTTTTATCGCTGCTGATCAAGAAATTATAGACTATCTAAAATATAATTTACGTTCTCAGATGTTCGCTAAATCATTGCAGATGCAATTGGTAGTGGGAGCGCTAAAACGATTAGATATGTTGCGTACCATGCCTGAATTAAAAGCGAAACTTTGGGAAAATGTAAATGCTTTACAAAATGGGTTACGTGATAGAGGTTTTGATCTCGGAACTACACAAAGTTGTGTAACTCCAGTATACTTAAAAGGAAGTATTCCTGAAGCAATGGCGTTAGTAAAGGATCTTAGAGAAAATCATGGGATCTTTTGTTCTATTGTCGTGTATCCTGTTATTCCTAAAGGGTTGATATTATTACGATTAATACCAACTGCTTCTCATACAATGCAAGATATTGAAGAGACATTAAATGCTTTTTCAGCAATTAGAGAAACATTAGAAAACGGAACCTATAAAAAAATGTCTGCTGCTCTTGCAGAAGCAATGGGAGAGTAAGAAAGACTGACAAATATTAACAAAAAAAAATCCGCTATTTAGCGGATTTTTTTGTTAATATAATGCATTTCTTTTAGCATCCTGGGTCTAAAAATGCGATAGAAGGATTGAAACATGTTCCCATACAACAAATATGCTGAGGTGTACAATCAAAATCACTTGAGCAAGCTAAACGATCAGTATTTAAAAGATCACCACCATTAATAGTTTTTTGTTTTTCTTTGTGTAACTTTTGAATTCCATTAATTTTTAAAAGATTGTCTAACATGATATTGAGTTTTAGATTTAGATAATGACCAGAAAAAGATAAATGGACTTATCTATATATTATGTTGACTAATTTAGAAATTACATTGGTGAATTTTCTCACCCTAAAAGGGTAGTTTTATTTAGGAAGTACTTTAAATACCTTTTCTATATGTTCTTCTCATTTTGTGTTGATCGTGTTCATAGTCATTCCATAATGCTTGTATAGCTTTGTTCTCTTCCAACTCTGGATTGGTTTCTACCATTTCTATACCATTACGAATAAACGTTTCATTCATTTCTTTAAAAATAAGTGCTGTCACTCCTTTATTTTGATATTCTGGATCAACTCCAATAAGGTAGAAAGCAGCAGTATCATTTCTTCGTTGCGCTTTAAGAATATGAAGGAATTTCAATGGATATATCTTACCATTCATTTTTTTCAAAGCTTTAGAGAATGATGGCATAACAATCGAAAAAGCAATTAATTTTCCAGTATTATCAGCAATACAAGTTATGTATTCAGGGTTTAAATAGGGTAAGTATTTTTTCTTATACATTTCTATTTGATACTGCTGTATGGGTACAAATGTCTGTAGACTACTGTATGTTTTATTAAGTAAATCGAACATATCATCTGCATATTTCAATAGCTCTTTACTTTTCTTAAATTTAAGTAATTGCAGTTGATAGCGTTCTTTAATAATTTTTGCAAATTTTATTACCTTTTCTCTAGTTTCAGTAGGGACTTTTATTTTGTATTCTACCCAAGTTGCTGCATCTTCAAAACCAAGTTGTTCCATATGCTTTTGATAATATGGGTAATTATACCAGGTAATCATGGTATTGAGTTCTTCAAACCCTTTAATCAATATACCTGCCTTATCCATATTAGAAAAGCCTACAGGACCTTCCATATATTCAAGAGAATGCTGTTTTCCAAACTCTGCTACTTTTGCTAAAAGAGCTTTGGTAACTTCTATATCATCAATTACATCAAACCATCCAAAACGAACTTTCGATTTTTGTTGTTCCTTTACTTCAATCCAATTAATAATTGCAGCTATTCTTCCTACTATCTTGTCGTTTCTATATGCTAAGAAATATTTAGCAACCGCATTTTTAAAAACGGGGTTTTTTTTAGGATTCATTACATCTAACTCTTCTTTAATAATAGAAGGAACGTAATAGGGAGAGTCTTTATATAATTCAAAAGGAAACTTAACAAATATAGTCAAATCTGCTTTGGAGGTAATTTCTTTAATCGTAATCATACAACTTCGCTAGTTCATAACAAATATATGACGCTTTTATTAAACATTTTAATGGAAACGCTTCAATTTATGAATCAATCGATAACTTATTAGTATTAATTGTTAACTAAGAGATTTGAATAAAAAAAATACTCCATTGACCAAACTAATGATCAATGGAGTAAAGGATACATAACAAACAATAATTTTACTTATTATTCATACACACACAACTTTAGTATCCAGGATTTTGACTAATTTTTAATTAGTTGCATTTATTTCGCCAGTAAAAGTCTAATTCAATCAAACCATTAATGATTTTAGAAGGCTAATTCAACTCATTTTTATGATTTTATTATATTTTTCCAAAGCGATTATATATTTTAAAATAGTGTTATGGTTTAATATCCAGGGTTTTGAGTGATTACACCATCGCTAGCAAGTATTTCTGAAACTGGAACTGGAAATACATGATAATTAGGGTTAATCGTTTCTCCCATTTCTGCATCTACAGTACCTGTTCTAACTAGGTCAAACCATCGTTGTCCTTCAAAGGCTAATTCTAATCGTCTTTCGTTTGCAATAGCTTGTCTAACCTCTATTTGCGTATTTGCAGTACCGCTTAAACTTGCTAAGCCAGCTCTAGTTCTAATATCATCTAGTAAACCTAAAATAGATGCTGATTGCGAACCATCTGCATTGGTGTTTTCATTAAGTGCTTCTGCATATAACAAAATGACATCTGCTAATCTTAATTCTATCCAATCTTGATCTGGATTTTCTGATAGATATTTTATTCCTCTTATACCAACTTCATCAACTGTAAGGTCTTTTCTTGTGATATCACCCGCAGCATCAAAAGCAGCAACTAAATCCAAATCTAATGGCTCAAAAGATTTTGAATCATTACCGATATACCATCCTGTAAATTCTGTAAAACCATATTCATCTGGAATTGAACTTGATACTTGAGTTGCAAAAAGAACTTCTGGGTTTAAATCATTGGCATCTCCAAAAATATCAGCAAAGTTTGGTTGTAAACTTACACCAGCAGCAGCTGCGCCATTTACTACAGCAGAAAGATGAGATTCTGCACTGCTAAAGTTACCAATTTGCATATATACTTTACCTAATAATCCTTGAGCTGCTATTTGCGTTGCTCTGCCACTAGATAACCCTGAATTATCTAATGCTGCTATAGCATCTTGTAAATCAGGAATGATGATAGTATTGTATACTTCTGTAGCTGGCTGCCTCGTTGTATCTAAATTAAGATCTCCAGAACTTAAATTTACAGTTACATCTCCAAAAACACGTACTAATTTAAAGTAAGATAAGGCTCTTATAAACTTTGCTTCACCAATATCATTCGAACTAGCTGAATTTTCAATAACGTTATTTGCACTTAAGATTGATCTGTATAGGGCAATATAAAATGGTTCAAAAAACTGATCTTCCATATCTAACAAATCACTATTAAATCTATCAAAAGAAGGGTAGGGTTCCTCTATCATTAAGGCATTGTCTGCTCTAAAATCTCCCATCACAGCCATTGGTGTTACGGAACCTAACTGGTAATAGTATGCAGCATTTAAAACACCTTCAAAATCTGTTAATGAATCTGAATTTGCAATATTTGATGGCACTTGTTCTAAATCTTCGCAAGCAGTGAAGAATGAAACTATAGCTAATAATAAAATTATTTTTTTCATTTTTCTTTTTTTTAAAAATTAACATTTAGACCAAACGTAAAACTTCTTACAATAGGGCTTGCACCAACTTGAACACCATAGGTTGTTGGTCCAGCATAACCAGAATTTCCGGTTTCAATACCTTCTGGATTGTATGAAGTATAATCATCACCCCATATATATAACAGATTAGTAGATGCACCATAAATTCTAATAGAACTTAAACCTGTTTTGGATATTAATTTTTGATCGAAGGTGTAGCCTAAAGTTAAATTTCTTAGTGCTATAAAAGATGCATCTTGAATACCGTGATCCGTTTGTCTTCTGTTACCTATATAAAACTCTCCATTATGATCAGCAATTCCGTTATCATCAACATCAAAAGAATCTACAAGTCTGCCAGACCATTGTGACTCGTAGTAAAGAGGATCAATGTTATATACCTCTGCTCCATGAGAACCTTGAAATTGCATTGATAAATCAAAAGCCTTATAGCTCATAGAACTATTTAATCCCCAGTAGAAATCTGGAGTAGCTTGTCCTATTTTTACATAATCATCACTATTAATAACTCCATCTCCATTTTGATCCACTACATAAGATTCACCGGAAGTGTTATTAGGATGTCTTGTTGGGTCTTCTAAAAATCGCATTTCTACTTCGCCAATGGTTTCTAAACCCCACATTTCACCAATTTCTCCTCCAACATAGTTTCTAAAAATAGGCCCTCTACCGCTCTGACCATATTGTATTTGTGGTAGCTCATCTACCGAGTCCAAATCTGTAATTTCTGTATTAATAGTAGATAAGTTAGCACTAATATTCCAAGAGAAATCTTGATTTTGAATAATACCTGCAGAAAGTTCAAATTCCAATCCAGAACTTGTCATATCACCATTGTTTACTATTATAGAAGGTTGCCCCACGGTTGTATAAGACACTGTTCTTCCTATTAACATATCTTCAATATCTGAGTTGTAATAATCCACACTCAGTCTAAAACGGTTATTTAGGAATCCTAAATCTATACCATAATTCGTTTCTGTATTGGTTTGCCATGTTAGATCTGGATTATTTACGTTTCCAGAAATTCCAAACCCAGTACCAAAAACAGTAGGAATAGGATTTAAAAGACTTTGTGCATCAAAATCATTTAAGAATGCACTTGTCCCTAAGGATCCCGTGCTAAATCTTAATTTAAGAAGACTAAATGTATTTGATTTCCAAAAGCCTTCATTATGAACATTCCAACCTAAAGACATTGCAGGAAAAACTCCATATTGTTTATTAGTTCCAAAACGAGAATCACCATCTCTCCTTAAAGATGCAGATACTAAATAACGGTCATCATAAGCATACTGGACTCTACCAAAGACACTCTTTCTTGCTCTTGTGATCTCTGTTTCCGTTGTTGTAATATCTTCTGGATCCAATAAGTTATAATTGATAATATCACTATTAGGGACGTTAGTTCCTACAAGAGAAATGGCATTGATGTAGTTATTTAAAAATTCATAACCTATCACAGCATCAATATCGTGTTTGCCTATTAATTTCTTGTAATTTAATGTTGTAGTACTTAAAATAGAAGTTGCATTCCTGGTGCTTTCATCTAAATCTGTTTGATCTGTACGTGCTCTAGAATCTGCCCCAAGACCTTGGTAATAATAATTTTGAGTATTGTTATAATCACCACCTAAAACAGCTTTTATGGTTAAGCCATCAATGATTTCATATTGTAAATACGATGAAATATTGGCAAAATAGATTTTCTGCCAAGCATCTGCATTGTCCAATTTTTGAGCAGGTCCGGCATCCCCTGAACCTCCAATACCATTATTAGCTCTACCATAATGCCAATCGTCAACTCTATCTCCCGGCGCTAATTCATATATGCTCGTCGGACCAATACCTCCTCTGTAACCATTATCGAATGCCGCTAATCCTAATCCTTGAGCCTCTACGTCTAATGACTGCACAAATGCAATAGATTCGGCTGTATGATAAACAGGATGAACGCCATAGGATCTTAATAAGTCTCTCATATCGTGAGCCAAAATGTCTCTTCTCGAAGTAAAACCATTAAAGCTAGCACCAGCCTTAAATTTTTCGCCTAATTTAGTATCAATGTTTAAACGAGCATTAAATCTTTCAAATCCTTGTGTTATCGCCACACCTTCTGCATTTTGATATCCTACTGAAGCGAAGTACTTAGAATTTTCAGAACCACCCGCCATACTAAAATCATGATTGATGGTAGTACCAGTTCTAAATAACCAGTCTTCTGGACTGATAGCTCCTGGTGAGTTTTCATATGCTCTTAATCTATACTCTACAAAAGCAGGGTCAACTTGAGATAAATCCCAATTACCAGCTGCAATTTCTTCTCTTGAAATTGCTGCCCATTCTGGTCCCGATTTTAAGATGTTCTTACGATATTTATTTGAAAAACTAACAAATGCATTATAATTGAATTGCGGCTGACCTAATTTACCTTTTTTTGTGGTTACTAAAATAACACCATTAGCACCATTGGCGCCATAAATAGCTGCCGAAGCTGCATCTTTTAAAACTTCTAAACTTTCAATATCATTTGGATTTACAGTAGCTAAATTTCCTGAAATCTGATAACCATCCACTATAATTAATGGCCCAGAATCACCCGCAAGAGAAGAAGCTGCTCTTATTTGAATTTTTGGGTTTGCACCTGGTTCTGGATTTTGATTTTGAATTAAGACTCCAGATAATTTACCTGCTAGCGCTTCATCTACACGAGTTGCCTGTATAGCAGCTACATCACTTCCTTTAACCTGAGCAATAGCACCAGTGTTGTGTGATTTTTTTCTGGTTCCATATCCAACTACTACTATTTCATCTAGAGCTTCAGAATCTTCTTCCATGGATATATTCAGCGTGGTCTGCCCAGAGATAGTAACATTTTTTGTAGTGAGTCCTATATAAGAGAATTGTACGATATCACCTGATTTTACATTCAGAGTATATTTTCCGTCAAAATCTGTTACTGCTCCTGTAGAGGTTCCAACAACAACGACGCTCACACCAGGGATTGGTGTATTTGTTTCTAATGATGTTACTATACCAGTCAACTCATAACTTTCTTGCCCATATGAGGTGAAATGATATAATAACGATAGTAATAAAACTATAGTTATTTTGTGATTCATGTGTAATTGTTTCAATGATTAGTTTTGTTTTCAGATATAAGTCTATCTGCTTTTTTAAGCTATTTTGACTTGTGTGTTACTTAACTAAACATTAACAAGAGCAAAATATCATCCATAGTATGAATTATTATATTTGCTGCTGCATGTTTACTTAGGTAATCGTGTACTATTATTCTTGTTAATTGACTTCTCCCTCTAAATTGAAGTGATTACAGAATAATTGAAAAGGATAGGTTTTGCCTGTCCTTTTTTCTTTTAATATTAAAGTTTACATAGGCTAGTTTTTTAATTAGTATGACAGTAATTGTATAAGTCTTTAAAATGAATTTTTAGACTTTTTATAGCTTCTTCTGGGTCATTATTTTTTATGGCATTTACAATATCTTGATGTTCTTTTATCAAACTTGAAAAGTTTTGTGCGTCACAAATTTTGTTTGTAACGAAATTGGTAATTATTTCAGGTGTGATTACTAGCATCAAGGAGTTAATAACACTGTTACAACTTGCTTCTGCTACCTTCAGATGAAACAATAAATCTTCATCTAATGCATCTTGTCCATTAATGGCTTTTTTAATATACGCTTCGTGCGCTTTTTCTATTTGATATAATTGTTTTTCAGTTCTTCTGATTGCTGCTAATTTTACAGCTTTTGTCTCTAGTATTAATCTAGTTTCTACTAAAGACTTAAAATCGGGTGCTTGTAAGTGCAAAATATTTGCCATCATAGAGTTTAGGGCTCCTACACCAATTTTGGATACAAAAGTTCCACTTTTGGGATATCTTTTTACTATCCCATAAAATTCTAACTTTTGTATGGCTAGCCGTAATTGGCTTCTACTAGCGTTGAATTTATCGGATAATGTTCTTTCTGACGGTAGTTTATCTCCAGGTTCGAGTTGCCGGTTTATGATTAGGTCTCTTATTTTTGAGATTACGGTTTCAACTTCGGTTTTAGAAGATAAAGGGTCGTTTCCTAGGTTAATTCTCATATTTTTAAATTGGTCAACCAAATTGGTTAACCAAATATAAGAGTTTTATTTTAACCTACGTATTATAAATGTTAAAAAATGACAGAAACATTAAAAAAAACATCTTTTTTATATGATTTTATCATTTCCGGTTCAATTGGATTAATTATATAATTGTATGTGTGATATATAAAAAGGGCTAAACATATAATGTTTAGCCCTTTTTATATACAAAGAGGTATTAGAAACTAAGAAGAACTAACCTTCATTATTATCATCACCTTCTTTTTTCTTTTTCTCTTCCGCTTTTTTACGTTTTTCTTCTTCTTTTTTTCTTTTCTTTTCTTCTTTCAGGCGTTTCTTCTCTTCTTTCTTTCTACGTTTTTCTTCTTCTTTTTTAGCCTTGGCTTGTTCTTTTTGAAGTTTGTCATAAGCCGCATCTACATCTTCTTCCTCTTCTTCAACTTTTTTCTTTTCTTCTTTCTGCTCTTTTTCCTTTTCCGGATCAACGTCTTTCTCCATCTCCTCTAGTTTTTTGAGTTCTTCATCAATCTTCTTTAACTCATCATCTACACCTTCATCTTGTTCCATTTTATCCAATTCAGCATCTATATCCTGAATCATTTTTTGCTTTTCTTTTTCTGCTTTGATTCGAGCTTTTTCTGCTTGCTTAGCTTCTTTGGCTTCACGCTTTAATCTTCTGCGTTCTTCTTTTTGGAACTTTTTGTCGTCTTTTTTATCTTGTTTTTCTTTTTCGAGTCGCTCGCGTTCCAAGCGTTGTGCCGTTCTTCTTTCGTCGAGATCCTTTTCCATTGATTCTCTGATACTGCTATCTTCGAACTCATTTATGAATGGTGTTTTCTCTAATTTTAAACTATCATTTTCGATTTCTTCGAATTCGCGATCGATACTTAGACTATCATTTTCTTTTTCATTTAATTCCTCTTCGTTCTTTATACCACTTTCAAAGCCTGGTTTTTCTATAATTTCGTCTTTTTTATGCCAGTCAAATCTATAAGATGCACCAACACTTACTCGAAAAATAGAAGGAGTATCTTTAAAGTTCGTCGCTATATTGGCATCAATCTGTAAATCATCATTGAACAAATATGCACCACCGAGCCTTAGTATATTGTCGCTATAAAAATCACTTTTCTGTCCCTGATATTCACCAAAGACGGCCCATTTATTATTGAGTGTATGAGTACTGGTAATAATCCAACCATATGCAGGATTATCTGTAGTTATTTTATCTACGATTAGGTTAGTAACCAAAACCCAGCTTCCTGCATTACTAGTCCACCAGTTATTTTGTGTCATTACAACGATTTTCGGACTAATCGTTTGGTCATTAGGAAATGTAAAAGCATTGTCTGTGTTCACGTAGTTCATGCCAACATAAGCCGATACAGCGGGGATAAGGCTTTTCCATTTAAATCTGTAGCGCTCCTTCCAGCTTTTTAATTCATCATAATTTATTGAATCCTGATCTTTTGGTTTTTTGTAAGGATCATATATAAGATATTTAACTCCTATAGTATTATATTCAAAATCGGTACGTCTTATTTTTTCTTCGTTGGCACCTACTGTTTGTTTAATACCTTCACTTCTAAAGCTACCATTCAAATTGATTTCCAGTTGTTCTATCAATAACCCATATCTAACAGTGTAGTCGAAGTTAAATGTATTTGTCTTGGTATCAAATAGTTTGTGTTTTTCTTTTCCGAAACCAAAACCACCTTCCAATTGTAATACATTATTTCCAACAGAGAAAGCACCTTGAGAAGTCCCAGGTCTATTAGTGTTTATTTTCTCAGTATATTGTGCAGATGCAGTTAAGCCAAGTAGGAATAGGCTTACCAACAATAGCAAAGATTTAGGGCTCATATTCAATAGATTTGGTTCAAATATAGCAGATTTTATCATTTTTTTAGGATTGACTTCATGTAATTGTATAGAGAGTTCCCTATTTTTGAAAAAAAATAATATGCAAGAGGCTTCGTTATCAGGGGTATTAAAGGTAATTCTCATTCTGTTATTGATATATTACGGATTAAAGATATTAACGCGTTTATTTGGTCCTCTATTGCTTAGATACGTAACAAAGAAAGCTGGAGAAAAGTTTCAACAGCAATTTCAGCAATACCAACAACCCCAATCTTCACCAAAGGAAGATGTAACCATTGATAAAAAAACCAAACAAAAATCTACGAATAAAGATGTAGGAGAGTACATCGATTATGAGGAAATTGATTAATTTGGCGCTTCATTAGTAAATTGTTTCGCACATGATGGCTTATCTAAAAAGATTTATTCCTCACTTTCTTGTTATTTTAGGTTTTATAATTGCTTCGCTCACATTTTTTAGTCCTGTTCTTAGCGGGAAAATGATATTTCAGAATGATATAAAGTTGTATGAAGGTACAGCAAGACAGCAAAATGAGTTCCGTAAAAATACAGGAAAAGAAACATTTTGGAATAATGCAGCCTTTGGTGGAATGCCAACCTATGCTATCGGGGCTAGGTTTCCTCATGATTATATGGATAAGTTGGATCGCTTGATTCGTTTCTTACCAAGGCCTGCGGATTACTTATTTCTGTATCTTACTAGTTTTTATATCTTACTACTAGTTATGAGAATTCCTTGGAAAATGGCAATTCTCGGGGCATTAGCGTTTGGATTTTCGGCGTATCTTATCATAATAATAGGGGTAGGGCATAATGCAAAAGCACATGCGATAGCTTATTTTCCACTTGTAATTTCTGGTATTTTGCTAGTTTTTCAAAAAAGATATGTCTGGGGTTTTATGCTAACAGCGTTAGCGATGGGATTAGAAATACAGGCGAATCATTATCAGATGACCTATTATCTTGGTTTATTGGTGTTTGTAATTGGCGTCACCTATTTTATTGATGCTTTTAAAAGAAAAGAGATTCCACATTTCTTGAAATCTTCAGCTATTTTAATTGTTGCTGCTTTATTAGGTCTGGCGACTAATGCTACCACCTTGTTATCGACATCAGAATATGCAAAAACCAGTATAAGAGGAAAGAATTTATTAGCAGAAGAGACGTCATCTTCATCAGTAAAGGATGGATTAGATTACGATTATATTACAGCATATAGTTATGGTAAATTAGAGTCTTTAAATCTTTTTGTTCCTAAATTAATGGGATTGGGAAGAGCTTCTGATTTAGGCAAAGATTCTGCTTTTTATCAAAAATTGATTGAACTAGGTCAACCAGCGGAACAAGCCGATTATTATGCAAATGTTACTGGATTATATTGGGGAGCACAGCCTTTTGTAGAAGCTCCTCCTTATTTAGGTATTACAGTAGTATTTCTCGCATTATTAGGATTATTATTAGTGAAAGGTAGACTTAGATGGTGGTTACTGAGCGGAATTATTTTATCGCTTACCTTAAGTTGGGGTAAGAATTTGGACTTCTTGACTCGATTCTTTGTAGAGTACGTCCCACTCTATAATAAGTTTAGAGCTGTTTCTAGTATTCAGGTTATTCTAGAATTCGTAATACCAATTGCAGCAGTATTTGGTTTATATCAATTATTTAATGAGAAAACCTCATTTCAAGAGCGACAAAAGAAATTTTTTATATCTCTAGGCGTTTTTGGAGGATTGTGTTTAATATTTTGGTTATTTGGAGGAAGTTTATTTAGCTTTAAGTCTCCTAACGATGTTCAGGTAGCCATAGAACAACCCGCTATTTTTGATGCCATAAAAGAAGATCGAATTACTATTATGAAAAGTGATAGTCTGCGATCCTTTATTTTTATTCTATTGATCGGAGGTTTACTTTGGTTTACTTTAAAGAAAAAACTTTCTGAAAACCTAATGATTATAGGTGTTGGAATTCTTATCCTTATTGATTTAGTAGGAGTAGATCGTCGTAGTGTGGATAGTGAATCGTTTATTTCTAAGCGAACCTATAAATCATATTTCCAGCCAACTGCTGTAGATCAGGAAATTTTAAAAGATAAATCTTATTATAGAGTATTGGACCAGGCAAGAGGTTTTAGAAATTCTCATACAAATAATTTTTTCAATTCCATAAACGGGTATTCTGCGGTTCGTCCTAGAAAAATAGACGATATCTACAATGAACATATTGCCAAAGGCAATCTCCAAGTAATAAACATGCTTAACATAAAGTATGTAATACAACAAAATGAAGAAAGACAATTAGATGTACAAGAGAACCCTTCGGCAAATGGACCAGCTTGGTTTATAGAAGAATTAAAGTTTGTAGATGATTATAAAACAGAATTTGAGTCATTAAGTACTATAGATACTAAGAAAACAGCTGTTATTAGAAAAGAATTTAAAGCAGCATTAGAGAACTATAAACCGATTAAAGATAGCATTGCTACTATTTCTATATCTAAAACAAATCCAGATCATCTGGCGTATAATTCATATACTGAAAATCCAGGATTTCTTGTTTTTTCTGAAACGTATTATAAAGATGGATGGAATGCATATATAGATGGAAAACCAGAAACTATCTATCCTGTAAATTATATGTTGCGGGGATTAAAGGTTCCTGCAGGAAAACATACTATAGAGTTTAAGTTCGAACCACAAGTAGTAAAAACGGGAAGTACAATTACGTTGGCAAGTTCTGTTATCTTTGGATTACTATTTTTGGGAGCCTTGTTTTTTGAATATAAAAAACGAAAATTGGAGGTTTCAGAAGAGAATTCTTAAAAAATTTTGAAAGTATTACTCATCACATATTATTGGCCTCCTGCTGGTGGTCCTGGAGTACAGCGATGGCTTAAATTCGTTAAATACTTTAAAGATTTTGGAATTGAGCCTATAGTGTATATTCCAGAAAATCCAACATACCCTTTAATAGATGAATCACTAGCATCAGAGGTTTCTGACGAAATCATCATTTTAAAACAACCTATTTTTGAACCTTACCGTTTAGCTGAAATTTTTTCTAAAAAATCATCCAAAACGATTAGTAAAGGTATTATTGCTAAAAAAGAAAAACAATCTCTTATCCAAAAGCTTTTGCTGTATATAAGAGGAAACTTTTTTATACCAGATGCACGTAAATTTTGGATAAAACCGTCTGTAAAATATCTAAATGAATATATTTCTCAAGCTAATATAGATACCATAATCACTACAGGTCCACCGCATAGTGTGCATTTGATAGGGAAGGAGTTAAAAGAAAAACTTGATCTTAATTGGATAGTAGATTTTAGAGATCCTTGGACTACAATTGGATATCATGATAAATTAAAACTCACCAAAGGTTCCATAAAAAAGCATAAGCAATTAGAGAAAGAAATTTTAGCAAATGCGGATCATATAACCGTAACAAGTTATACTACGAAAGAGGAATTTCAGAATATTACCAATAAATCTATTTCTGTAATTACTAATGGATACGATACAGAAAAAGTTTCGGAAGTACAGTTAGACAATGAATTTACAATTTCGCATATAGGTTCCTTATTATCAGGAAGAAATCCAGAAAAATTCTGGCAGGTACTTTATGAACTTACACAAGAAAATAATGAATTTGCTAAAGCTTTTAGATTGCGATTAGTAGGAGCAGTTAGCGAAGATGTATTATTCTCTATTAATGAAGCTGGATTATCTGATTTTTTGGAGAATAAAGGATATGTTTCTCATAAAGAGGCAATAGAGATTCAACATCGTTCTCAGGTTTTATTATTAGTAGAAATTAATCGACCAGAAACTAGATGTATCATACCAGGAAAGTTATTTGAATATATGGTTTCTAAAAGGCCTATTTTAGCTATCGGACCTAAAGATGCAGATATATCAAGATTAATAGAGGAAACAAATTCTGGTTATTTCTTTGAGTATTCTGAGGATAGCGAAATGAAAAGCGCAATACTTGGTTGTTTTAAAGAATTTCAGGAAGGGAAACTAATATCTAAAACTGAGGAGGTAGAAAAATATAGTAGAAGAGCACTTACAAAGGAGATGTCTTTGGTGTTGAAAAATTTAAAACAAAATAGAACCGTAGACTAAAGTAATGGGAATAGTAGTCAATCAATCCATAAAGAATGTGATCATTACCTGTTTGGGTTTTGGGATTGGTGCAATTAATACATTATTTCTATTTACTAAGTTTTTGGAGGAAGAGTATTACGGACTTGTGTCTTATTTGCTCTCCGTATCCAATTTAATTTGGCCTTTGATGGCTTTTGGTGTTCATAATACATTGGTGAAGTTTTATTCTTCTTATGTAAACAAAGGAGAACAAAATAAGTTTTTAACTATGATGCTTATTTTACCAATGTGCATTGCATTATTTGTAGGAGCTATTGGTTCTGTACTATACGATTATGTTCTTGGTTTTTTTAGCAACGATAATACAATTGTGCAACCTTATGTATGGACTATTTATATCCTTGCAATTTCTTTATCTTATTTTGAAATATTTTTTGCCTGGGCTAAGGTAAAACTGAAGAGTGTCTTTGGTAATATCTTGAAAGAGTTATTCGTACGTATATGTACTATGATCCTTTTGATTTTTGTGTTTTTCGAAATGATTACGGTTCAGCAATTTATATACGCTATTATAATCGTTTATATAGTTCGATTAGTAATTATGTCAGCGTATGCATTTGGATTGCATGAGTTTAAGTTTAATTTTTCATTACCCGGTAATTACATTTCAGTTTTTAAGTATTCCCTATTGATTTTATTAGCAGGATCAGTTGCTACTTTATTGATAGATCTTGATAAGACGATGATCGAACGGTATCTTCCTATAAAGTATGTCGCTAAATACGGTATTTGCGCTTACATTGCCAGTGTAATTATCATTCCATCAAGAGCAATGCATCAGATTACATATCCATTGACCGCTAAATTAATTAATGAAAAAGGCTTTGAGCAACTACGAGAATTATATAAAAAAAGTTCTCTGAATCTTTTTGCAATTAGTGGATTGTTACTTGTACTGATTGTTTGTAATGTAAATCAACTTTTTGAGCTAATTCCTTCGGAGTATGAATTATTTATTTGGGTAGTATTATTGATAGGAGCAGCTAAGTTGTTTGACAACTTGCTAGGTAATAACAATTCAATATTATTCAATTCTGATTATTATAGGTTGATTTTGTACATAGGAATCGGAATGGCAATTCTAGCATTTATTCTTAATATAATTTGCATTCCAATTTTTGGTGTTACTGGAGCTGCCATAGCTACATTTGCCGCGGTATTTTGTTATAACGTAGCGAAGATATGGATCGTTCAAAAGAAGTTTAAAATGCATCCATTCTCTTCTAAAACACCTTTTATAATATTACTTATTGTTATATTTCTGTTTGGGTTTTATTTTTGGGATTTTGGATTTCACCCTATGGTAAATATTAGTCTAAAAAGTATCATTATAGGGATAATTTACGTTAGTTTATTATATCTTTTTAAAGTCTCAGAAGATATTAATGATATACTAAAGAAAATCCCCCGAGGTGCCTAAGCATACAACTCTGGGGGATTTTCCAACTAACCAACCAAAAAAATAAATTCTTTATATTTTTTAACTTCTACTTCTTGCAGTACGAGATCTAGAATTATTCGATCCTGATTTTCTGTTAGAAGTATTTCTTCTTTGTTTCTGAACTTTCGATCTAGAACTATTTCCTTTACTAGTATATCGACTCTTATTAGAACGTTTTGTTACATTTCCAGATCGATTATTTCCATTACTTCTAGTCGTTTTTACTTTATTGTTACTTCTGTTAGAAGTATTTGCAACAGTGTTTCTACTTCTCTGAGATCTTTGAGTGGATTGCACTCTATTTCTATTCTGAGTATTTCTTGGTTTTGATACTACTCTGTTTCTATCATTACGTCTTACTTGATCTCTTGACTCAGAATTTCTAGTAGAACGATTGGCTACTGTATTTCTGGTTCTTTGAGTTGTCTGTACTCTATTTCTATTTTGAGTACCTCTTGTATTAGCTTGTACACGATTTCTTGATTCAGAACTTCTTCTGTTTACAGAACGATTTCTTGTTGTACTTCTAGAAGTATTATCATTTACTCTTGCTCTGTTTCTGTTTACAGACGTTGATCTACTACGATTTACAGTTCTATAATTACGATCATTTCTGGTATACATCGCCGTTCTTCTATCACGGTTTCTGTAGTCTAAACTTCTAGCTCTACTCGTTCTATTCCCTCTGTTATAACTAGCTACTCTATTGTTAGGTCTGTAATAGTTACGACTTCTATATGGTTTAGCGTAATAACCGCTGTAGTAGTTATTTCTGAATACATTATATGAACATCTATATGGGTTATAGAATCTTCTATATGGTCTATTGAATACGATACATCTGCTTACAACAGGAACCGTAAAAAAAGCGTGAAATGGTCTGTATACATAATGTCTATTAAAATTATTAATATATCCTGTACAGTTTACAAAATTCCCATAGCTGTTATAGTTCACATATAATCCACCAACTCTAGATACTCTTCCAAAACGATTATAGTTGATATATACATCACCAGCCTGACTAATTCTACCATAGTAGTCATAAAAGACTGGAACATCTTCTACCTGTACTACCGCTCCATAATCGTCATACTGCACATAAGCATCATAATTATAACCAGAATTAAAACTTATGTTTACTCCAGGGTTGTTGATATTTACACTCACACCACCTCTTGGCCTATTTACGTAAAAATCAAACTGTCCATCTGCGTATACAGAAAACTCGACTCCGTTTTCGCTAAAGATGAAAGATTTTCCATAATTGTAGTATCGAGATACGGTTTCTGAATTTGTATCAAATGCATTAGCTGTAAAAGATGCTAATAATAAGCCTGTAAAAAGTAAAACAATATTTTTCATAATCTGTGATTTTAAAAGAAGCACCAAAATTAATTTTTCGTACTCTCTTTTATAGTATCAAGCAGCGTGCCAAAAACCAGTTTTAGGATATGGATATAGGTGTTTTATAGGGTGTCAGCAATCTTTTTAGTATATAAATACTTGTAATTCAGAGCTTTTTAGGGTTTTATTTTTTTTGAATCAAAAGTTAACCTTATAAGTGAAATCTCCACAAAGAAATACTTATTCATCTTAAAACTTTAAAATATGAAAACTTATTTCTTTACACTCAAATGCGTAATGATCCTATTTATAGGAATCTTTACCAATGTAACTTTTGGACAATGTACTACAGGACAACCTAATATTGCTGTTCAGGCTGAAGCTTTTTCAACGATGACTATTGTAGAAGGTACTTCTATAACGCTAACATCTCCCATATCCGGATCCTCTTATCAATGGACACTGAATAGAGGTAATCTTAGTGGAGAAACCAATTCTTCATTAACAATAAACAATTTTGGGGATGTTAATATTGGAGAGTATAATGTAATTGTAGATGGTGTTCCGCTAGCGAATACGGTTGACTTAGGTATTTTTAGCAGCAGTATTAGTGACTATGATCTTGATCGACAAGTCTTGGTGGAGTTTTATAATGAAACTAATGGTCCTTCTTGGACTAGAAATACTAATTGGTTGTCTGGTCCTATGGAAACATGGGAAGGAGTTAAAGTAGAAAATTGTAGAGTAACTGAACTTCGTTTATCCGGTAATAATGTATCAGGGACTATTCCTAGTTCTTTTCAAAATCTTACGGAGTTAAAAAGATTAAGTGTTAGAAACAATGACATATCGGGTGTTTTAGATATTACGGCGATGCCTTCTCTTCTTAATTTGTATACTTCAAATAACAATTTAACCGATATCAGATTTGGAAATAATAATTTATTACAGCGAGTACATATTCAAGACAATCCGTTTATACCAGGGAAAACAATTGATATATCTACAATGAGACAATTAATTGATTTTAGAGCAGCACGCCTAAGTTTGGGAGGTCTTACTGTTTCTGGAGATTATGACAGCTTATTATATTTTATTATTGCTGATAACCAAATATCAGATACTCTTAATATTTCCAGAATGCCTAATCTTCAGCTTTGTTATGCTTATAATAATCAATTTACAGATTTTAATTTAGGAACGGGTGCGGAGTTAAGTAGATTCTATTTCTATAATAACCCAGTTACTCCCGGAAGGACTATGGATATCTCTGGTATGAGAAAATTATTAGATTTTAGAGTACAAGGTTTAGGACTAAATCAATTAGCTATGTCTGGGACATATAATGAGATGTTATATTTTATAATCAGAGATAATCAAATTACAGGCACACTGGATATTTCTACAATGCCTAACCTCCAACTATGTTATGCATTTAATAATCAATTCACTGATTTCAGATTAGGACCTAACTCAGAATTAGCGAGGTTTTATTTTTATAATAATCCAGTGACTCCCGGAAAAGCAATGAATATTTCTGGAATGAGAAAATTATTGGACTTTAGAGTACAAGGACTTGGGTTAAGTGAATTAACAATGTCTGGCTCGTATGATGAGATGTTATATTTTATAATAAAAGATAATCAAATCAGCGGAACTCTGGATATTTCTATGATGCCAAAAATTGCTTTATGTAATGCACAAAATAACTTCTTTGAGAATTTGATTTTACCATCTAATATTACAGGACCAGACAGAACTTTGAGTCATTTACATATACGAAACAATAATTTACATTTTGATGACCTATTACCTTATAGCAGTGCGATAGGAACTTTTAATTTTTCATATAATCCACAACGTAATGTTATCCCTGAAGTATTAGGAAGTACCGTTTCTGTGAATGTTGGGGGAGGTATTGATTATACCTGGAATCCTTCCGGACCTAATGCTTCTTCTTTTGTGGTTCCATCAGATGACTTCTATTCCTGCGATGTTCGTAATGCTGCTATTCCTAATTTAGTGATAAAAAGTGATAGCGTATTTGTGCCGGCTTCTTCAAGAACATCAATTAACAATAATTCCTTAAATAAAGGGCTTGGAAAAATAAATAGTGTAAAAACATATCCGAATCCTATACAAAGGAGTGCGCCAATTAGTGCCGATATTGTTTTAAGTGGTGATACATCAATTCGTTTTGCTTTGTATACTATTAACGGTCAAAAAGTAAAAGAGTTTACTTATCAAGGAAAGAATGGTCTAAATACCTTCCAATTAAACTCTGAAGGATTATCAGCTGGACAGTATATGTTAACCTCAGAGTTTGGGGTAAAGAAAGTTTCTAGTATGATTATTATTAAATAAGATTTTTTAAAAATAATAAGAGAGTATTTTTTTAAGTACTCTCTTATTTACTTATACACTAGTTTGGAAATAAGCTTTTATCAATATTTGGAATTACTTGTAAAGCATTCTTATAGTATAGTTTTTTCAAAACTTCGTCATCTAGATCTAATCCATACATTTTCCAGAATGCGTGGTACCTTTTATAATAAGGGAAGTATTCATCATTTGATTCCAGAACTCTAAAATAAGTATAGTATTCTTCAGGATTCCAGGAATCTTTACCGAACATAATTCTATCTTGATACTTGGTTAAAAAAGCTTTGGCGTTATGAGGTTGTCTTCCAAGTTCTGCAATTACAGCTCCAATTTCAGAATACATATTAGGTATTTCATCCATTAATTGAGCAAGCTTAGCTAAATTATTACCATACCAGCCTAAGTGGGCATTAATGAATTTAGTGTTCTTGTGCTTTCTGAAAATATTGTGTTGTTCTTGTATAATAGTTTCCCAAGCCCCCGTTACATTAGCATCTCTTTTTCTTCGGGAGCGCAACTTTAATTCTAACCATCTCTCATTTTGATTATCGTGAGCATCCCAAAAAGGTTTTGGATCAGCAGCGTGTATCAATACTGGAATTCCTAATTCTCCGCATTTTTCCCATACCGGTCCTATACGCGGATCATCAATTTTTATCCGATTACCGTTATTATCCTTATTATCCATTCCTTGGCTTTTGTATATTTTTAAACCATTAGCGCCTGCCGCAACGTCATTTTCTAACTGATTCACGGTTTTTTTAGTCCAGTCGGGATCGTCAATTCCTTGTAGGTTAATATTCGTAAAGACTATAAAACGATTTGATGCGTTAGTTTTTACATTTTCTAAAGCTCCTTTAAGATGTTCATCAGAGCCTCTTCCACGTCCAGATAAATTTACCATTACCGCCATGTTTAGTTTATTCATTTCCGCGACAACTTTACTAAGATCTTGAGTAGGCATTCTAAATTGATGATTATGAACATCAATAAAAGGAAATTTTGCTTTTTTAATAATGGTTTCTGGAACAATTAGGGTAGAAGGTGGGTCATAATCTTCGAATTGCATTTTTTGAGCAATAGCTTCATGTATAAACAACATAAAAAGTAGTAGAACTGAGAATTTGTAAAATTTCATAAGATGATCTAATTTTTATATTACTTCTATAAATATAAAATAATCGCTCAGTCTAAAAGAAAGCTTAACATTTTTAGTTAAAAAAAGAAAGCCCGCTACCAAGACAGTAACGGGCTTTCTAACAACTAACTAACCATTTATACTAATGATCATCTTGATTACTATATTTCTTTTTTTAAATAGTAAAATAACCATAACCACAACTGTTTTTTTAGAATTTAGTTCGTGTGTTGTTTGAAATCTTCTTTTAGATGTTTGTTTTATTAAAATATAGCTTTTTTTACCTTTTTTATAGTAGTTAAATTTTTATTCAAAACCATTTGTTATCTATTTTAACCGAAATGTAGAAGTGTAAAAATTTGATTGTTAATACATTGTATTTATTAACCAATTTAATTATACAATTATGAAAATTCACGAATTTAAATTCCTATTGATTTTTTTTTTAGCTTGGATAGGAACAAATGCGCAACAAGCTTCTGTCAACTGTAGTAGTTTACCTTCTTCATTGAGCCCAGGAACGGCTATTCAAGTTTCTGTTTCTTATACTGCTGATCAAAACCGAGATGTTGTTATAGAGTTATGGAACTCTGGATGGTTAGGACAAGGTAAGAAAACAGTTGGTGCCGGTTCTGGTACTACTACGATAACAATCAATGTAAATAATGCTCCATCTGCAGGGTCTAATTATTTATTAAAAGCAAGTATTAGACCGGTAGGAGCGTCATGGCAACAAAATATTAATGCCTGTTCCAAAAATGAAATAAATATAACCAATGGAAATTCTGGCGGTGATAATGGAGGAGAAGTATCTATAAACTGTAATAGTTTACCATCTTCTTTAAATGGTGGAACTTCTATTCAAATTCCGATTTCTTACGTTGCTGATCAAAATAGAGATGTTGTTATTGAATTATGGAACTCTGGATGGTTAGGGCAAGGTAGAAAGACTGTAGGTTCTGGATCGGGTACTACTACGGTTACTGTAAATTTAAATAATACTCCATCTTCAGGTTCTAATTACCAGTTAAAAGCTAGTATTCGTCCAGTAGGAGGCGGGTGGCAACAAAACATAAAGTCATGTTCCAAAAATGGAATTACTATAGGAAATGGTAATCAAGGAGGAAATGTCGGCAATCCTAATAATGGTCCTGATACAGGTTGTACAGGTCAAGATACCTTTGATCAAGGTGTGAGAATTGTACCAAACGCAAATTCGTGGAAAGACAGTTACAAAGCTAATGGCTATTGCTTCTGTCAATCTTCTTTTGACCATGGAGTTGGTAATTTTAAAATTACAATTAATGGACAAGGGCGAAATATTAGAGATATTTGTGACGAACTTAAAAAGCATCCTAAATATAGAAATTTACGAAACGGAGATCCTAAATATAATACGATACAATGTGGGAATGATCCGGGTCATAATGATGCTATAACGATACAGGGTAAAAGAATAAAAGACGAGAAAGTATGCCCTGGACGGGTAGATCAAGGTAGTAAAGGATGTAAATGTAAAGGTCCTAAATTTGATATGACTTGGCTATCTAGTCGTGCGCGTTTTGGTGGCGGAAGAGCAAAATCATTGGATCTTGAATCCAAGGAGTTGAATTTCTATCCAAACCCAGTTAATGTAAATGGAGAATCTTATTTGAATGTATATACCGGACAAAGTGGAACTGCCGAAATTTCAATACACAACATAAGAGGTGAGTTTATTACTTCAATGAAATATGATGCGGTAAAGGATACTAATTCTGCAATCGAGATCACCCAACTGCTTAAAGTTATTTCTGAAACCAAAGGATTATATGTGATTTCTTATAAGTCTGAATCCGTTTCAAAATCAAAAGTAATTTTGGTTAAGTAAGAATTTACAGTTGTAGAATATGATTTGTATTTTCCGTTTATCATTCAAGTCATAATATTCTAAGTTTATTTATAGAAAATCCCATTACCTAAAATAAGTGGTAATGGGATTTTACAAAACTAACTAACCAACTAACTAAATTTTTATATTAATCATCATCATCGTCGTGATTTTTTCTTTTTCTGTTTTTATAGTGACGACTATCATCGTCATCGCTATCATCTCCTTTATAATGATTTGATCTTCTGTTAAAGTTGTAATATGGATCGTGCGTTATATTACATCCATCAACTCCGCAAAAACCACATCCTGTATAATGAATATTACCTTCGATATGTCTTATTCTATCTCGTTTCCCGTAGAAAACACGTAGTCCGCCTACTTTTGCTAATTTTCCTCTTCTGTTATATCTAATTAGAACAGAACCAATTCTCCTTACTTGATCAAATTGATTATAGCCAATAGTAGTAAGACCTACTCGTTTCAATCTTCCATAATAATCATACCTTACAGTAAAACGATTGTTATGTCTATAACCTCTAGTACGTCCTGGTGAATTATAATTTCTGGAATTCCAGTCCCAATTGTTATAATTTCTTTGTCTAGGAGTTTTGAAATCAATTTCTCCGTTAGGATATACAAAGAACGTTATACCACCTTCGACAAATATAATAGGTTGTGCATAACGATAGCGTTTTGTAACCCTATCAACTTGATCCGACAGTTTTTGATCGGCCGCTTGTGCAGCTGTTCCAACTAGTAACATTGCTGCGATAAAAAGTATCATTTTTTTCATAACTAAAATGTTTTGGGTTTTTACCTACCCATTAGCTTTTCGGTTTCCGCTATTTGATTAGTAAGTAACCAAATGGCGTGCCAAATTTTTTTTAGTTACAATAAGATTGATAATTAAAAAGGTTTAATTAACTGTTTTTAAGAAAGTTAAAAATTTCTTTTGGATCTGCTCTTTCTTTGTAATCTTCTTTGATAAAATCATAAATGATAGTTCCGTCTTGGTTAATTATATAGGTTGCAGAGATCGGTAATTGATGATCTTCATTGCCATTACTTTTGATTAGATCAATTCCAAAACCTTTATAAACTTCAATTAAATCTTTAGGAAGTGTAAATGCTAAGTTGAATTCTTCGGCTATTTTATTGTCTATATCAGAAAGTACTTGAAAACTTAGGTTATTTTTTTCTGAAGTAGTAAGAGAATTATCCGGAGTTTCTGGACTTATAGCAACCAATGTTGCTCCTAATTCTTCGAATTCATTCTGATATTGTTGTAATGCTTTTAGTTCCAAGTTGCAATAAGGACACCAGCCACCGCGATAAAAAGAAAGAACTACTTTTTTGTTTACTAGTAATTCTTGTATTGAGATGTTGACTCCAGCTGCGTTAGGTAGTAATATTTCAGGAATTTTATCTCCCGTTTTTAAAGCTTTGGATGCAAGCTGACTATCCTTAAGGTTGGCTATTCCATTATTCATTATTTTATGAATGGTCTCTGGATATTTGTTTACCGATTGGTCAGCTCGTTCTTTTAATTGTTCTGTAAGTGACATTTTATTAATTTTAATTATTGGTTAGCTTAGCCGAAATTTTTTGTCTCACTTTACAGAATGATATATTACAATTATGTTAATGTTTTTAGAGTTTTTCTTTTAGATATTGTCCAGTATAGGATTTCTTGTTTTTACTAACCTCTTCTGGAGTTCCTTGTGCAATTACTTTTCCACCATTTTTTCCGCCTTCTGGTCCTAAGTCGATTACATAATCAGCGCATTTTACCAAATCCAGGTTATGCTCTATTACCAAAATAGAATGTCCTTTATTAATAAGTTCATTAAAGGATTTTAATAGTTTTTTAATATCGTGAAAATGTAATCCTGTAGTAGGTTCATCAAAAATGAAAAGTGCTTTATCCTTGGTATTTCCTTTTACAAGAAAAGATGCCAGTTTAATTCGTTGCGCCTCACCACCGGAAAGAGTAGAGGAGCTTTGACCCAACTGCACATATCCAAGTCCTACATCTTGCAGGGGTTGTATTTTTCTAATAATCTTAGCTTGTTCGTGAGTAGAGAAGAAATCAATAGCATTATCGATAGTCATAGTTAGAATATCATCTATGTTCTTATCCGCAAATGTAACTTCTAAAACATCTTTTTTGAATCGTTTTCCTCCACAGGTTTCACATTCCAGATGTACATCCGCCATAAATTGCATTTCGATAGTTACTTCGCCTTCGCCCTTGCAGGTTTCACAACGCCCCCCATCTACATTAAAAGAAAAATGTTTTGATTGATAATTACGTATTTTAGATAGTTTTTGACTTGCAAATAAGCTTCTAATATCGTCATACGCTTTAATATAAGTAACAGGATTAGATCTAGATGAACGTCCAATAGGGTTCTGATCTACAAATTCTACATGCTTAATATTACTATAGTTACCCTTAAGTTCTGTAAATTGACCTGCTTTTTCACCATATCCTCCTAATTGTTTTAGAACTGATGGATATACAATTTTTTTAACCAATGTACTTTTTCCACTACCAGAAACACCTGTAATAGCGGTAAAAATACCTAAAGGGATCTTGACGTCAATATTCTTTAGATTATTTTCACGAGCTCCCACAATATCTAGATAATACTTAGAGGTTTTTCTTTCTTTTGGAACCTCAATTTCAAGATTACCGTTAAGATATTTAGCGGTAAGTGAATCAGATTTCAGGATTTGATCAAAAGTCCCACTCGCGACTAAGTTTCCACCAAAAGTTCCTGCTTCTGGTCCGATGTCTAATATCTGATCAGCAGCTTTCATGATATCTTCATCATGTTCTACGACTATTACTGTATTTCCTAAATCTCTTAAAGATTGTAATACTTTGATCAGTTTTTCGGTGTCTTTAGGGTGTAAACCTATACTTGGTTCATCCAAAATATACATAGATCCAACAAGACTACTACCTAGAGAAGTGGCTAGGTTAATTCGCTGAGATTCTCCACCAGATAAGGTGTTCGATTTTCGGTTGAGTGTTAGGTATTGTAAACCTACATTATCTAAAAATTCTAACCTACTATTAATTTCTTTGAGTAATCGTTTACCAATTTGAGCATCATACTCATTAAGTTGCAAGTTTCTAAAGAATTCCGCAAGCTCATTTAATGGTTTTTCAACAAGGTCTGTAAGTGTTGCTCCTCCTACTTTTACATAATTTGTTTCCGGGCGAAGACGTTTTCCTTTACAACTAGCACATTTTGTTTTTCCACGATATCGAGAAAGCATTACTCGATTCTGAATTTTATAAGCTTTGGCTTCTAATTCAATAAAGAAATTATCAATACCTTCAAAATATTCATTTCCTTTCCAAAGTAATTCTTTTTGTTCTGATGACAGTTCGAAATATGGTTTATGAATGGGAAAATCAAATTTATAAGCACTATTAATCAATTGATCTTTATACCAACTCATGGCATCACCTTTCCAAGGAAAAACAGCTCCTTCATATATACTAAGGGAAGTATTCGGAACTACTAAATCTTCATCAATACCAATAACATCACCATAACCTTCACATTCCGGACAAGCACCATAAGGATTGTTAAAACTAAATAAGTGAACATTAGGTTCCAGAAATGTCATTCCGTCTAATTCGAACTTATTACTAAATTGTCGTAAATCATTATCTTTTAAAGTTTCTACAAAACAAGTTCCTTTTCCTTCAAAAAATCCAGAACTCACTGCATCCGCAAGCCGGTTATAGAAATCTTCTTCATCTCTTTTTATAATTCGATCTATGACAAGATATACTTTGTCTTTTTTTGTAATCTGAGCTTCTTCAATTCTGCAGACGGTATCATTAATTTTTACACGGGCATATCCTTGCTGTTGTAATACTTTTAGTTTTTCCTCCGTTGTACGTCCATTTTCTACGTGAATCGGTGCCAATAATAATAGCTTCTCACCTTCATCAAATGTTTTTACATATTCAATTACGTCTGTAACAGTATCTTTTTTAACTTGATTTCCAGAAATTGGAGAGTAGGTTTTACCAATTCTCGCAAAAAGTAGTTTTAGATAATCATAAATTTCTGTTGTAGTACCAACGGTTGATCTTGGGTTGGTAGAATTTACTTTTTGCTCAATAGCAATAGCAGGAGCGATTCCTTTTATATAATCAACTTTTGGTTTATTAAGTCGTCCTAAAAATTGTCTTGCATAAGAAGAAAGACTCTCTACATATCTACGTTGACCTTCTGCATATAAGGTATCAAAGGCTAAACTGGATTTTCCTGATCCAGATAACCCGGTGATTACCACTAATTTATTCCTTGGGATTGCTGCATCCAAATTTTTGAGGTTATGCAGTTTGGCTCCTTTAATTAAAATATTATGTTTCGGATCTAAAGTTGTAATGTCTTCAATCATAGTAAATATGCGGTGTGAGGGCAAATATAATGATTACTTAAGAAGTATTCTAGAGGATTGATCTGGAAAGTTAAGTTAAAAAAATTAACATGAAATAGTTTGATTTTCAAGGATTGTTACTATATTAGCCCCAGTAATTAAACCAAAATCTAAAAAGAACAGCCTATAGCAAACCATTACTTTTAAAGTTTAACATAGCCCGAGCCCCAAGCTTGTTGGTCCTAAATTAAGTAATAGGTATGAAAGATTACACAATATCGGATGCTGTTCTGGTAAACAATTACATCAATGGTGAGGAAAACGCCTTATCTACGCTAATCGAACGTCATAAGCAACGTATTTACAGTTTTATTTATTCTAAAGTTTTTGATCGGGATGTATCTGAAGATATTTTTCAGGATACGTTTATTAAAGTTATTCGTACTTTAAAACTTGGAAAGTATAACGAAGAAGGAAAGTTTTTGCCTTGGGTAATGCGTATTGCTCATAATCTGGTTATTGACCATTTCCGTAAAGGAAATCGTATGCCTAAATTCGAAGATAATGGAGAATTTAGTATCTTCTCAATTATTAGTGATGGAGATCTAAATGCAGAAAAAAGAATTATAAAGGATCAAGTAGAGGAAGATCTACGTAATTTGATTCAGGAATTACCTGAAGATCAAAAAGAAGTATTAGTGATGCGTATGTATCGTGATATGAGTTTTAAAGAAATATCTGATAAGACGGGTGTGAGTATAAATACAGCACTTGGACGAATGAGATATGCATTAATTAATTTGAGAAAGGTTATTGAGAAAAACAATATTGTTTTAACGAATTAACATTTCTTTATACAATAAAGTATATTTTGCCTCGTTATTTATAAAAATAACCCTTAATTTAAGATTAATTAATATGGCAAAATTTTACTTTAAGTCTTCTCAAAAAGAGGAGCAACAACAATTAGTACCGAAGAAAATCACTGTAGATTTTCTACTAAATTATTCAAAGGCTTTAAGTGTTATAGATTATAAAAACATGAAGTTTGAAGCACTTCTAAATTAAAACTAAACTTTGTGAAAGACCTGTTATCCTAGATAATAGGTCTTTTATTTTTTAAGGTATTCATTGATTACTGTTTTTCTTCCTATTGTTTTAGTAATAATATCCTTATCAAGATTCCAGCCTCTTGCTGGCGAATATTCTCTACCATACCAAATAATCTGCAGATGAAGATCATTCCATAATTCTCTTGGAAATAAACGTTTGGCATCCTTTTCGGTCTGTGTTACATTTTTACCATTGCTAAAACCCCAGCGATACATCAATCGATGAATATGCGTGTCGACAGGAAATGCCGGTACTCCAAAAGCTTGGGACATCACTACACTAGCGGTTTTATGTCCAACAGCTGGTAGCTCTTCTAAATCTTCAAAACTTTGAGGTACTTCTCCATTATGTTTATCAATCAGAATCTGAGATAATCCATGGATACCTTTAGACTTCATCGGACTAAGACCTACAGGTCTTATAATATCTCTAATTTCTTCTAATGATAATTTTACCATTCTGTATGGATTATCTGCACGTTCAAATAGGAGAGGAGTAATCTGATTTACTCTAACGTCTGTGCTCTGAGCACTCATAAGCACTGCTATTAGCAAGGTGTATGGGTCTTTATGATCTAATGGAATGGGTATTCTGGGATATAGCTCCTTAAGTGTTTTGATGGTGAAATCAACTTTTTCCTTTTTAGTCATATGAATAGAATTATTTTCTGCTAAAATATGAATATTTAGGAGGTTTTAGATATCGAATTAAAACTTAAATTTTTAATAAAATCATCATTGAATTATAATTTTTGTTTTAATTTTATCAAAAAAGTTTAAACAAACTTAATTTTAAGTTTTCATATAATTATAAAAGAATGACATCATTAAAAGCAGGAGATAAAGCTCCTAATTTCTCAGCATTGGATCAAGATGGAAATACTATTAGTTTAGAAGATTACAAAGGAAAAAAATTAGTTGTTTTTTTCTACCCAAAAGCTAGTACACCTGGTTGTACGGCAGAGGCTTGTAATCTTAAAGACAATTATCAAACGTTTCAATCTCAGGGATATGAAATTCTTGGTGTGAGTGCAGATAGTGCAAAGCGTCAACAAAATTTTAAAAATAAATATGAATTACCTTATCCATTACTAGCGGATGAAGACAAGAAGGTGATAGAAGCTTTTAATGTTTGGGGCCCTAAAAAGTTCATGGGTAAAGAATATGATGGAATTCATAGAACTACTTTTGTAATAGACGAAAATTCGGTTCTTACTGAAGTTATTACTAAGGTAAAAACCAAAGATCACGCTGCTCAAATTCTTTAATTAAGTATAATATCATAGAAGATTTTAAAGGCATATCTACTGAAAAGTACGTATGCCTTTCTTTTTTAAATGTTTGAAGTAGATAAATGTTTTTCCTAAAGATTCGTTTAATTTTTTATAAAAAGCGGTTAGAATTAGTAAAACTAAAATTAATTAGGGAAAAAATGGTATTTGTGATCCATAACAAATACTAATTAAATGACTACGAATTCTATTTCATTTCTTGCAGTTAGCTTTGTAGAATTATTTTTGCTGTGTTTAGTTTTTTAAATATAGTAAAATGGTTCTATACACAGCCCCTATATCATTTGTGTTCGTTCAGTACTAAAAATTTAAAAAACACCCTTAATCTAATTATTACTTAATCCTTTAAAAAAATCAGGTGAAAAGAAAATTATTATTACTCGCTATGGCTTTTTACTGTATGTCATATAATCTCTTAGGACAAACAAATGGTTCTATAGAAAAATCAACAGTATTATTTACCCAAGAATCAGTTGCAACTCCGTTTAATTATGATAAATATAAAGCAGATGGTATTTTTTGGGGTTTTATGCCCAATGCTAGTATTGAATCTGATTCGGCTATTAATCAATGGGTTACAAAAGTAGAGAATCATACATCTGATAGTAAGTATTATTTTGGTCGCGGAGAGTTTGATTGGGGATGGAAGTGGATGATTGATTTTATGGATGATCCGGGACAATACTGGGCAAAGAATCTTGACGGTGATGATATTCACTGGGGAAATGCTGCTGATAATGGAGGTACATACAATGGTCATGTTCATAGTTGGATGAGTCATCAAGGTCCTGATTTCTTAGAATGGTTAAAATATCAGGTGGATAGAATGACTTTAGCACCTGTAACACATATGATGTTTGATTCACAAACATCTGCGACTCGAACTTTACATTGGCTCGGAGGAGATTTCTCTGTTCATTCTATGAATGGCTTTAGAGAATATATGAGGAGTAAGTATACAGCTCAAGAGCTAACGAATTTAGGGATTGACAATATTAATGATTTCAATTATCGTCAATTTTTGCTAAATAGTGGAATGACGCTACAAACGTATAGAAATCGAGCAAATAGTATTAATGGAAATATTCCACTGTATAAGGATTTTGTATACTTCCAGCGTCAATCGCTTAATGATATGATGGAAAAATTATTCGAATATATTGATACTATTAGACCAGGAATTGAAATTGGAGCCACAACGAATGTTGTAGAACCTAGAGGATATGTTTATTCTGATAGATTAACTTATCTTGCTGGAGAGTATGGTCATCCAAGCGATATAGCTACAAGTCCATCTGTTGAGCCATTACTACATTATAAAGCTGCTGAGGCTCTAGATAAAACTTTGATTTATTTTCCATATCCTGATGCATTTAAAGCATTGTATGATAGAAGTTCTCCTAGACAGGCTCGTGCTTGGATAGCTCAAGCATATGCCACAGGTTCCATTTTTACAATTCCTGGAAAAGTATGGATAGGTGGAAGTAATACCTGGGATACTGGATGGGAGAATTTTGCTGATATTTATGAATTCATTCATGACCACAATGAATTGTTTGATGATTATCAAGCAGTTTCTAATGTAGCACTTGCTTATTCCGTATATGCTTCATTATTGGAAGGTGGAATGGCGGGGAGTTTGAATGCTCGTCAAACACTTGATTATTTAGTAACAAGAAATATTTCATTTGATCTAAAAATATTTGGTGATCCTGATCAACCTTTAGCTCCTACTGTTTCAGAATTGGGGCAATATGATGTGGTTGTTCATGATAGTGATGTTCAATACTTAACTACTGCACAGAATCAGATACTCAACCAAAGTTCTTCTAATGTTATCAGTATGGATAATGCTGGTGATATAAATGGTAATCTTTCTTGGAAAATCAATGTTTTACGTAATGATGAGTGGGTAAATTACCTAATTTCGGCATTGCCGCGAATGTCTTCTGAAGATCCGGCAGCGCCCTATGCACTTCATCTAATCAATAGAAAATATAATGTAGCAGAAGATTCAGCTCAAACCCATAACAATATTTCGGTAAAAATTCCAGTAGGTGTTTTTCCTAATGCTATTGTAGGAGCTACTCTTCATATGCCTGGTAAAGCTTCAATTGATTTATCATTTGAAACAAATAATACCGGTGCTATGACATTAAATATTGGAACCTTTGATTCTTGTTGGGGAATTATAGAGCTTACTCAGGCTAATGTTTTATCCACTGATGATATAGTTTTTAATTCCGAAACAGTTTCGTTGTATCCTAATCCAGCAAATAGATATGTGGATATAGCTAATGCTAGTACTCTAGGTGTTTCATCTTTTAAAATTTATAATGTTCAAGGAGAGCAAATTATGAATGGTTTATTCCAATCAGGCCCAATAGATATATCCGCTTTAGCTAGTGGTTTTTACTTGGTCGAAATTAATAGTGATTCAAGTGATAGTGTAATAAAAAAAATGATTAAAAATTAATTATTTTAAAATAAAAACCAAAGATCACGCTGCTCAAATCCTTTAATAGAGTATTATATAAATAGTATAAAAGCATATGTGTTTTATTGATACATATGCTTTTTGTTTTTAAATACCTAAAGAAGGATGATGCTTCACTTTATGATAGGTTAATGCGGCGGTAATGCAGTTCTTTAGCTCCTTTTTAGGAATTCTAGAATCTATTGGGAATATTATAGCTCGATTTCCTTCGAATTGAAAAGTGTCTTTATATAAAACTCTAAAAGTTGTTACTAATTTACTCGTACATTGAAAATACATAGCATATTGATTTGGTTTTCCTTTTTTCCAGTCAATTCTAATAGTGCTTCCTTTTTTGGTCAAGAAACTGGGTTCTCCCCATTTTAGGGTCTCTTCTATACTTGTTATTCCTTCCGTTGTTTCCGCGATTTCAATAATTAGATTTCTAAGATTCATTATTTTCTTACGAACAGGATCCGTGTAGTTCTGATAAACCGATTCAACCTTTGGATTTGTTTTTATATTCAATTTTGACATAGGTTTCAAAGGATATAAAATTATTAAAAAATGATTTTGTATTTAAGCATAATATTATAAAACATTTTCTAATACTTTATGGATATATTCAGTTTTGTTATCAATTTTATTTTAGCGTTAATTAGTTAACAATAAGGTTTTATTTCTCTTCATCTTTAAATCAAATCTTTTATTTTTACTTATGATTTCATTTAAGAGGAAAATTAAATTTTTAAAAGTATTACACTCCTTATAAATTCTAGTTCAGAATCGCGAGTAGAGCAAATGCTGGTAAATATTCTAGACGCAGTATAATAACCTTCACTATATGAAAACTTTAACCCGGATTATGAAATTTTATTTCTTAATCCGGGTTAAATTAAATAATTCAGTAATGTTTTGAGATATCAATGATCAAGGGTGATCACTCTATTCGATCACTAGTTTATCTTGTAAGTTTATATCTTTTCCTTGTAAATTAAGTATATAAATACCACTTGGTAATCCTTGTGTATTTACGGATTTACTCGTTGTATTTTCTATAACTTCTTTATATACAATCCGTCCGCTAATATCTGTCAAAATCACATTGACTTGGTTAACTTTTTGGTTAAAATTGATATTGAAATTTCCATTTGATGGATTTGGATAAATTTCTATTTGATTAACTGTCGGCTCTTTTAACGGACCAATAAATGCACTTCTACCAGATTGGATTGTAGTAAACTGCCAATGCTGGTTTTGATTACCGTTACTAGATGACCATAGGTAAAGGTTTTGGCCATTTGAACCACCATTACCACCATCTATAGAAAATCCTGGAGCATTTCTTTTTTCTAATCGGTATTTTCCATTACCTAAATTAACTTTTCTCCAATGCTGATTTTGGTTATTATTACAAGTCCATAAGTACACGTTTTGCCCATTTGCGCCACCGTTACCACCATCTAAGCAAAAGTTTGTATTTCTTTTTTGGTATGAGTAATAACCATTTCCACGGTTAATTTCTACCCATTGTTGATTGATATTACCATTACTAGCGGACCACAAATATACATTTTGACCATCTCCACCACCGTTATTGCCATCGATACCAAAGTTGGTTGCATTTCCTTTTTTAATAGCTACAACTGGGTTGTTTCCACCACCATTGCCGCCACCGGTATTGCCTCCAGTCCATACTCGAACCCAGTCAACTTCTAAAGCTGGAAAATTTTGTCCTGGTCTTGCAGCGTTTTCGGATCTTGGGTTATCAGGTTGCTCCGGGTCTGCGTTGATAGTATGCGGGCTTGTAGAGAATATTAATCCTAAAGGATCATTTGAATTTCTGGCATCACCTGGCTGTGACGATGACATATATTTTACACCATCATAATAAAAGGACAATTCGTTAGGAGTCCAAAGGATTCCCCAACGATGCCACTCAAAAGGGTTTCTGTTTAAAACACTTTGGGCGCTTGTCGTTGTTTGATTACTACCACCAATGTTTACTTTTCCTCTATAATGATGTGACGAAGTTGCTCGATTATTAAAATATAATTTAGAAAATCCGCTATACTCCATAATGTCAATTTCGGTCGTGGTAACGCCGTTGACACGGTTTCCCCAGATCCACCAGGTTGGCCAGATGGATCCATTAGGATTCCATTGGATACGAACTCTGGCTTCATAATAACCATATTTAATATTGCCAGAACCACCGCCAAACTTCTGTTTAGATGTAATCCAGCCACCTTTAATGACTCCATTATTTGTGTAAGTATTATTTAATTTTAATGTACCGTTGTTTACCACAACTTGGTCTCTTGTAAAAACACCATTAGTTCTTACAAACCATCTGTTTTCGTTAATATTATTTCCATCGAATTCATCAGCATAAACAACATTCCAACCGGATCCTGGAGGCTGTGAAAAAGTTGTGAATGGTAAAAAAAGCAATCCTATGATTAGTATTAATAAGTTCTTATTAAGATTTTTCATTTCGTTTGTGTTTTTTAACCTGATCTTGCTTTACCAATATTTAAAATATTCTACTTCATTAGGTTATTGAAGATATTATTGGTTCATAATTACGAAAACGTTTTCGTAATTGTACGTATGCGTGACCAGTTATGTCAAGTACATATGATTGTACAAAACCAAGTTAAAGGGTTAGTTAAATTTTTAAGATAAACACATAGCTTACTTTTGTTTAGTTATGTGAGTTTTGCTTTGAAAAAAGCACATTGAAATTGTGTTTTTTTATGCGCTAAAATCGTAAAATTTTTAAAATTAGTTAGTTATGCTTATTGTATTGTATAATCATAAGAGGATATCGATGAAGAGTTGATTATACTTTTCTGTCTCTTAAAATGAAAAAGTCATTTTAGTTAAGGTCATTTTATCCATAGGATATAAAAGAATGCGAACCTATTATCTAAATGTTATCGTAGGAGGCTATTCTTTATTATTCTTCAATTATATGTTGTGGTTTTAAGATTAATGTTACTTATTGTTGAATATCCTTTTCAATATTTGCTTTCCAATGAGAATAAGCCTTTCTAATGGATCTAGCAATTCGGGTCTATTTTTAATTTTACTGTTAATTTTTCTAATATCATTATTAGGATTACAGAGATGCGTTCTTAATTCTAAGTTGATCACTTCATACTTGGCTTGATCATAATTAAATACTTTTCTCAATATTCGCCTCAATTTTTAGAGATTGATAAAAACCTAACTCCTGACAAGTACTTCTCCAAGGTGAATTGTGTATTTACTATCTTTAAAATTATTATCCATTTTATTAAATTGATTAGACGTTCTTTTATTCAGGTTAAAAACTACATTTTGATTTCATAAAGGTTTGTTCGCCTTTTTACTGGCAATGCTACCAAAGCTTACTCCATCAGTTAAATTAGGATAAACCTAAGTGTTTGATTTGTGAGCAAGCATTTAGTATTTGAAAAGCTTTTTTTTTAAGATTTAATTGATGAATTAAAATATCTTCACATTCTTCGTAGGATAATGCAATGTCTTCCAATCTGTATTTAGAAGTAAATAGAGCTGTTTTTTCTGTCCTATTTTTATACTCTTTTGGAGATTTATTTTTCTTGGTAGTACGACCAAAATTATAAAAAGGAATGAAAAAAGATACTATAATTCTTACTATGCTTACAGATAAACAATGCATCATTAATTTTTGAAATTTATTTGAATTCCAATTTACATGTATCAATTATAATGTATAGCTATAGATGTTTGTTTTTCTACAACAAATTCTAATCATTATAGAACATATGTTTTTTTATGAGTAGAACATATGTTTTATCCATAAAAAAATAAAACTAATCGATTTTATATGTTAGTAAGTAAACCATAAAGAACAATGTATAAAGTGTTTACGTTGTCTTTAGTTTTTCTGATCGTTCTTTTGTAATCATTTTTAGATAGTCTTTGTAGGTTTTCCTAGCCCTCTATTTCAGAAATTGTTTAGGATATTTCCATTGCGCATCCGTCGTACTTTTTTGAATATTGATACAAAGAAAAGTTATCATTCTCTAGTTGTTGAAATTAGAAATACACTTAGAAGAAATATTGTTTTAGCAATTACTTTTTGCAATTAATCTGATATTTATCGCAAAGTTATACAACGTAGATTTATACATAACAATCTGTATATCTGTTGTTAGTATTTATATCCGTTTGTAAACGTATGATAAATGCTTACTTATACTTTTTCAGTTTCTTTATAACCAAAGAAATTATTTTCTTTAATCATTTCAGGAATAAGATCTGGTAATTGTTCTTCCCATCCAGATTCTCCTTCTTGGATTTTCTGAAGTACTTCTCTAGAGTATATATCCATAATAGTGGGATCGTAATCCACAATATCTTGCAGCTTACCATTATGTTTAAAGAATTTATATAATTCTTTCATTCTAGGATGCACCTTAAGGTTTTCACTAGTTGTAAGTTGGCCGGTTTTAGGATTTTTTAATGGGTATAAGTATACTTTTAAATCTTTAAAGAAAAGTTTACCAAAGGCTTCCAGAATACCACCACTTAGGTGTCGGTAATATTTCTCATCAAAAATATCAACTAGATTGTTTACACCCATCGATAGTGCCATGCGCTCTTTTGTATAGTTAGAGAAATACTCCACAACCTTATAATACTCCTGGAAATTAGAGATCATTACCGTTTGTCCGAGAGAACAAAGTAAACGGGCTCGACACATAAAATCTTCTTCATCAATTTCTCCTTCTGCTCTAAGATTAGAAAGAGTAATTTCAAAAATCTCTATCGTTTTTTCCTTACGTACCTTATTTTCATTCAGGAACATATTAAGAGACTTCTTGTAAATGTCCATATTTACTTTAGTCACCGGTCTAAAACTCCCTCTAAGTGCTAGGATATTCTTTTTATATAAAACAGCTGCTGGTAGCACATTATTACCATCTGGTCCGAACATTACTGCTTCTGTCATTCCATTTTTAACCAACTGTAAACTCATTAATCGGTTATCTACCTTTTTAAATCTAGGTCCCGAAAAATTGATAGTATCAATTTCAATTTGATCTTTGTCTAAATGATCATATAGATATCGTAAAAGTTTTTTTGGATTATCGTATTTGTAGTAAGCTCCATAAATAAGATTTACACCTAATACTCCAAGAGTCATTTGTTGTAATCTGGCATCGTTTTCATGAAAACGAATATGAAGTATAATTTCATTATAATCTTCATCTGGTTTTGTTTGATATCGAATACCTACCCAACCATGTCCTTTATATTTCTTAGCAAAATCTATAGTAGCTACCGTATTGGCATAACTAAAAAATAGCTTGTTTGGATGTTTTTCTCTGGTAATACGTTCTTCTATAAGACGAACTTCATGCCTTAGCATTTTTTTTAATCTCGCTTCGGTAACATAACGTTTGTCATCTTCTATACCATAGATGGCATCACTAAAATCTTTATCATAGGCACTCATAGCCTTTGCAATAGTACCAGAGGCACCACCAGCTCTAAAGAAATTACGTGCTGTTTCCTGACCGGCACCAATTTCCGCAAAGGTACCATAGATGTTAGCATTTAGATTAATTCGTAAAGCTTTACTCTTAAGTGAAGGGACAGACTCGAATTCTTTGTCTCCCATGATAGTAATAGGCATAGCGAAAAGGGCTTTTTTTGTTTATGTAAAGTTACTAATACATTAAGTATTATTAAAAAAAACTAGCTGCAAATTTTCGCATTTTATAATAGGTATAAATAATACAGCGTAGAAATGAATTACTTTTTGAGCAAAAAAATTATAATTACATTTGCTTTCACTTAATTAAGATATGGAGATTACATTTCTTGGTACAGGAACATCACAAGGAATTCCGATAATAGGAAGTACACATCCTGTATGTTTAAGTAAAGATCCAAAGGATAAGAGATTACGAGTATCAGTAATGGTTGCTTGGGATGAATATCAATATATAATCGATTGTGGACCAGATTTTAGACAACAAATGTTGGCAAATAATATAGACAGGATCGATGGTATTGTTTTTACCCACGAACACGCAGATCATACCATGGGAATGGATGACATAAGACCATTTTTCTTCAGACAAGGAGATATTCCCGTATTTGCACATAAAAGAGTATTAGAATCTTTAAGAGCAAGATTTAATTATATATTTTCATCAGAGAATAAATATCCGGGAGCACCCAGTGTTATAGAAAATGAACTAACTAACCAACCATTTGCACTGGGCAACCTGGATGTGATTCCGATAAATCTAATGCATAATCGATTACAAGTTTTTGGATTCCGATTCGAGGATTTTGCATACTTGACGGATGTAAAAACAGTTGAAAAAGAAGAGAGAAAAAAATTAGAAGGAATTAAGGTGTTAGTGGTGAGTGCGTTGAGAATAGAACCACATCATTCTCATTTTAATCTGGAAGAAGCATTAGAGTTTATCGATGAAATTAAACCACAAAAAGCCTATCTGACGCATATTAGTCATATGTTAGGATTTCATAAAGAAGTACAACAACAATTACCAAAAAACGTTTTTATTGCCTACGATAATCTAAAAATTACAATTTAATATGCGAAGTAGAATATTTTTATACTTATTTATTTTTTCAGTGTTGTTCATATTGTTTCAGTTTATGAATGCTAAAAAGGCAAAGGAATCTTATGATGGTAAGATTGAAAATTTAGTAAAAAAAATAGGGGAGAAGGAAGAAGAATTAAAATCTAAAGATTTAGAAAAGGATTCATTAATTGAAAAAATATTGGATCTCACTTATTTTTCATTAGACAGTGATGAGGAAGCGATCAGTTATTTTGAAGAACAAGGGTATGATGCTAAAAAATTAGAATTAACAATCAGTGATCAGATAGTAAGTCAGAATAAAGCAGGTACAGATAATCCAATTGTTCCTTTTGTTGGAATGGAAGGAAATATGGCTATCAATAAGGTTCGGTTATTAAATCATAAATGGATAATAGCAGATTTTACTGATGGTGTTTATTGGGGACAGTTATTTATTATTTATGATGTTAGAAAAGACGGAGTAGTCGATTTTGAGGTCGAAAAATCATTTTTGTATCCTAGAAACTAATATACATCGAAAATATATGAAAAGACCTGCTTATTTTAGCAGGTCTTTTTTTTGGTTTTTATTGATAGAAAGTTGGTTAATTTCTGGCTTTATTTTTTTACCAGTTTTTTCTTAATGAATTCTCCATCAGCTTCAATGATTGCGATGTAAACCCCAGTAGCTACTTCAGTACCATCGTCTGTTTGGCCATTCCAAGTATATTGAAAACCCTTCGTATCAGTATTCGAAAAATGCTCTCTTTTTATTAAATTTCCTGCTATATCGAATATATCAATTCCTATAGAGTTTACATTTTTATTCGTGGTAGAGAAAGTAACTTGATCTGTAAATGTATTAGGATAGGTTTTAAAATCATTATCCTGGAGTCTTAAAGCGCTATTGCTATTGGTATTCCAAGGTAATCCCAATCGTTGGTCTAACCAAATAAGTATAAACTCATTATCATCAGGTAATCCTTCACCAACGTGCCGACCCACACTAAACGGATAGTTATTATCATTTAAAACACCTATTAGAAAAGGATTAAATACTACAACACTTTCTATAGTCACAAAAGGAAATGCAAAATCTCTACCGATTCCTATGTCTCCAGGTAAGCCAGGTTCCGAAATTCTTCTTAGATCCTTAATTTTTAATAAATCTACATTTAATCGTTTTTGTAGCATAGTAGAATCTTTATCTAATTCTATTTCATAAACAGCTTTGAATCCTTCAAGATCACCTTGGGATCCATCACGTTCTATGATTAACCCTCTTTCTCCACTAAACATTATGAAATCACCAATTGCAGATGCTCTTTCGTTAAGTGGGTACTCATACCTTTTATTAGTATAGGATTTACTCGCTAAATTAAATTCGTGAATTAATAAGTTATTGTTTTCACTACCTTCTAGAGGTTTTTCTAACAATGGTAATAATTTAGTATTATCTGTAGTTAAAGCCATTCCTTCAAAACCGCCACTTTGTTTCACATTAAATGGAGTGTCGAATTTTGTAACTCTATATGGCCAGTACATTCCTGCCAACCAGGGAGTGTTTTCTCCATTTTGATCTTGTAAGTTCGTGCCGTCACCCGCGTCCCCAATTTTAGGAAAATCACCAAATAAACATACGGTTCTAATTTCTGGATATTGTTCCTGTGTAAGTAGTAATGTTCTAAAATCAAAACTTTGTATATCTGCACGATCTGTTAATTCATTAGCAACGATAATATCTGCAATTGCTTTAGTAAATGTTTCAGGACCAAATGTTCTCTCGGCAAATATATCTCCACGATCGTCAAGATCTGTTCTTGGGTTTATTTTAGTCTCTATATTGAAACGAACTTTAGAAGCATTCATCCAACGTTTTGTCGCTTCTGGATGAGTAGATCCTTCGCCATTTTTATAATAACTGACATAAAACTCTACAAAATCAAATAATTGCTGTAGCGATGGCATGATGTAAGGATCGATAAAACCTTTTTCGCCAGAAAAAGCTACAGATACAGGAGATAATGAGAGATCATTAGTTTGTGCTGGTCTTCCTGTCAATATTTTATCCGCGATGAAAGTGTTTTGAATAGTAGATAATGTAAGATCTTTTACGAATACTTCATCTTCCAATTGGTATGGAGTACCATCTGCTTTTCTGGTTTTAGCTGCTTCTATATGTGGATCATGATCTAATACCGGGATTCCGTCTAAAGTAATTCCACAATCTGTTTCTAGTGTAGGCATTAAGTAATCTAAGGCCGCTTCCATAGATGGTAAGGTGTTTTCTGGACGTAAATTTCGAGCACCACGATGTCCTTGCGCATCAAAAAGGTTTACATCGATTAAACCGTTTGCGTCCATATAATCAGCACGTCCATCTTCATCTTTATCAAAGTTTTGTACAGCAGCTAATAAAAGATCTGGACGATCAGATATAATCCCTTGTAAACCTAAATCCAATAAACGATCCATGTTTGAAGTATCATTTACTGTATATACAACTACCGGATGGCCAGCTCGATTTAATGAGGAAACATTAAATAATTCACTTGAAGCTTCCGTTAGACCATTAGCAGATGTTGATCTACTTCCTACTACGGTAGTTTCATCATTGTCATCTAGCATAACAAACCAAGGAGACATCACTGGAGGTTTACTGCCATTAGCCTGTGCGTGTGCTCTCATTGCATTCATAACTCTTATAGCACTTGCTTCTTCACTAAATGGATTTTGTGGAGATCGTAATTCTTTACCAGGATTATCTAGATCGGGTAACGCATAAGGTGGGTCTAACAAAACTCCATTTTTATCAAAATGTAATAAGAAAGGACCAAACTCATCTCCAATCCAATAATCACCATTATTTGTTCTTTGGATAGACTCTATGTCAAAATCAGCACCTGTTAATATTCTATTTTGACTGAAGTGATTGGTAATTGCAAATGGGATTAATCCATTAGGATCTTTTAATTCGATATATTCCAGTACCTGAATATCTCCTTTACCTCTTCTAAAAATGGTTTCGAATCTAGGTTTTATTTTATACAAACGTAAGTTGTAATCCGAAGAATTTTCAATACTCCCGAAACCATTATCAGACATGGCAATAAAGGTTCCATCCATATTATTCAATATGGCAGAGAATCCTTGAATAGGTTGTTTGTTAGTAAAGGGAAGTTCTTGTTCATTGATTGGTTCACTACCAATAAAAAGGCCTGAAGTAGGTCCCTCAGAAAAACTTGGAGCTTTTAATACGGCCCTGGAAAATAATATATCTCCAAAACCCCTAAAAGATTTCCCTTTACCTTTTGCGTAGATTTCCTGACCATAATAGTTATCCTTCGGTAGATCAAATTGTAGCTCTGTTTTGTTTTTCTGCGTTTGTGCCAAAGCTGAAAAAGAAAAAAACAGGCTTAAACATACAGAAAAACGTACTAATTTTCTGTATTCACTCGACAAAGAGTAAGAATGATTTTTCATGTGTAAATTGATTAAGATTAAATTGGTTATTGATACCCTAAAAGTATAGCTTCGGTATTACCAAAACGTTTAGTCTATCTCAATAAATTATTAGGATAAGGTTAGGTGTTTTATGTTACTGTAACTGCTGTATGAATTGTATTACTTATGGAAAAAAATGAAGTCTACATACAAACGAAATCGTTGTAGTGAACTGTTGTGATTTTTCTTACGTTTCTTCGATTTAACTGAAAATTCAATAATTCGGTATTGCTGTTTATTGTTATATCCTTATTCTAAAGGGATTCTAGTATATTTGATTCTTATCTAAATCAGAAACATCCATTACATATGAGATCAAGTTTTTTTTCCTTTTTGTTTTTCGGAACGCTTACTTTTTTTATGCTTTCCTGCAAAACAACTACAAGTGATTTTATTACTAATATTGATAGTTACCAAGAAGATAGGTTTATAGAGATTACGAAGGATAATGGTAAATACATAATCAAATTATATTCTGATAAGATTATAGAAACTTCTTTTATTCCTACAGGAGAAACTTTTAATCCAGAATCACACGCAGTGGTGTTAGAAAAAGGAATAGTATCACAGTTATCAGAAACTGATAAAATGATCATATATGGTTCTGATGGAATTCAAGTTCGTATAACCAAAGAACCTTTTCATATATCCTACTCCTATAAGGATAAGGAGTTAATTTCTGAAAAGTTGGGGTATGTCAAAACCGATTCTACAGAAATCTTGAATTTTAACTTGGATAAAGAAGAAGTTATTTATGGAGCAGGAGCAAGGGTAGTAGGAATGAATAGAAGAGGAAATCGATTACAATTATATAATAAAGCACATTATGGATACGAAACTCGTTCTGAGCTTATGAATTATACAATGCCGTTAGTATTATCTTCTAAGACCTATGCAGTTCATTTTGATAATGCGCCTATTGGATTTCTGGATATTGATAGTAAAAAGGATAATACACTTAGTTACGAGACAATTAAAGGTAGAAAGACATACCAAGTTGTAGCCGGTGAAGATTGGAAAGATTTGATGGATCAGTATACGGATTTAACAGGTAAACAGCCATTACCTCCTAGATGGGCTTTTGGTAACTTTGCTAGTCGTTTTGGATATCATTCAGAAAAAGAGACCAAAGAGACAATTGCTAAGTTTAAAAGTGATTCTATTCCATTAGACGCTGTAATCCTAGATATTTATTGGTTCGGAAAAGAGATGAAAGGACATATGGGGAACTTCGAGTTTCTTAAAGATTCATTCCCTAATCCAAAACAAATGATCAATGATTTTAAAGACCAAGGAGTAAAAACCGTATTGATAACAGAACCTTTTGTTTTATCAACATCAAAAAAATGGGAAGAAGCAGTAGCAGAGAAAGTACTTGGAAAAGATTCCTTAGGTAATCCTTTTAGATTTGATTTCTATTTTGGTAATACGGGAATCATTGATATTTATGATCAAAAAGGTAAAGACTGGTTTTGGAATATCTATAAAACATATACGCAGGAATATGGAGTGTCTGGATGGTGGGGAGATCTTGGAGAGCCAGAAGTACATCCCTCTGCATTGTTACATGCTACGGGATCCGCTGATGAAGTACATAATATCTATGGACATGATTGGGCAAGATTGGTTCAAAAAGGATATGAAAAAGATTTCCCGGAGCAGCGTCCATTTATATTAATGAGAGCTGGATATTCCGGATCACAACGATTCGGGATGATTCCTTGGTCAGGTGATGTGAATAGAAGTTGGGGTGGATTACAACCACAAACAGAAATCGCATTATCTATGTCCATACAAGGATTGGCGTATATGCATTCCGATCTTGGTGGATTCGCAGGAGGAGAAAAGTTTGATGCAGAGTTATATACACGTTGGTTACAGTATGGAGTTTTTCAACCTATCTATAGACCACATGCACAAGAACATATCGCTCCAGAACCTGTTTTTCATGACAAGAAAACAAAAGCTCTTGCTAAAAAGAGTATAGAACTTAGATATCAGATGCTTCCATATAATTATACGTTGGCTTTTGAAAATAATCAAACTGGTATTCCATTAATGAGGCCACTGTTTTTTGAAGATGCTGATACCAAAGAATTACGAACAGTATCTAATACCTATTTATGGGGTGATAATTTCTTGGTGTCTCCAATTGTAAAATCTGGAGTAGCATCAAAAGATGTATACTTTCCTAAAGGTGCTAATTGGTATGATTTCTTTAGTGGTCAAAAATATGAGGGAGGAAGATATATTACCGTAGAAACTGCAGAAGATCATATTCCTGTATTTGTAAAAGGAGGAGCATTTGTTCCTATGGTTAGAACAATCCAAAACACTGAAGCGTATAACACAAAAGAATTAATCTTACATTACTATCACGACGTAAAGGTTGAAAACAGTTTAGGGAAATTATACGATGATGATGGTAAAACACCAAATGCTTATGAAAAAGGTAAGTATGAAATACTAAATTTTGAAAGTAAGAATATTGATAATAAATTGTCTATTGATTTTAAAACAAATACAGGTAGTGACTATGCCAAAACAGCTCGTAAGATTTCACTACTTGTGCATAATATTGAAACAACTCCGAAATCTGTTACGGTTGGAAACAAAACCATTGAAGTGAATTGGAATGAAAAAGAAAATACCTTGTCTATAGAATTAGACTGGAATTCTGCGGTTATAGAGAAGGTAGAAATACAATTATAAGTTTACATAAAAGAAGCTTGTTTAAATTTTTCCTAATAGAATTTTGGATTTTTTGATAAACTTGAAATTGATAAATTATAGTTTGATTATTCAAACAAGCTTCTTTACTTTTTTTAAGTTTTAAACGTTTTTATGACAATGAATGTAATGCATTTCTGGATCTGCACAGATACCGGATCCTTTTACACTTGATTGTTGTTGTTTGTCTAAGACCTTAAGATTTTTTAATCTCAATAAATTTTCTAACATAATATATAGTTTTAAGAATTAAGTTATTGTAAATTATTTATTTAAATCCTGCTAAACCTAAGAAGAAGGATGTTAGTTTGTATTTTGTGGATGGATGACATTTTTACAAGGACGTATTTATGTTTTTGTAAAAAAATATGAGCGTAATAGTAGTACTTAAGAAGATTAAAATTGTCAAAATATCACAGTTTGTTTATAAAAAATGAAACAAAGAGAACAAGAGTTAAATAAAGACTACATCCACAGAATTAACCTAGCATTGCAATATATTGATGAACATTTAGACGATGATTTATCTTTAGGTATTATTTCTGATAGAGCTATGTATTCTCCATATCATTTTCACAGAATTTTTAAAGCGGTAATTGGGGAATCTCTTAATGTATATATAAATAGAAGACGTATTGAAAAAATAGCTTTGGTTTTAATACATAAAAAAGAAGTTAGCATAAGTCAGTTATCGCTTCAATATGGTTTTAATAGTAATTCTTCATTTACCAGAGCATTTAAAAAGTTTTATGGAGTTAGTCCAACAGAGTTTAGAAAACAACTTCCAAGTAAATTTAGCAAGATTGGTAAAACCGAAAGCAAGATCGGACAAGAACAGTTGATTTTTGAAAAATACATTTGTAACATTAATAATCATATAAACTGGATTAAAATGAATGCAAAAATTGAGGTTACAGAAATACCAGAATTACATTTTGCAAGTATTACTCAAATTGGAGTGAATGGCATGGAACAAACTTTTGACACCTTACTAAGATGGGGAAAATCCAAAGGAATATTAGAAAACGAAAATGTAAAAATGGCAAGAGTTTTTCATGATAGTTTTAAAGTAACATCGCCTGATAAGGTAAGAATGAGTATTTGTATGTTAATACAGAAACCTGTTATTTCTCAAGGTGAAATTACTCCTGTGTCTATTAGAAAAGGTAAAAGTATAATAGGTCATTTCGAAATTACTCCTGATAATTTTGAAAAAGCCTGGAGTAGTCTCTTTGTTTGGATGAGTGAAAAAGGATATAGTAAGTCAGAAGAAAAACCTTTCGAAATTTACCATAATGATTTTAGAAAGCATCCGGAGAATATTTGTATCGTAGACTTTTATATACCTATCATATAGAAAAAATAAACTGAGGTGTTATTAAACAGCTCAGTTTATTTTATAATTTCATTAATCCATCAATAAATATTTGTTATAATTACTAGTAGATAAATATTCTTTTTTGAGTTGTCGCAGAAAAGCTACAACTTCTTCCCTTTTTGCATAGTTCTTTTCAAGAGGATCCATAAAATCTTCTTCATTTATTGTAATTACTACATACCACTTTCCACTTCTAGAAGTATAAAAATTATCAAAAGCACTCCCTACTGTCTGATATGCCGCTATTAAAGCAGCATCAGCTATAATTGGAGCGATATTAATAGTTTTAGAAGTTCTTTCTACTTCATAAAATGAAAGATAATATTCTTTATTATTCACAGTAAAAGGAACATTCCACCGAACATCTTTGTTGTTTAATTTAAATTTGGCATTGATATAGGCATAAAACTCATTAGCATTTTTAGGATCTTCAAAAATAAAACCTTGTCTTTTAGGAAGTTGTTTTTTGAATTTTTTGGCTGCCATTACTTTATCTTCTTTAATATTGGGCGCTATTTTAGTAGGTATGCAAGATGAAAAAGAAAGTAAAAAAAGTGCAGTAAAAAGTAAAGCCCTCATAATTTGGTTTTGAAAACACTGCCCAAATTTAATGCCATAACAATGTTTTGCAAATATAAAGAACATCCTTATTTTGGGATAGGTAATATCACTATTCATAAAACACTTAAATGTACAACTGATTATAAATTAAAATCTTGTTTTGAAAAACATACTCTTTTTAAATAGAAAGATAGTATTGACAGCTAACCTAGAAATAAATTAAACCATTAATTCTATGAGGTATAGGTCTTAAAGATATGTGCTAAAAAAAATTATTCATTTATTTTTTAATAATCTTTAGTGTTTTGCTGTTCTCTATTTTTAAAAAATACATACCAACTGCATATTCCGAAATATCAAGAGAGGCACTTTTACCTTTATCTATAATTTTACCAGAATTATCAGTAAGTATCCAATTATTTTCTTGTGGTAATCTTACAATACCGGTAGTGGGGTTAGGATACAAAAAAACTGTAGATTGATTAATGTCTGGAGTACTTAGTACATTTTGGGATATCCATTGTGCAGTATTATTAGTGTTTATTACACCTGCCGTTGAGAAGTTTCCACCTACAAAAATCTTATTTATTCCGTCACTATCAGAAGCAAACTCTAAGGTGTTGATTTTAATATCTACACCCACATTAGTATCAGTGCCTAATGCTTCCCAGCCATTGGTTTCGCTCCATCTTGCTATATTATTTACAATAATACTATTACTAGTATCAATATTTGCAGTATCAAAAGCACCGCCAGCGTATAAGTTGCTTCCATCGTGAATTAATGAATTTACAATGTTATTTACACCATTGTCTAAGGAAGACCAACTGGTCGTGTTCTTATTCCATCTTGCGATACGATTTACAGTTTGGCCTCCAGCAATAGAAAAATTACCACCTATAAATACCTCTGTTGGAGTTACTGCAATAGCTTCTACAAAACCACTAGTTCCTGTGCCCAAGGTTCCCCAGTTAGTTCCATTCCAAGTTGCTATTCTATTGGCAGCATTGTTTCCGGCTTCATCAAAATTTCCTCCGACATAAAGCATTCCATCACTGTCTAATACCAAAGATCGAACCTCATTGTTAGTACCTGATACTCCATTGGCAGTGTCTGTTAAAGCAGACCAGGTCATACCATTCCATAAAGCGATATTTCGTACTGTATTTCCATTTACGGTTTCAAAAACTCCACCAGCATATACATTGTTGTTATTATCGATTTCTAATGCAGCCACAGTTCCATCAATTCCTGATCCTAATGGAGACCAATTACTGCCATTCCACACTGCAATATTTTGTGCAGAAACGCCTCCTATTTCTGTAAAAGCCCCACCAGCATATAAGTTTCCGTCTGGTCCAATTTTAAGAGCATTAATAGTCCCATTGGATCCCATGCTCAATGTACTCCAACCAGAAGTTTCATTCCATACTGCAATGTTATTTGCAGTAATGTTACCTGCTTGACTAAAGGTTCCTGCATGAAATACATCTCCATTTGTATCTGTAACTACAGATTGTACAATTCCGTTGGGAATTCCTTGATTCAATTCTTCCCATCTTCCAATACCATTTACTGCAGTTCCGGAAGGGGTAGATATGCCGTCTACGAGTTTATAAATTTGTGCATTACTTCCGTAGTCACTAAAATATAGTTCACCATTTTTATCTACTCCAAAAGAAGAAACAAACTCACCAGATGTGTTAAATAGCAAGGTACTACTGCCAGTTCCAGTTGAAGAATTATAGTCTAATGCCCAAACTCTTCCACTTACATAATCACCAAAAATGTATTTCGAACTTATATCTGGACTTAAGCTAGTAATTTCTGATCCTCGATATACATAGCCTCCTGTTATAGATCGATCTCCTTGATTACGATTGTATACATGTACGGGGAAGATAGTAGGTTCGTTAATAGTAACGTTACTATTAGCTACAGAATTCCCTTCAAATCGACTCCAACCATAATTTCCTCCTTTCTCTATAATATTTACTTCTTCAAAAGCTCCTTGACCTACATCTGCACCCCAAAGTCTACCTGTTACATTATCAAATGAAAACTTCCAGGTATTTCTTATTCCATATACATATATTTCATCCAATCCGTTTATACCAACAAAAGGATTGTCACTAGGGATTTCGTAATTTCCATTGGGTAAATCTGAATTGGTTTCTATTGGATTGTTTCCATCTAAATCTACATCAATACGCAGAATACTACCAAAAACAGTGTTCTTATTTTGTCCATTGCGTTCGGGATCATTTCCACCACCTCCGTCACCGATAGAAATATAAAGATATCCATCTAAGCCAAAGGCAATTTTACCACCATTGTGGTTGCTGTTATTTTGATTTTTATCAAACTGAAAAAGAACTAATTCACTATCTGGATCAACAAAATTAGGATTCGTAGCACTTACTGTAAATCTAGAAAGTACCATTCTTACCGAAATACCTGCCACGGGACTATTCGTAGTGTAATAAGTGTAGAAATATCTATTAGTGTTATAATCTGGATGGAAAGCCAATCCTAGCAATCCTACTTCTTGGCCATCTCTAAAACGTACACGATCTGTAATATCCAAGAAAGTGTCTACTTCGCTAGTTGCGACATCACTTTTTCTGGGAAACACTTTGATTCTTCCTCGTTGTTCTACAATAAACATTCGATCTGTACCGTCTCCGGGAGATTGTATTTCGGTTGCGAATTCGAAACCTATATTTGGGAATGCGGATTCATAAGTGATTTGTGCTGTACCAAAAAAGGTAAAGAAAAGTAGCACGAAAACAATTGGGGTGGTTAGCGTTTTCATTTTTAGAGTTTTAAGACAAGTAACTCTATTTGAACGAAAAAAACTATTACTTAGTATGATTTTCGTGGCATTTCTATAGGTGTTTACCCAACCACTCTTTAAACTGATAAAAATTACGAGGATCTACTCCGTGACCCACAGGAAATTCATTTAAAGATGTTTGTATTCCAAGTTCAGCAAGTTTTAATGGAGCTTTGCGAGCCCAGTCAATTGGAATTACTTGATCAACACTTCCGTGTGAGCAATATAAATTAAGTTTAGAAAAGTCGTTATCGGCATAATTTTCTTTGAGAATATCTTCATTTAGATACCCGCTCAATGCTACGACATTTTTTACTTTCTCAGGATAGGAGAGTGCTACAGCATAACTAAGAATAGTGCCTTGACTAAAACCAAGTAACGTAACATTATCCGTATCTAGATCATAAGCCGCAACAGCTTCATCTATAAAATTTGATATTTTATCTCGGGATTCTATGGCCTGCTTATCATCACTAAATTTTCCTTGTGCAGCATCAAAATAAATAGCATACCAGGCATTGCCATATGGTTGCATTGGATATGGAGCTCTAACAGATATAACGAATAATTCATCTTGAAGCTCGGAAGAAAATGAAAACAAATCATTTTCATCACTACCATAACCGTGAAACATAAATAAAACAGGAGTTTTATCTTTTTTTACAGTTGGTTCTTTGATGATATGATGTAATGATAAAGTTTTAATTTCCATACTATTTGTTTTTGTATCAGACTAAACCGGTCGAGGTCTATTTTAGTTGTAAATGTATGTGATCATCATGCCTGACTGCTTGACATCCATGAAATCGTATTTTAGGGTTTTCTACTCCTAATCTACTTTCGAGATGAGGTTCAATAAAAACCTTTCCCACATTTTGTTGATTTACAATTGCCAAAAGTAAATCTTTTGTTGCTTTTTCTGAAAGCTTAAGTTGATTATTTGAGATTCCTAATGTGAGATATTTTGCAAAGTCATATTGCCAGTATCCTTTTTTCTTACATGCTTTGATTTGATCATATTCTCCTGGATTTGGTCCTTCATATACGCCATACCCCAATAGCGCTGGTTTTTGGTTGGTAAGTGTTCTTTTGTTATTTGTATAAATGAAAGAAACATCAATTTTTTTTCCATCATTATGACTTAGATGCGGTGGTAAAGGAAATCCATCCATGAATGGAAAATTAGCATCCAGATATATTAATTTAATGTTACTATGTTTTTTACTAATGATTTTGGCTATTTTTAGTAAAGAGACATTTAATTCTGGAGTTACGTAGTTTCTATTGCTAAGTATGGTAAATAAAGTACAAGCTTCAATTAAATCACTATTTTTTATTTTTTCTCTTCCGAAGGCAGGAGCAAGATAAGGTACTATCACGAATGTTATTATTAAATAAGTTACCATAAAAACGCTAGCCTTTATCAATCTGTAGTTTTTGATAGTTCTTTTAACAATCAGTTCAATTATCAAGTATATAACTCCCCCAACTTGGGTGAATAGCGTTAGAAATATTATTATTAATGCTTTAAAAAATATTTTGATGAATTTTTTCATAAAAATTAATGTCTATCTTCTTTAAAGACTGAATTGATAAAACTAAGTTTTTTTTAGTAAACTATTATTAGCCTTTCTTAGTGTATGGTCTGTATGAATAATTCAGTATTATTTTATAGGGAATATTCTTACAGTTTTATTATGATTGGCTTTACTTAAGAAGAGATGGATTGGTGCTTTTTTTTGTCGCTAATTTCAAGTTTTAAAGATGTTAAACAAATCACAATTATATGTTAAAAACATAATAAATTTACGGTTTTACCGTATCATTAGTTTAAGTTTGAGTAAACAAACTCAACATTCTATGAAAAAAATAAATTCTTTAGTGTTTCTAAAATACAATTGAAAATCAATTATTTAAATAAAAACAGATCCTCTCGTAGAAAGCTATATGATACTTGTTAAAGCGATTTTTTTTAAAAGTACTATTATTTTTCTAACAAAATCAGTAGATCCTTAATGTTGTTTCATTTTGCGATATTAAATACTGAATATTCCCTTGATTATTTTTTAATTATCTTAATGTGTAAGTATAATTTGCGTATTTAATCGTTTTTATATGTATTTAATCTATTTTATTAAGAATTATCAAAATCATATTATGTAAAAATGACACTTAAAACGTAAATTTATTATGTTAAAACCATAATATTTAAAATAACTTATACTTTTAAACACGATTGATGTATAAAAACTATTAAGATTTATCAAAAACAGTGATGTTTTTAATATCCCACTTAACCAAAAATAAAAGTAATTAAACGTATTAAAAATGTATTTAGTCGAAGATATATGTTTTATCAGTTTTTAAAAAAATAGTTTTGCCTTGTGTTGTTATTACGCAAATTAAAATTAATAACAGAAAAAGGTTAGATCCTTATAAAATAATTTTAACCATTTAATCCCAAATCCCAAACTTTATGAAAAAAATTACCTACTTACTATTACTATGCATCTGTTTTAGTTTTACGCAGACAGAAGATAGTTATCAAATGACTATCACAAAAATAGCTGATGCGTATAATGCAAAAGATGCTAATAAGCTTTTCGAATTATTCTCTTCGGATTTACAATCGTCATTTACCTTAGATAAAGTTCAAAGCTTTATAGTTGATAATCAAGCTAAAAAAGGACCTATAGGAGAGTCTTCTTTTCTAATGGATGATGAAGGAAGTAAGCGTTACTTAGTAGAGTTCGAAAACGCATCAACAATTCTGGTATTAAAATTATCTTCGGATAATAAAATCATTCAATTATCTCTAGAAGAGTACTAAAAATCAATTTAAACTATAAAAGAAAAAAATGAAAAAAAATTTAACACTAAGATCTATAATGTTTTTATTCCTGATCGGATTGATAGCATTTGGTACAAATACGATTAGTGCCCAACAAAGTTTAAAATATGGAATGTTAACCTTTAACAAAGCGGTTAATATTTCTGGTAAGCAACGTATGCTAAGTCAGAAAATGGCTAAATCTTATTTATATTTAGTCGAGAACCCTAGTGATACAAAAGCAAAAAGAGATCTTTTAACCAGTAAAATTATTTTCGAAAAACAAAATGGTATTATTAACCAAAATTCTGGTTATAAGGTTACTAAAGATAGAATTGCCAAGGTAGATGTTATCTGGGTAGAGTTTAAGAAGCTTATTGAAACTACTCCTAATTACGATAATGCAAAAAAGATTATCGATTTAAATACAGATTTGCTGAAAGCAACAAATGATGTGGTGTCTGCTGTTATAGTAGAATCAAAAGGAGCTAATCAAAGCGATGAGAATTTACTTGAAGATGATGGTTCGAGTGAATCTGATTTAGAACTTAAAAAGATGATAAATATGGCCGGGAGACAGCGTATGCTTGCTCAAAGATTGGCATTATATTATTTTGCAAATCAGACTACGTTAAAGACTAAAAATTCTGAACAAATGTTGAATAATGTTTTTAATGAACTCGATGGAGCTATTACAATGCTATTGATATCTAATTTTAATAACGAACAAATTGATGAAAAGTTAGGAGTAGCCATGTCAAAATGGGAGCAAATAAAAAATGGCAAGGAAAAGCTAATGAATCAAGGGTTTAAACCTTTGGAAATGTATAAGATAAGTAACGATTTAACAAAAGCTTTTAATTCAGTAACTAGCTTATACGAAAAAGTTAAGATATAGATTATTACATAACACCGTGAATAAAACGGGGAAAAATACGTATTTTAAACAAAATTTTTAATACGTATTTTTTTTATCTAAACTTTTAAAAACCTAAAGAATATGAAAATAAAATTACAATTGTTATTGTGTACTTTGCTGTTAACTAATGTTATAACAGCTCAAGAATTAAGTGTTGATTTAGATTTTAGAGATCGATTTGAATATCGTCACGGATTCAATAGTTTAGTTCCTCAAGGAGCTGACCCTGCGGCTTTTGTACAGCAGAGAGCCAGACTAAAATTCGGATATACTTCCGAAAAATTCAAAGCTCATTTTAGTGTTCAGGATGTTAGAGTATGGGGAGATACCAGACAGATTCTGGATAATGATGCTAATAATAATTTGCAAATTGCAGAAGCCTGGGCATCTTTGGCTTTTGGAAAAGGTTGGTCTACTAAAGTAGGTCGACAAATGATATCATATGATGATCAGAGAATCTTAGGTGGTTTAGACTGGGCATTACAAGGTCGTTTCCATGATTTAGCTTTAATAAGATATGGAAACGAAAAGATTAAATTAGATCTTGGTTTTGCATTTAGTCAAAATGATTTAGATGCACTTCCTGGTAATCAAACAGGGACTATATATAATGTTACTGGCTTTTTTAGTTATAAAGCTATGGAGTATGCACACCTAACCTGGAAAGCTTCAGAAAAAGCAACGCTTAGCTTTTTAGCATTAAATAACACCTTCCAAAATGTGGTAAATGGAGCCGCTACAGATGGATTCTATCATACACATACATTTGGTACACACTCTAAGTTTAAATTTGGAGGAGTAGGTCTTGCTTTAAATGCTTATCTACAAGCAGGAGAAGGTCCTGACACTAGTGATCCTGCAAATCCATCCACTGATCTTTCCGCATATTTAGTTGGATTAGAAGCCAATGGAAAAGTTGGTTCTGTCGGTATTGGAGGAGGTTTTGAAATCCAAAGCGGTACAGATCAAGACGAAACGGATGGAAAAAACTATTCTTTCTTTCCTCTTTATGGTACTAATCATAAGTTTAACGGATATATGGATTACTTTTATGTTGGAAACCACGCAAACTCTGTTGGTTTAACTGATATATATGCCAAAGCAAATTTTAAGCTTGGAAAATCCTCTAGCCTTCTTGTAAAAGGACATTACTTCTCATCCGCAGCTACTCTTATTGATGATACTGATGGATCAGAAGCTGACAAATACCTTGGAACTGAAGTGGATATTGTATTTACACAAAAATTACTCCCTTATGCGTCAGTAAAAGTTGGATATTCTCAAATGTTTGCCGCAGATGGAATGGAGTTTCTAAAAAATCAGCCTAATCCAAGTGGATTACAAAACTGGGGATGGGTTCAGTTAGTTATTAAACCTAATTTCCTTAAATGGAGTCCTAAACCAATACAATAGATATCCTAATTATATTTTATTCAAAAAATCCTGATACATACGATTTATCAGGATTTTTTGAATATTATTTTTAAATTATTACTATATCAAACTTAAAATTGTATAATTCTAATTTGTTAAATACGTATTAATACTTATTTTTGATAAAATTAGTGGAATATTCCCTTTTCTTAAAACCTTTTAAAAATTACTTTTGCTATGAAAAAATTGATATATTTTGGTTTATTCTTTTGTTTACATATATGTGTAGCTCAATCAGATGCTGATTATGGAAATACAATGAAAACTATAATCGAATCATATAATGCTAATGATGCACAAAAAATTTTTGATCAATTCTCTACTGATTTACAAGCTACTTTTACCATTGATAAAGTGAAGGAATTCGTAACTAAAACCTTAGAAAATCAAGGCAAGTTTTCAGAATTTGATTTTATGGATAACGATGGCGGTAACAGGTATTTAGTGCAATCAGAGAGTGATTCTATAATATTAGTTATAACCTTATCAGCGGATCTTAAACTTACTAAATTTGCTGTTGAGTAAATATTATATATGTAGATAATGTTTATTTAATAAAAGTAAACCACTCCTGAAAATAAGGCCCAACGATTGGAACAGTTTTTTGTTCTTCTTTTATAGCTGTTATCAATCCAAAAACCCAAAGAACAAAGATGAAAATGTAAAATGATGATGAAATTATCCAAGAATCAAACATACTTACTAATGCACCCAGTAGATAAAAGCCAATATTGATACCTAAAGCTTGTCTTATATGAAAACTAGCAAACGTATTTTTATCATCTTGATTCATGAAAATGGCTATAATTGTTCCAATAATCGTAATGTATGATATAACAGCTGCTGTTTTTCCTTGTTTTTCGTAATCTGATTCCATGATTGCTATTATTTTGTTATTCATTTTTAGTTATACTATCAAAGAAATAGATCTGTGATAGGTATAAGAAGTATTCATTATAAGCAGATATTGTTAAAATACTATTTTACTTCAATATTAACTGGCCATTACCGACAATTCCATATGTACTTCCTTTTATAGTCTTATTTAGAAACGCACTATTTTTAGAAGTCGATAGTATATTTTTTTCTACAAATGTTGTATTCCCTTTTGGTGTGAATAAGGATAAATCGGCTTTATTTCCTTTATCAATAGAAATACTTTCGATTCCAAAAATTGATTTTCCTTGTGTAAGTAGTGCTATAGTTTGGTCAACACTTAGTATACTATTTAGTATTCCAAATGCACTTTCTAAACCAATAGTTCCATATTTCGCATTATCAAACTCTACCTTTTTATGTTCAATATCCATAGGTTGGTGATCGCCGGTTACCATATCGATAGTTCCATCCTTAACACCTTCTATTAAAGAATTTACATCTTTTTGGGTCCTCAACGGAGGTAATACTTTGTAATTAGTTTCAAAAGTAGTCAGCTCATCATCGGTAAGAGATAAATGATGTACAGAAACGCTACAGCTTACTTGTAATCCATTCGCTTTAGCCTCTCTGATTAATTGAACAGACTTAGCTGTGGATATTGTTGGAATATGTAATTTTCCTCCAGTATATTCCAGTAGGAAAAGATCTCTGGAGATTTGTAATTCTTCTGCCAGCGCAGGAATTCCTTTTAGTCCGAGTAATGTGCTTTGTTCTTCTTCATTTACCATGCCTTTTCCTGCAATACTATTATCTTGTGGAAAAGAAAGTACAAGCCCATCAAAGTTTTGAGCATATAATAAAGCTATTTTAAGCAAGTTTGGATTTCTAACAGATTTCTTATAATCTCCAAAGGCTACGGCTCCAGCTTGTTTCATATCATATAGCTCCGCCATATCGATACCCTCAGATTTGGTTGTTAAGGATCCAATAGGGTGGAGGTTGACAGGGTTCTGTAATGCTTTTCCTTTTAGGAAGCCTACAGAGGCACCTGTATCTGTGATTGGTAAGGTATTTGGATTAATAGCTATACTGGTAAAACCACTTTTAGCAGCGACAGTTAATCCATTGTTTATAGTTTCTCGTTCTTCATATCCTGGTTCTCCAAAACTTACGCTACTATCAAACCATCCTTGTGATACGTGCAGTGTGTCCAGTTTAATTTCTTCTACATTTTCCTTAGCATCAATCAAAGCATCAATATCCTTAATTATTCCGTTTTCGATGAGAATATCTACCGTTTGATTATGAAAGGGCGAAGAGGGATCAATAATGGTAGCAGCCTTTAATAAGAAATTCATTTTAGATATTTTAATAATAGGATTTCAATTAATAAGAAAATCAGAGCAAAAATAATAAACCATTTCCAAAGTTCATGAATACTACTTTCTTCTTTTATTTGTTCAAATAGGGATGTTATAGAATCATTTACTTCATATTCTGTCGTAGTAGAAAGGTCGTAATATTGTAAATCACTTTCTGAAGTATTGTAGTTATAGCTTACATTTTGGATAAGTTGTTCTTTATCTTTTAACGCATATATTCCAGCCTTTGTAGGCACTTCATCCGTTGTAATTCTTACTTTGGTAGCAAAGCTTTGTTGGAGAGGGATATTACTTTCTTCCTTCGATTCTAAAGATAATATTCCATCCTGTCCTAAAGATATCGGAATATCATAAGTGTTCGTTTGTCCTATAGTATATGATATATCGGAGAGTTGTAAACTTTGTTTCCCTATATTATATAAGGTTGGAACAATTAGTGGCGAATTCTTAAAATTAGAATTCTCGTTATTAATTGATGCTGTAAAGATGTACAAAGAATTTGTCTTATATAAAAAGGGTGTACGATCCTCGAAAGATAAAATACTATTATCAGAATTGGTTCTATAGAATGAATTAACTTTAGGATATTGAAAATTAGTTATTCTTTTGTCAAAAACTCCTCTATATAGTGGGTGCGAAAAATTAATACCGGTTATTCTTTTTTCTAACGTATTTAATTCTAATAAACCTTCTTTAGAAAAACTATTAATTAGTTGTTGGTACGAAACAATATTGCCATCTGTAGCGGGAATAAAACATATGGTACCGCCTTGATCTTCGAATGATTTAAGCGCATTGATTAATGAGACCGGAATTTGTTTCATTTCGTTAATTAGCACCAGATTAGAATTACTAATATCATTATAATTTAGCTTTTCCAGTACTGTACTTATTAGAAAGAATTCATCAGCGGTATAAATGTTTTTTATAAAACTATCGTTTGCTTCATTGATGGCCAAGACTTTAATCTTTTCTGGCGTATTAATGGTGAAATATCTAGAATTATCAAAGGTTAAGGCAGGGTCTTCTAGTACAATACGACCATTAACTTTGATGTTTTCATCAATTTTAAACTGGGTGCTAATTGTCCCATTTTTAGGAATTGAAACAGAGGTTTTTGCTAATAACTTTTCGTCATTATAAAAGGCAAGAGATACATTATCTGCATTAGCATCTGTATTACTCACTAGAACATTAAGAACTAATTCATTATTTGTATTACGCTGTAATGAAAGACTGTCTATCGAAATATTTTGACGAGTTACTGGTTTTAGTTGCACAAAATTTGTTTCGGTATCAGCATCAAATGGAAGATCAAAAGCTTCATTTTTTTGCTGAAAATCAGAGACCATAATGATCCTTTTAATAGTTTCTGGAGCATTTCCGATAAGTTGTTTTCCTTTTAGGTATGCTGCACTATAAGGTATTTGATTGGATGTGTATTCGAGTTGAAGTAAATCATTCTGAATGTCTTTTTTACTAACATCCTTAAATGTTTTGGTATTCGTAAAGATAGAGATCGTTTCATCTTCTGGTAATACACTCAATAGCTCTTGGATAGCTCTCTGTAACAAAGGACCTTTAGAGCCTTTGGCTTGCATACTAAAAGAATTATCCAGGTAAATTGCTGTTTCACTTTTCTTACCAACGATTTCTTCTGAAGCTAAAAACGGTTGCGCAAAAGCAATAATAAGTCCCGCTAGAGCCAATAATCTAGCAAGAAGTGTTAACCATTTTTTTATCTGAGAACTTTTACGTGTCTGTATTGTAACCGCTTTTAGAAATTGTACATTGGTAAAAGATACCTTCTGAAAACGACGTAATTGAAATAAATGGACTATAATAGGAATAACAAGTGCAAATAAAGCATAAAGAAATTCTGGGTGTCTAAATTGCATTCTTGATTAACGTTTGTCAAATATACTATAAGATTTGTTATTGACCGTTTAGGCTTAACGAATTTTTAGGGTAAGAAAATAACGTAACCGATCAAATAGTTTTACTTATTTGTATTATTCAATAATTCTATCAAATCTACTTTATATGTTTTTAACCATTTTTTATTAACGGTAAAATAATAACTTTTATCATCTTTTATATTCACCAAACTATCTATATATACTTTGGTTTTATTTTTTCTTTCTCTTACACCGATGGTTACTTTTTGTATTGTATCGTAATCTAAAACAATATTTCTAAGAATATACTTGTCAAAAGTATCTCTTTTTACAATCAATATATCATCTTTTTGGTAGTTGATCTTATCTTTTTCTAATTGACGGAAAAATGAATCATTAGACATTTTAATAGTAATATTTTTGTCTAATTTCATGGAAGATGGTATTAGATAACGTCTTTGCGAAGTACTTAATATAGCAAAGAAAGTTATACTTATTAAAGCAGGTTTGACTAACTTAAATACTATCGTTTTAGACTTAATTAAAAGAATGGAAGGGCTGTATTGATATAAGGGGATTAAGACTAAAACACAAATAATATCAGTATAATCTATGGTTCTGTCAAATTGTATAATTTTTAAAGTATTCCAAAATTCAATAATAGGTTGGCTATAAGATGTTTTCCAAAAGCTAAAAGCAAAGGCTGTAATTATAAATATGCTTTTTTTAAATTTACTGGTAAACGCTGTTAAAAATAAAGCAAAAACTATAATTCCAAATATGTCAGATAATTTTCCGGTAATCCAATTATGAAAGGCATATTTAAGAAAGAAATCATTTATCAAAAGAATCAATAACGAACTGATAAAAATCGGATTAAAGATATACTTAGATTGCATAATGTCTTTAAATTAGTTATTTCAATAATCATTTCTACAATTAGCTAATATAGCGAAGAGCCACTTTGTATTTATAAAACACAAGAATTTAAATTTGATAATGGAGTAATACATTTTGTAATAAATAAAGTATTTTTTGAGTTAGATTTCAAATAAATAGAGAAAACTATTAAGAAAATTTTAATACTAAAAAATAGGCGTACCTTTGCTGCTGCATTCAGAAATGGCATAACGTAATAGATTGTTGTTTCTTAAACAATTTATATGTCATTTAATTCATTAGGATTATCCGATGCTTTATTAAAAGCAATCGATAAAAAAGGATATACTGTTCCTTCTCCAATTCAGGAAAAAGCAATACCACCAATTTTAGAAAGAAAAGATGTATTAGCATCGGCTCAAACGGGAACTGGTAAAACAGCTGGTTTTACATTACCGATACTTCAGTTATTATCGCAAGGTCAACATTACAGAAAAAGACCTATTAGAGCATTAATATTAACTCCAACCAGAGAACTAGCTGCCCAAATATTAGATAATGTAAAAGCATATAGTGAATTTGTAGATTTGAGGTCTATGGTAGTTTTTGGAGGTGTAAATGCTAATCCACAGATCAGATCTCTAAGAAATGGAGTTGATATATTAGTTGCTACTCCTGGCCGCTTACTAGATTTGCATAGTCAGAGAGCACTTTCTCTGGCAAAAACTGAGATTCTAGTATTGGATGAAGCGGATAGAATGCTGGATATGGGATTTCAGAGAGATATCAATAAAATACTCGCACTATTGCCTAAGAAAAGACAGAACTTATTATTTTCTGCTACATTCTCTAAGGAAATCAAAAAGTTGGCTAACGGGATTTTACATCACCCTGTATCTGTAGAAGCAGCTCCAGAGAATACAACTGCAGAGAAGGTAGATCAAAAGATGTATAAGGTTGATAAGGCTAAGAAAAACGAAGTCGTTATTAAATTAATTTCTGAAGGAAATTGGAAGCAAGTTTTGATCTTTACTAGAACTAAACACGGAGCAAATCGTTTAAGCGAAAAGTTAGTAAAAAACGGAATCACATCTGCCGCAATACACGGAAATAAAAGTCAAGGAGCAAGAACAAAAGCATTGGCAGGTTTTAAACAAAATAAAATTAGAGTATTAGTAGCAACTGATATTGCTGCTAGAGGATTGGATATCCCTTTATTACCACATGTAATCAATTATGAATTACCAAATATTTCTGAAGATTATGTGCATAGAATCGGTCGTACCGGTAGAGCAGGAGCAAGTGGAGAAGCAATCTCTTTAGTTTCTCAGGAAGAAGTAGCATACGTAAAAGGAATAGAGAAATTACTAGGATTAACGCTACCTAAAGAAACCATAGAAGGTTTTGAACCAAGTTTTATTTTTGATTATAACGCTGCACCACCAAAGAAAAATCAGCAAGGAAGACCTAAACGTAATAATAGAAATAATAATAGAAGACGTAAAAGATCGTAAAATAAAAAAAGCAGAAGTTTAACTTCTGCTTTTTTTATAATTGTTATATTTCTTGTTAGAAAATATAGTATCCTACAGAAAGCTGAAAAGTTCTATTTTGACTACCAATAGCATCATCAATGTCTGTTACTCCATGATTGTATCTAGCTTGAGCGAAGAATTTTGCAAAGGAAACACCAACTCCAGCAGCAACACTTACATCAAAGCTTTCTGGTTCTCCCACCTGATAATCATCATTGACAACAACACCAAATTGTGGTCCTGCTTCGAAACTAAGAAACTTTAGAAATTTGTATTTCACTAAAATTGGAACGTTGATGTAATCTACTTTTAAATCATCAGTTCCTTGGGCAGAATATAAAACTTCTGGTTGAATAGCAAATTTACCAGGTAAGCCTATAGTTGCTACCGCTCCTAGATGAAAACCAGTTCTGGCATCAGTGTCAAATCGAGAATCTACATTAGCAAAATTCACACCTCCTTTAACACCAAATTTAATACTTTGTGCATTTGAAACTGTGGTAAAACCGATAAGCGCAATGGCTAAAAAAAATAGTTTTTTCATAAGTCTAATTATTGATTGTTCAAATCAAATATAGAAACTTATATATTAATAAAAGGTTAAAACAGCGTAATTGAGATATAAATAAATGCTGTTTATTGGTATAAAACCTTGTAAACCCTAGTAACAGAAAGGATCGACAAAAGCTTCGTTTTTTCGGATTAAAAACTGCTATTAGTGTTTTTTTTGATAAAAAGAACTTTTATTTCTTTATTTTACTTCGTTGTTTTCAAAAGAGATGTTGTATTCTATTCCATTTTCTTGATAACAGATGGTGAAATCATTTATAATTCCAGGTCTATCCGTTGGGAGCCAATTTCTTCCTTCTTCCGTTACAATAATCACTCCGTTATGATCGCCAACCCAACAAAAGTTTTCTCTAAAACTATTTCTGTTTATAGGATTAATTCCGAATTTATTAATTAAAGTATTTGCCATTTTTATAGGATTTATATGAGGCAATCCTATTTCATTAAGCTTTATTACCTGATCAATAGAAAAACTATTGCTTTTAGGATAGTTTACTAAGGGCCGTTCAATAAATTCAACTATATTTTTATCCTTATCATAAAAATAAATGGCTCTTCCACTATCGAATTGGATTATTTTCTCTCCTTTATATGGTAAAAGAAAAATGTTTTTATTCTCTAAAAAGTCAATTGCTTTATAGATTGAACCTGTTGGTATTAAAAATGCAAAATGATAATAATACTCCTTTTCGGACTTTTCAAAGGACAAAGTGTTTTCTTGAGTTTTGATTTTAAAACCGTTAGATTCCAATTCATAGGAAAACTCTAGAATGTTTTTGTAAAACTCTTTCTGAGCTTCTATGTTTTTTGAAAATATTTTTAAAAATTTAATCTCCACTTTTTAGTTTAACTTTTATTAAAATGTATTTAATTATAATCAGCTTTACTTTTTTTATTCATTCCCCAAGCAATTACTTGCAATCCTTTAGAATATCCAATTTGATTAGGAGTTCCTTTTAGTAAGTTCATAAAACGAGCATACTGAACGCTTAAACTTTTAATTTCTATTTCTTGTAACGGCCATTCTGGATGATGGATTTCGTATTCATTAATAGCATCTTGGGTATCCTGAAAAAGGGCATAGCGTTCTGTTAACCAAATATCTAAATTGGATTTAGTTTTTTGTTCTTTTCCTAAATTAAATTGAATTTTAAATACGTCTCTAAAACTATTATTAGATGAAGTGTAGAAACCTGATTTTCTTTTCATTTTAGAATATCGATAAGGTAATTCAGAAATTTTTCTGGCGATTTTACAAGAAATCTTTTTTCCTCCTTCAATACTTAAGAAATAAACTCCTGTCTTTTTTCCTGATTTGATGTATGTTCGAATATTGATTTCTTCAAAATTAGAAATAGGAGGAAAGTATGGAAGATGTTTCGGTCTAATTTTTTCCATAGAAAATGCTACTAATGAAACCCAGGCATTTCCCTCAAACAAATCTATTTCCAATTCTTTAGGAACAAAATTCTTAAGTTCATCATAATCTACTTTCCAATGAAGGAAAATTGCGTTATTCCACTCTTGGTAGTATTTCCAAGGTTCATTAGGTATGTCCCAAGGTCGATGTAGAGTGTTTTTTAGTATTTCTCGTATGGTCATTAGATTAGTATTGAATACTTTTTTTAGATATCCTATTTACGTACCTTTAAAAACATGATTAAAGATACAAAATTAGCTGTCTTAATTGATGGCGATAATATACCAGCAAAATATTTAAAAGAGATGATGGAAGAGATTACCAAGTACGGTACACCAACCATTAAACGGATTTATGGAGACTGGACCAAACCATATTTGGCGAAATGGAAGAATGTTCTACTCGAAAATGCTATAAATCCTATTCAACAATATAGCTATACAACCGGTAAAAATGCAACGGATTCTGCAATGATTATAGATGCCATGGATATTTTATATTCAGAAAAAGTTAATGGATTTTGTTTAGTTTCTTCTGATAGTGATTTCACTAAATTAGCTATGAGATTAAGAGAAGCGGGTGTTGTCGTATATGGACTTGGAGAAAAGAAAACACCAGATCCCTTTATTGTAGCTTGTGATAAGTTTATTTATCTAGAAATTCTGAATAAGGATACGGAGAAAAAGGATGGTAAAGAAAAGTCAGAAAAATCTAACTTAGATAAAATTACTCCTAAAGTAATGAGGTTACTAAGAAATTCTGTTTCTGATGCTGCTGATGAAGATGGATGGGCTTTTATGGGAGATGTAGGTTCTCTTATTCTTAAAAAACAACCTAATTTTGATTCTAGAAATTTTGGGTTCGAAAAGTTAACACCTTTATTTAAGTCACTAACACAATTTGAGATAGAGCAAAGAGATCAAAGTAATCGAAAGTTTAAATTGGTTTATGTTCGTAATAAATAGATTTGTTTTTTTATAACATTGTATCTTCGCGAAAAACTAGAATTAAGATCCTTTGCAACACGAATTTAGCATACAAGTAACACCAGAAATAGCGGCAGATTCTGATCGGTTGAAATCCCAAGTGTCTAGAAAGAATGGTATCTCTTTAAAAGAAATAAGACACATCCAAATTTTAAAACGATCTATTGATGCTCGTCAAAAAGCTATTAAAGTAAATCTGAAAATAAAGGTATATGTACAGGAAGATTTTGTAGAAGAATCAATTCAGTTACCAGAATATCCAGATGTATCAAAAGCAAGCGAGATTGTCATTATTGGAGCAGGTCCAGCAGGATTATTTGCTGCTTTACGCTGTGTAGAATTAGGTTATAAGCCGATAGTATTAGAAAGAGGCAAGGATGTTCGTAACAGAAGGAGAGATCTTAAAGCAATAAATAGAGATCATATTGTAAATGAAGATTCTAATTATTGTTTTGGAGAAGGAGGAGCAGGTACCTACAGTGATGGTAAGTTATATACACGTTCTAAGAAAAGGGGAGATGTAAACCGTATTCTTCAATTGTTAGTTGCTTTTGGAGCAACGGATCAGATTTTAGTAGAAGCACACCCTCATATAGGAACGAATAAATTACCCGCGATTATAGCGGCTATTAGAGAAAAAATAAAAGAACATGGCGGAGAAATACATTTTGAAACACGTGTAACTGATTTTAGTATCAAGAATTCTAAAATTGCTGGTGTAACATTACAAAATGGTGATACGATCGATACCAATAAAGTAATTCTGGCTACAGGACATTCGGCCAGAGATGTTTTTGAGTTATTATATAAAAAACAGATTGAAATAGAAGCAAAACCATTTGCATTAGGCGTTAGAGTAGAACATTCTCAACAATTAATCGATCAAATACAGTATAAATGTGATGTTCGAGGGCCATATCTTCCTCCATCTCCTTATAGTATAGTAAAACAGGTAAAGGGGAGAGGAATGTATTCTTTCTGTATGTGTCCGGGCGGAGTGATTGCTCCTTGTGCTACGAGTCCTGGAGAAGTAGTTACTAATGGCTGGTCACCGTCAAAAAGAGATCAACCTACATCTAATAGCGGAATTGTAGTGGAATTACGTTTAGAAGATTTTAAAGAGTTTTCTGAATATGGACCTTTGGCTGGAATTTATTTTCAGAAAAAAATAGAACAGCAAGCTTGGCTTCTAGCCGGAGAAACTCAACGGGTTCCTGCACAACGCTTAGTAGATCTAACACAGGGAAAGACATCTTTGGATTTACCCGAGACCTCATACAAACCTGGTTTGACATCTGTAGATATGAATGAAGTTTTCCCAAAGTTTATTCATAATACACTTAGGGAGGGTTTTAAGGCTTTTGATAAAAGTATGCGCGGGTATCTAACAAATGAAGCCGTTGTTCACGCTCCAGAATCCAGAACTTCATCTCCTGTAAGAATACCAAGAGATCGATACACGTTAGAACATACACAAATAAAAGGACTCTATCCTTGTGGAGAAGGTGCCGGTTATGCGGGAGGAATCATTTCTGCAGCAATAGACGGAGAAAAGTGTACTGAAGCTTGCGTAGCTACTATAGCTTAGATTTTTGTTTGTTTTTTAATAGAAAAATTAAATGATGTTTGTACTCCAAGGTCAGATTTCACCTTGATACACCCTCCAAGTGTCTCTACTAATTTTTTTACGGTAGAAAGTCCTATTCCATTCCCTTTATTACCACTTCGGTCAGTTCCGTTAGCCGTAGTAAATAGTTCGAAAATAGAATCTATCTGATTATCTGGGATACCCATTCCGTTGTCAGTGATCTTAAAAAAATAAAAGATATTGTCCTCTGTATGTTCTATATCTATTATAATATGTTCTTTATCATTATACTTGATACTATTACCTATCAGATTAAAAAAAATCTGTTTTAATGCAGATTTATTACAATTCAAAGCAGGGTTTGATTCCGGGAAATTGATTGTGCAATCTGGTTTTATGCTTAGTAGCTCTGCAATTTCTCTAAGAAGGTGGTTAAGTTTAAATAGTTCTGGTTTATTTTGAGCTAAGCTATCACTTTCATAATGATCTAAGACATCATTAATATAATCACTCATCGAAAATGAGGACTGTTTTATATATTCAAAATATTCTGAAGTTTCCTTATCTAGATTATTTGCTAATTTCAATTTTAATAAATCCGAAGTGGTAATAACATTTGCTAATGGCATTTTTAAATCATGAGAAATTACTCTGGCAAATTCTTTTAAAGATTCATTTCGTTTTCTCAGTTTATCTTCTACCTTTTTTAAATCATCATTTTTTTTATTGAGTTCAAATAAAATAACAACTTGATGAGCAAGTGATTTTAAAGCTTCTAGTTGTTTGTCACTGAGTTCTTTGGGTTGCCGATCAATCACACATAAAGTTCCTAGTGCAAACCCATTTTTATCAATAAGCGCGATGCTGGCATAAAAGATTACCGTACCGTTTAAAGTAAGCGGGTTATCGTGAAAACGTTCATCTGTTCTGGCATCATTAACTATTAATGGAGTATCCGGTTCCAGAATTGCATGTGCACAGAAAGAATGTTTTCTTGGGATTTCAGTAGTCGAAAAGCCGTATGAAGACTTAAACCATTCTCTATCATTATCTACTAACGATATTAAAGCAATTTCTGTATCACACAAATATGCAGCCAGCGCTGTAATCTCATCAAACTTATCTTCAGATTTGGTATCAAGAATATTCAACGATTTTAAAGCTTCAATTCTAAAATCTTCATTTACAGGGAATGCTGGTACGATCATCTTCATCAGGAATTGCCTTATTTGAAACAATTCTTAATAAAATTAACAAAAAAAAATCACAAATTAAGGATTCCCTACTCAGATTATTCCAAAAACACCTAAATATCTAATATTCACCCATATTTTCGTTTAAACTTTTTATAAAAGCAATAATATCATCAATCTCATGTTTTGTTAAATTTAGAGGATCTGGAGGCAAGGTTTGATATGGTTGATCTATTCCTATACCAGCTCCGCCACCACGATTATAAAAATCCATAACTTCTTCTAATGTATTATATACCCCATTATGCATGTATGGCCCCGTTATATCGGCGTTTCGTACTGTTGGCGTTTTAAAAAAGTGTTTTCGTTCAGGTGTTTGATACACCATATATCTTCCTAAGTCTTCACTTATAACTGCATTAATAGTATCATTGGATGCAGGAACCCCAATTAGTTCTATTTCAGATTCTTTATAATCCGGAGGAACGGTACCATTAAATAATGGAGCAAAATGACAAGTAGCACATTTGGCTTTACCATTAAAAAGATTAAAACCATTAATTTCATTCTGAGAAAGAGTGTTCTCAATATTATTTATATTTCTATCAAATTTAGAATTAAAGGGAATTAAACTTCTGATATAGCTTGCAATGGCATTTCTAATATCATTATTATTTATTTTTCGATTTGGGTATACCTTTGAAAAGTCTTTAATATATGTAGTATCTGCTAAAACAGCATTTTCTAAAGTTTCTAAGTCTGTATGAAATTCATTTTGATTCTCCACTACATTTATGATTTGGCCTTCTAGTCCACCAGCTCTCTTATCATAAAAGAAAGCTTGTTGTAATGCTGCATACATTAGCGTTGGGCTGTTACGAGTGACCCCTTTAGAAATTTTTAGCCCATCTGTAAATGCTTTTTCGGGTTGATGACAAGTCGCACAGCTTATCTTTTTAGTAGATGAGAGATTGGTATCATAAAACAATCTTTTACCGAGTATTACTTTTTCTGAACTTAGTTCTTTTTGACTTTGATCAGCAAAATAATTCACATTAAAAGTGTTTGACGAAAATAGAGAAGTAGCATCATTTTTTATTGCCAATTCGAAAGGAAATTTTACCTCCCAGTCCGTTACTGTCTGATTCCACAGGTTTAACTGTTTGTGTGTATGGTTTTTGATGAAATGATACCTGTCAAATTTATTAAAATTTCCTTCTAAATTATCCAGAGTAGTTTCGATTTCAGTTTGCCATGTATTGAATAGGTTTTTATCACTAAATTCATCCTTAAAGATTGATAAATATGTATGCAAGCTTTGGTAAACTATTCGAGAATCTCCTAATGAGTTTTCTAATACCGGAGAATCAAAACCGGTAATCCCTGTAAGTGCTACTCTTACTATTGCTTTTCTAAGTAACCACAGAAAATGATATGGTTTTAGGTGATCAAAGCTTGTATTTTTTTTAATAAGCTTTAATCTACCTGTGATTAGATTAACATGTTTTATAATTGCGATTGTATCTATTTTATCTGCAAAAAGCTCTTCTTCAAGAACTTGAAAACCACTTGGGGATTTAATTTTGATATCTGTAAAATCTTCTTCTTCGACTTTTAAAATATTTGGTTGATTAAGAAATCCATAATTCTCTACATCCAAGCCTGATAGTATAGGCTCTAACTTTTTGAAATATTTTTTAGCTTCCTTAAAATTGTTTTCGGCATTAGATGGATTTTGATTAATACTATCGAGATATACAATCGTAGCTAAAATGTCTGCATCAAATTGTTGTTGCATAATTGTATTAACCGGTAGTTTTTCTGTCTTTTTTTCCTTAGTACAAGAAAATATGATAAATAACATAAAGAGGCTTATCATACGACAAGCCTCTTTACTAATTTTATAGTTTAAAAATAACTGCATTTTATTATAATCTGATATAAATATTATCTTCCTAATCCCTTAACTATATACATCATACTTCCTTCTTTTCTGCTGTCTGCCACATTTGGGTTGGCATTAGGATCTGTAAAAGGTGTTCCATCTGTTTTTTCCCAACCGTGATTTTGAGTAATTAAGATAAATGTTTCATCAACACCAATAATATCAGAGATATCAATCATTCCTGTTATTTCCCAAGTTCTATCTGCAGGACCATACCCTTGAGCGGCAGCAGCTACTTGATCACATTCTAAAACCGCTTTTAGAGCTCCTGAATTAAGATCATATTGGTATAATCTGGCGTAATGAGCAGCGGCTGGTTTAAAATCCTGAATTCCGTTTGGATCTTCCTGGATATAGGCATAATTTTCTGTTACTAAAATATTATCTGGACTGTGAAAAGCTTCAGCTTTGCCGCCTTCTTTGTCACCATCTAATACACAAGTAATTTTACCAGCTCCAGTAGGATCATTTTCGTTCAATACTACTTTATAAACTCTTCCAGAGCGAGTTCCTTTTCCGATAAGGTCTGGTTTATCTCTACCTGTCACTGCTAAATATACTTCTCTATTGTTAGTAGCAGAGCCTCTTCTCCAGTCGATATCCTCTAATCTAGAGAATCCCATGACACCTTTTGATTTAGCTTCAGTATCTAATAGATCAATATCTTTTTCGGTAAGTTCTACGAACTCCATATCATATGCTGTACCTTCTTCCATATCCATTTCATATGTAATTCCGGGAGAAGTAACTTTTAGTCCATATAGTTTTCCTCCTTCAAGATCTCCTCGGTTTCCAACATACATACCCAACTGACCAGAAGGAATCTCGTTATTACTGTTGTCATCGCCTATAAATACCACTGTTTTATCTGAATAAGCATCTTTTCCAATTGCTACTGCATTTTCTGTAGACCATTGTCCCATTGCAGTTAACATTCTTGGAGTAGAAGCAACAGAAGGGTCTCTGTATGGATCAGTAGCGAAAACCCCTTTAGAATTTCCTCCCCATTCTCCTCCAGATAAATACATAGGACCAAAACCGTGTTCCTCTGGAGAGATCATAGAACCTGAACATTGAGCTGTTTCTGCAGTAGCAACCGCATTAAGAATATGTTCTCCTTTTATAGGTTTAAAAGTTTCATCTAATGTGATTCTTGCTATAGCGTAGTCTGCTTCTATATTATTTATTAACGTATATGTTCCATCTGCATTACGAAGTAAACCTGCTCCGTCGGCCATAGAACCGTAAGTAAAATTAGGAATGTACGTATCTTCTGATGAAAGTAAATTGTAGATTTCAATATCTGTGAAACCAGACATTTTTTTCAGAAGAACAGGCGAGGTTGATCTGCTTTCTAATTCAATTAGATCTCCTATAGGTGGTGTTGAAGTATCATCATCATCGTTACAAGAAATGAATAGCAAACCGCAACATAGCGCAAGAAGTCTTAAGTAATTTTTCATGATTGTGTAAATTTTTGTTTTGACAAATTTACTACGACCATAAGCTGAATAACTTTATGAAAATGTTTTATGTTTATTAAAGAAACGTCAACCTAATGTTTAGAATGTAAACAGGATGTTACTCTTTAGAATTATTCTAAGCTAAAATTTTTCAAAAACACCTAAACCAAATAGCGCATAATCATATTTTACAGGGTCTAGTGGATCTAATAACCTTAAATTAACATCAAGCTGATGTAATGCTTTGGCATCGTTTTGTTTTCTACTTAGCAGATTTAGTTTTCTAGCAACATTACCAGAATGTACATCTAAAGGACAAGATAATTGGGAAGGGGATAGGCTATTCCAGATTCCTAAGTCCACACCGGCGTTGGAATCCCGTATCATCCATCTAAAAAACATATTTATTCGTTTAGCAGCAGAGTTTTTGTGCGGATCGCTTACGTGTTTTTCGGTTCTCGTTTCGTGCGGTAAGCTGAAAAATTCTTTTTTAAAATGATGAATTGCAGTTTGTAGATATTCATCGTTTGCATATTGGTTAAAAAAACCTTCCATATCTTCGAATTTAATATAGAGATTCCGCAATGCTTTGATAAAGTATGTTAGATCAATATGATTAAAAGTTCTATGGACGAAACCTTCTAAATCATCTAGATCAGTATCTGTATGATTCATTACAAAATCATAAGGAGAATTTCTCATCAAGAGCATTAGCTTATGAGCATTGGTAAGAATACTTTTACGATTACCCCAGGAAATTGTTGCCGTCAGGAAACCTGCTATTTCTTTATCTTCTTTTTGTGTAAAAAGATGTGGAATTTGAACTGGATCTGTTTCTATGAATTTTGGTTGTTCATAAAAAGCAGCTTTTTCGTCAAGAAATTCTTTGAGTTCGGATTTGTTTAGTTTCTTCACGAAGTATTAATCAATATTGAAAATTTCAAAAATTAAAAAGATGAATACGATTATGTTTTATCTACAATTTTACCATCAACCATCACTAGTTTTCTGTCTGCCATATCCGCTAACTCTTCATTATGGGTAACAATAACAAAGGTTTGACCATATTCATCCCTAAGCTTAAAGAATAGTTTATGTAAATTCTCTGCAGACTCACTGTCTAGATTACCAGAGGGTTCATCTGCAAAAATCACCTTCGGATTATTAATTAATGAGCGTGCTACTGCAACCCTTTGTTGTTCACCACCAGAAAGTTCTGCAGGTTTATGATCATATCGATGTCCCAAACCTAAAAAATCCAGTAGTTCCTTTGCTCTTTTTTCTGCTTCAGCTTTTGGAACTTTTTTGATAAATGCCGGAATACATACATTTTCTAAGGCTGTAAATTCTGGTAGTAACTGGTGGAATTGAAAAATAAACCCTAATTGCTCATTTCGGAATTTAGATAATTGTTTTTCAGATAAGAAATTGATAATGTTATTATTGATCGACAAATCACTCCCTTTTAGCTCTGATGCTCTATCTAATGTTCCTAAAATCTGTAACAAAGTAGTTTTTCCTGCTCCAGAAGCTCCCACTATAGAAACAATTTCACCTTCTTTAATATGTAGATCAACACCTTTTAATACGTGCAGGTCTCCATAATTTTTGTGAATATTTTTAGCTTTTATCATCTATACGTTTCTTGAAGCAGTGAAAATAACCAATATCCTAAAATTCGGCAAGATTATCCCTTAAAAGAACCTTTTAAATTATTTATGTCTAGAAAATAAACCACTCTTAATGATAAAGTATGTTGGATAGGTTGACCAAAAAGATTATCCAAACTGTCAGAGTAATTAATTGTAGAAAGTTCATCTTGGTTAAAAATTTGATTTCTATAAAGTAGGGTGGCTTCACTTCCAGGAGCAAATCTCCAGCTAAAACTTAGATCAAGATTCCATATATTAAAATTGGTATTCGGATCATTTTCAGAAACATCATAATCGGTCTGAGTACGGGTTCCATCATTGTTTAACGTATAAAATATATTTTCGGAGTAATCCGCAGTACTCCAGAAATTTCTAAAACGTAGATTAATCGCCTTATAAGGATCAAAATTGTAACTAGCACTTAATGAGTTTTCTATGGTAGTAATATCTCGTTGACCCAAGAATACATCAGTATCGTCATTGTCAATATATCCGAAATTGCGTTTTCTTATAGAGTAATCGGTTGCCCAAATAACTAAGAATTTATCAGAAAATCTATATCTAGGGGAAAGGTTCATACTATAGGTTTGCTGATCATCTTCAAACCAATTACGATGAAATACACGCACATCGTAAGCAAACTTTTTGCGATAATCTGAAGATACCCATAAGTTAACACCCAGATTCTCACTGTATGTTACAAATCTGCCATCTACTCTAGGTTCAAAATAATCGTCTGTATCAGAATCATAAATTGTAAACCCTCCGAAACCAAAGCGTTCTCTGGTTACGAAAAACCAATCCACCCCAACAGAATTAGAAGTTTGTACACTAGGATCGTATAATCTTCGATGTCTAGCGAATAGATTGATTCTATAATTATTAAACAATTTAGTAGGTTCAAAAATCTGATAGGATGTACTAACTCTAAAACTATTGAAGTTATTTCTAAAATTCACTCCTAAATCATTAATGTCAAAAGTAGTATTGGCCAGATCATGTCCAAATCCATATCTCCATTTACCTTTGATACGATCAAAATCCAACTCTGATCTAAAACCTGCAATATTATCTCCTGGTAGATTTACTTGACTTACTATTGACCGACCAGTTAATCTATATGAATTTGCTTTGTTGGCTAGATTCCATGCCAAACCAGTCACATTGGCATCTCTAAAATCACTGCCATTACGGGTTACGTTAGTGTTTATTAATGAAATAGATGAGTTGTTATTAAACTGTTGGTCCAGAACAAATATATTGTAGTTAGCTAGAGGTTCTACTACTTTACTTCTTTGTTCTCCGGTAATAGTATCCGTTATACGGACCTCTGTTTTTTCTGTAATAGCATTAAAAAAACCAATACCAAGATTTCCTTTAGTTCTTCCCGAAATTTTAAGCGCGTTCAGTAAGTTTACCTTAGAAGGATTGTCTTCAGCTACTTCATTTTCCATAAGTTCATCTTCAGAAACAAAACCAGAAGGTCCATTACCTACACGTCGGGAAAAGAAGATTCGACCTTTATTAAATAGCTCTGTTCCTTCTGTAAAGAACTGTCTGTTCTCTCCGAAAGTTTGTTCGAAAGGTCCTAGATTAAGTCGTACTTCATCAAAAGCTGCTTGTCCAAAATCAGGTATTAGCGTTGCATCTAATGTGAAACTATCACTTAATCCATATTTAACATCTAATCCGGCACTAAAATCAGTTTCAGTTTTTCCATCGAAAGTAGCACCTAATCCTTGTACAAAAGGGAAAAAGGTAAGTCTCACAGGAGGGTTTATGTTTTCTATACCTTTTACTAATCCATTATATTGTGTTCGTTGCCCAATTTTATTATCTATAAAATTCCAAGAATGTGTTTCATTCCTATGCTGTAATCGTCGATAGAAGTTAATACTCCAATGCTGTACAGCTACTTCAGGAAAACGTAAGGCGTTGTAAGGGATTTTGAATTCTGCATACCAACCTTTTTCATCGTAGGAAATTTTAGCATTAAAAACTACATTGTAACTAAAATCTTCATTAAACTGATCCGCTCTAGCATCCCCAATTGTTCCTGCACTTGTAATAAAAAATCGAGTTTCATTAATCCCATCATTATAAGTATTTATAGAGATATTAAAAAAGTCAGCTTGTGCAAAGACATCATCTCGTTGGCTAAATTGTTTTAATATTTTATTAGGTTCATTATCATATAAATACGCGGCAAAATATACAGCTTTGTTATCGTAGGCCATTTTGACTTCGGTACGAAGATTTTCTGGTATTATTCCTTCATTTCCAGGTTGCCACATCCTAAAATCACCAGAAGCAGGGATGTTTTTCCAAATCAGATCATCCAGAATACCATCTATTTTTGGAGCTGTTGTTATTCTGTGCGCCGTAATTTGTTTTTTTTTCTGACTAAATAAAAGAGTAGCGTGCAGAACGAGTAGCACACTTAAGATAGGGCGTAATTTTCTATTCATGTTTTGTAAAAAAATCCTTACTTTTTCGACTTACTTGCAAAACTAGGATTTACAACTAAATGACTTACTAATGAAAAGTTAAAAAGAGTTAGCGCTGTTTAGTATATGTGTAAATTCGTTAAACAATATTTGCTATTTAACAATATTATGGGAAAAAATAACCTAAAGACTGCTGTTTTTGCTGGAGGATGTTTTTGGTGTACAGAAGCCGTATTTCAACGATTAGAAGGTGTGCATCAAGTAGTTTCTGGATATACTGGAGGAACCATTAAGAATCCGGCATATCGTGAAATTACTTCAGGAAGAACTGGGCATGCCGAAGCAATAAAAATTGAATATGATACTGATATCATTAGCTATAATGAATTATTAGAAATCTTTTTTGCTACTCATGATCCTACTACTTTGAATAGGCAAGGAGCGGATCGTGGAACCCAATACAGGAGTGCCATATTTTATATAGATGATGATCAAAAAGAAAGATCGCAAATAATGATCACTAATCTTAATACTGAAGGTGTTTTTAATGATCCTATTGTCACGGAAGTAGCAGCTTTAGGTGCGTTTTATAATGCTGAAGATTACCACCAGAATTATTATAATCAAAACAGTAATCAAGGATATTGTCAGTTTGTGATTAATCCAAAACTAAGTAAATTGCAGGCTACTTATAAAAGTAAATTAAAAAAAGAAATACAGAACTAACATAGATATAATGCCATATAATAATTTCGAAGAGTACAACATAAAAGTTACTGATGATGTAAAGGATAAATTTAAATCTATAATTACGGATCTGGGAGAGGATGTAAGTAGGGAGGGAATAGTAAAGACTCCTGAACGAGCTGCAAAAGCGATGCAATTTTTGACTCAAGGATATCATCAGGATCCTGAAGAAATTCTGAAAAGTGCCATGTTTAAGGAAGACTATGACGATATGGTCATTGTTAAAGATATAGAATTGTATTCTTTGTGCGAGCATCATATGTTACCGTTTTTTGGGAAGGCGCATATTGCATATATTCCTAATGGTCAGATTGTTGGTTTAAGTAAATTGCCAAGGATAGTAGATGTTTTTGCAAGACGTCTTCAGGTGCAAGAACGTTTAACTCATGATATTTTAGAGTGCATTAATAATACGTTAAAACCCAAAGGTGTAGCCGTGGTAATTGAAGCCTCCCATATGTGTATGATGATGCGTGGTGTTCAAAAACAAAATTCAGTAACTACAACTTCTGGATTTAGAGGACAGTTCGAAAAAATTGAGACTCGTACCGAGTTTTTAAGGTTAATTACTGCAGACTTGTCATAACAATTTTTTGGCATTTTTTTTGTTATATAATTAGCAAATAGAAACTTATGAAAAAGAATAAATATAAATTATTAAAAAAAGGTATTATTTATGATCTTATAGGTATGGCTTCCTTAGCTGTTCCATTTGTTGGACCATTTTTAGATATTATTTGGGCTCCTTATGCTGCAAAAAAGATGATTGATATGTATCCTGGAAAAAAAGGTAAGATAGCTTCGGTTATAACTTTTATCGAGGAAATAATTCCGGGAACAGATATAATTCCTACGTTCACTTTAATGTGGTTATATACTTTTGTTGTTAATAAAGAAGAGATTACTGATAAAGATGCTAAAATAATCGAAGTAGAAGTTGTTTCGTAAATAAAAGAATTGCTTTGACTATAACCCGAAAGGGTTTATATTTTATGGTACTTGTTCAATCTTTTAAAAATCGTGTAAAACCCATTCTGCGAAGCATTTTTTTCTCAAACCACCAGAAGAATTTAAATTGTCCGAATAGCCATCCTACGATCAATAATATTATCTGATATACAGGGAATATCAGAAATATTCTTAAAGGCCAATATATCCATCCACTTGTAGATTCTCTATCAAAACCTATCAATTGTATGATCGGATCAGAAATTCTTGCTGCTGTAGAACCTGTAACGGCAAAAGCAATAAAAATAGCAATTAGCTCCCATCGATAGGTAACATTCCATTTTTTTTCTAAGGGAATAAAGATCTTTAGTGTAAAGAATAATAATGCAGTAAAAATAAGTACTGTGATTATTGACAACAAAGGAAAATAAAAATTGTGGGTTTCTGTAAATTTTAAAATCCCAAGTATTAATCTCTTACCTAGTAAAAATGATGAAAATAATAATCCTATTAATCCTAGGATGGGAAAAAGTAGTTGCCAATTAGCCTGAATTTCCCAGCGATCTTTAAATTTTTGCATACGGCAAAAATACAACTTAAACTTTCTGTCTCAAAATCTTTAACCTCTACTTACCATAAATCGTTGTCGATATTGCTTTTCAAAAAACAGAAAATAATTATATAGAAGATAATTTACTTCGTATCCATAATCAGTTTGTTGTTCGTAGTTTATTTGTAGAATATATAAATTAGGATCAAATAGTTGGGGTTGCATAACTCTTTGATTATATTCTGTAACATACAGTCTGTTTCTCGATTCCAAAAATTGTTGGGAATAATATCCTCTCGGTCTTTGGGTAACAAGCCAACCATTAAAACCTGGTTCTATTATAATAATTTCATACTCTAGACTGTCATTTGCAATCCTTACGGTATCAGAAATTTCATTTGCAGATGTAACATCAAGTTTTCTATCTTTAGTTGTTCCACAACTATAGATACATAACACTAGGATAAATGTGTAAATACTATTTTTCATAATCTTAATAAAAATCAAAATACTAAAAGTACATTAATTACTTTTAAGCTTTAACATTTTTGTTATGTTAATTTATAAAAATCAATTTGAATAGGACGGAATAATAAAAGAGTCTTGATGTTTGCATCAAGACTCTTTTCAATATTTTGTAAAACAATAATTGTAAATCTATTTTCCAAAAAGACCGCCTAATAATCCTCCAAGACCGCCTTTTTTCTGACTATTACCGCCGCCAAGTACCATACCAGCTACATCATCAAGGATACTACCGTCACCATCTGCGTCTAGAAAAGATTCTATTAGTGATTGTTGTTTAGACCCTTGTCCTCCTCCTAGCATTCCTCCAAGCATATTAGTTAATCCATTAGCATCAGATACATTGTTTTGCGAAGCTTGTTTACCTAAAACACCCATAAGGATTGGCGCAGCAACTTTAAGAATCTGAGCTACAGAACCAGCATCCATTCCTGATTTTTGACTTAATGCATTTTCTACAGCTGGTTGTTTTCCTCCTAAAATATGCCCAAGAATTCCCGCGCCATCATTAGTTACATTATCTTCAACACCACCTTCAAACAATCCTCCTAAGTTATCTAAAATACCACCGCCAGCATGTTTACCAGAAATTGCACTTAATAATCCTGATGCTCCTTCAGGAGTTGAAGCGTTTTTTTGCATAGCTCCCATTAATACAGGCATAGCCATGCTTAATAAACTTCCTGTTTTATCGGTAGATTGTCCTGTTTGACTACTCACTCCGCTTATAATTTGTTGGCCCACTGGGCTATTTAAAAGATCTAAAATTCCAGACATGATTTAATATTTTTTATTATGTGTTCTAAATTTACATTTTTTATTGATAAAATTATCAAAAAGGATGTTTTTGTTTTGGAGAAAAACGGATGAAATGAAAATTTAATCGACGTAAGGCAGGTTGAACTAAAAAACTCCTTTTACAAGAACATGTAAAAGGAGTTTAAAATAGTATGTTATTAATTGGAATTACTACTTCAAAATAGAAATTATCTGATCAGCAAGTTCCTGACCGATTCTATCTTGTGCTTCACCAGTGGCAGCACCAATATGTGGTGTTAATGATATTTTATTATTCATTAATACTTTAATAGCTGGACTTGGTTCATTTTCGAAAACATCCAGACCAGCAAAACTTAATTTACCATTTTCTAAAGCTTCTACTAGTGCTACTTCATCAATAACTCCACCACGTGCCGCATTGATTAATCCAGCACCGTCTTTCATTTGTTCAATCTCAGCTTTACCAATAACATAATCCTTTTGAGCAGGAACATGTAAAGTAAAGAAGTCCGCCTGTTTAAGAACTTCTTCTTTAGAAACGGTTTTGATTTTAAAACTTAGTGATTGTCCATCAAAAAACTCTAGAGGAATATCCACTTCTTCAATAAATGGATCAAATGCAACTACATTCATACCAACTCCAATTGCAATCTTAGCTGTCGCTTGACCAATACGGCCAATACCAATTACACCTAGTGTCTTACCTCTTAATTCAGTTCCACCGGCGTATGCTTTTTTAAGGTTCTTGAATTTGCTGTCACCTTCTAATGGCATATTTCTGTTCGCATCATGAAGGAAACGAACACTTCCATATAAGTGAGCAAAAACTAATTCTGCCACAGATCCTGAAGATGCAGCAGGAGTATTAATAACATGTAATCCTTTTTCACGTGCATAGGTCACATCGATATTATCCATACCAACACCACCACGTCCTATAATTTTTAAAGAACTACAATTGTCAATGATATCCGTTCTAACTTTAGTAGCACTACGAACTAATAATACATTGATTTCGTTTTCATTAATATAATTTACTAACTGATCCTGAGCAACTGTTGTAGTTTGTACTTCGAATCCAGCTTTTTCCAAAGCCTCAATACCGCTTTGAGATACTCCGTCGTTTGCTAATACTTTCATTTTAAAGGTTTGATTTTTTAAATTTTGAATTCTTATTTTAGAATTTTAGTTTCTAAATTAATAGGTTGGTTAATTAAGCTTTTCGCTCTAAATCACTCATTACATCTACCAAAGCGGCAACACTTTCCATTGTCATAGCGTTATACATACTAGCTCTATAGCCTCCTACACTTCTATGTCCATTTACACCACTTATACCTGCTTCTTTCCACATAGCATCAAACGTTTCCTTAAGATCTTCATCTACTAAAGAAAAAGTAGCATTCATCATAGATCTATCTTCTTTTGCAGCAAATCCTTTAAAAAGAGGGTTTAACTCTATTTCGGAATAGATGAGATTTGCTTTTTTCTCGTTTTGTTCTTCAATTGCCGCAATTCCACCTAATTTCTTCAACCATCTTAATGTTAGCATAGAAGTATAAACTGCAAATACTGGAGGAGTATTAAACATACTACTCTTACTAATATGTACTTTATAATCCAGCATAGATGGGATTTGTCGTTCTATTTTTCCAAGAATATCTTCTTTAACAACTACTAATGTAGTTCCTGCTGGACCCATATTTTTTTGTGCTCCGGCATAGATTAAACTAAATTTTGAAAAATCTAATTGTCTAGAGAATATATCACTACTCATGTCACATACAAGAGGAGCTTTGGTAGTTGGAAAATCTTTGATTTGTGTTCCGAAAATTGTATTGTTACTAGTACAATGTAGATAATCTAAATCCTCAGGAACATCATATCCTTTAGGAATATAATTGTAATTAGCATCTTTGGAAGATGCAACTTCTACAACCTCTCCAAAAATTTTAGCCTCTTTGATAGCTTTATCACTCCAGCTACCAGTATTGATATATCCCGCTTTTGATTGTAATAGGTTGTATGCAGTCATTAAGAATTGAGTACTAGCTCCTCCTTGAAGAAAAAGTACTTTATATCCTTTACCCTCTAAGCCTAGTAATTCTAAAGCCAAACTGCGGGCTTCATCCATTACATCTACAAAATCCTTACTACGATGTGAAATCTCCAAAATGGATAGCCCAGAATCGTTAAAATCTAATACGGCTTGGGATGCTTCTTTGAATACTTCTTGTGGTAGAATACAAGGTCCTGCGCTAAAGTTGTGCTTTTTCATCAGTAGTTTTTATTGTTTTTTATTAATTACTTTTCTTGTTGTTTTCTGGCTCCTTAAACCAGTAAGAAAAAACACCACAAAGGTGCTAATAATCTAAAACAAAAGCATTGTCAAAATGATAAATTATTTAGTCAATTTTTGTTAAAAATTCAATAACATCGACATTATCTGCGTAATCTGATAGAGAAGGATGTTGTGTGGTTCCAAAATCAATGCTATTGTCAGAAAAATTATCAGCAACTATACATTGTATACCTTCTTTATCAGCTTCGAATTTTTGTAGTAATTCTTCTTTTGATCCGTATGTTTCATAAAACAGTGTAGCTATAGGAGAAGCATAACTTGAATCTTCTTTCAACATTAAGAAACCATTATCTAATAACTTAAAATTACTCATTAAGTATACAGCTTTATTATAATCATAGTTATTAGCATATTTAGCTCCATTAATGATATCATTATAGTCATAAATAGATCTAAAAAATAAGTCAAAATCATAACCTTTTGGTACCATAAGTTTAGAAACACTTCTACAACCTAAACCATAATAGGTGAAAATATCATTCCCTAATGCTGCTAATTGTTCTTTGGACTCATTTCCAGTTAATACAGCAACAGAATTTCTGTTTTTACGAATAATATTGGGTTTATTGCCAAAATAATGTTCGAAGTAGCGAGCTGTATTATTACTTCCTGTCGCAATCATAGCATCAAAATCAGTAAATCTTTCTTCAGTAAAAGAAATACGTTTTTCAAATCTTGGTTCAATAGCAATTAGATATGATGCGAGATATGGAAGTAATTGATTATCATTTGAAGATTGTTTTACCAGCACATTATGCCCACTTACGAGTACTGAAATGAAATCATGAAATCCAACTAAAGGGATATTACCGGCCATAATGATTCCGATTGTTTTAGTCGTTATAGTGTCTAAAGAATAAGAAGATAACCATTGTTCTAAATTATGTTTTGTAAGCGTCTTACTCCATTGTGATAATGAAAACACGATATTTTCTTCCGTAAACCAACCATTATGATGTTTAGCAGATTCTATTTTTTGAATCATTCCATCAAAAAAATCTTCTTGATGCATTATGTTGCTAATCTTCTCATAACCAGTATTTTTGAATTGACTTAGGAACCTGCCTAATTCAGAAAAAGCGACTATTCGATCATTTAATACCATTTCTAATTTGTTTATCACTAGTTTACGGGTTATTTTTGTGATGCAAATTTAGAATAAAAAAAGCTATGGCAATTATAATAACGGACGAATGTATAAACTGTGGAGCATGTGAACCAGAATGTCCGAATACTGCGATTTATGAGGGTGCGGATGACTGGAGATACGCAGATGGAACCGATTTAGAAGGTGATGTAGTGCTTCCTGGTGGTAAAGCGATTAATTCAGAAGAAGCTCAAGAACCGGTTAGCGATGAGATTTATTATATTGTACCTGATAAATGTACAGAGTGTAAAGGTTTTCATGAGGAACCTCAGTGTGCTGCGGTATGTCCTGTAGATTGTTGTGTACCTGATGAAGATGTAGTTGAAACGGAAGAATTTTTATTACAGAAACAGGCATTTATGCATAAAGAATAACTAACTATTTTATAGATACTTATTATAAACCTGTCTGTTTAGACAGGTTTTTTTATACTCGTTTTTTAAATTTTAGTATTTTCGTCAAGAATTTAACCTCAAATTTAAACATGAAATTATGAAAAAATTAATATTTTTTATCTTATTAACTGTTATTTCCTTTTCTTCTTATGGACAATATCGCTGGGAAGTAACGGGTGGTATAACTAGTTCTAGTCTTAATATCGAAAATTCTGAAAGTAACCGTGGTGTTGGTTTTCATTTTAATGCTGGATATGGATATGTGATGGGTGTTCGTGCCAAAACTAGTATTGTTTTTTCCGTTGAAATTTTACAAAGAAATAGTGAAGTTATAACAAATCTTCCCGGAGGAACGATTACTTCAGATTTTAAAGCATTGCAAGTAGGTTTTAATCCTAAATTCAGGTATTTATTTGGTAGAGGTAAAGATCGCTTTAGACCATTTATTAATGTCGGTCCTTCTTTTAGATTAAATACAGGTATAGAGTTCGCTGGTGTAGATTTAGAATCAGATGCATATGAGCAATTGGTTCTTGGAGGAGTATACGGTCTAGGTTTTTCTCAAATGGTAGGAGAGATGTTCGATATTTTTTTTGAAGCTGGGGCTATGAATGATTTTACGGATAACTTGACTGATGTAGATAGTAAATTCTTCGATATATATGCTAGAGTCGGAGTTCGTTTTAGAATATATGACGCGAGACGATAAAATAGAATAAACATAATATTAGTTAAGATCCTGCCTCGGCAGGATTTTTTTATACAATTATGTTTAATTTTTTGTAAATTAGTTACTTACAAATACATCTAAAAGAATATTAATATGCCAAATTGGGGATACATAGCAATTATTATTCTTGCATTTTATATTGTAGCTAGTGTAGCATTGTATTATTTGCAGGAGTATTTCATTTTCAAGCCAGAAAAGTTAAATAAGGATTTTGAGTTTCATTATAATAATCAAGTTGTAGAGGAGTATAATCTAGAAACTAGAGATGGAGCTGTAATCAATGGGCTTCATTTTAAGGTTCAGAACCCTAAAGGAGTTGTTTTATATCTTAAAGGAAATTCCAAGAGTATAAAAGGTTGGGGTAAATTTGCTGTGGATTTTACCAGGCATGGGTATGATGTGTGTATGTTAGATTATCGCGGATTTGGTAAAAGTACTGGTAGACGTTCTTTTAAGGCTATAAAAAGAGATCTTCAATTTGTCTATAATAAGCTAAAGGAAAAAGTAGACGAAAAATACATCATTCTATACGGTAGGTCTATGGGATCTGGCTTTGCAACAAAATTAGCTTCTATCAATAATCCTAAAATGTTAATTCTCGATGCTCCCTATTACAGTTTGAGTAAAGTAGCGGGTAAATTTATTCCTTTTATGCCCGTTTCTTTAATCATGAGATATCCAATACCTACTTATAAGTGGTTAAAATATGTGAATTGTCCTATACATATTATCCACGGGACACAGGATAAATTGATTCCTTTTAAATCTAGTATTAAATTATCAAAAATAAAACCAAAACTTACCCGATTATACACTGTCATTGGTGGAGGGCATAAAAACCTAAATAATTTTGAATCTTATCATAAAATGCTAGGAGAAATTATTAACTCGAAGATGAGAAAAATAAATCTCTCTAATACGAGCATTGGCGCAAGACATGCTGAAAAAAAAGTGAATGTCCAAGCTTAAAAAAGTCCTAATATGGACATTGATAATATATTTTATGGTTTTAGGGTTATTAAGTTTCTTTCAGCATAAAATTATTTTTCAGCCTAAAAAACTTCCTAAAAATTATACTTTTCAATTTGATCATCCTTTTGAAGAATTTTTTCTGGAGACTACAGATGGTGAACGCTTAAATGCCATACATTTTAAAAACAAACACCCTAAAGGAGTAATTTTGTATTTTCATGGGAATAAAGGAAGCTTATCCAGATGGGGGCGTATAACTACTTTTTTTGCTAAAAAGCAGTACGATGTGATCGTAATGGATTATAGAAGTTATGGAAAGAGTACAGGTATAATAACAGAAGAAAATTTATACAAGGATGCCCAGTTGTTTTATGATTATACATCAAAACTGTATAAAGAGGATCGAATAATACTATATGGTAGATCTTTGGGGACAGGTATTGCTACAAAAATTGCATCAACCAACCAACCAAGCAGTTTGATCTTAGAAACACCATATAATACCATGGAAGAAGTTACTTCTTATTGGTTACCGATTTTTCCTGTAAAAAGTATATTGAAATTTAAGTTTGCGTCGAATGAATTTATACAAGATGTAACTTGTGCTGTTACTATTTATCACGGTACTGATGATGGAGTAGTCCCGTATGCTTCTGGTAAAAGATTGTTTGAAAGTATACCTATATCTGAAAAGAGAATGATTACTATTGAAGGTGGGTCGCATAACGACTTGATAAACTTTGAAGAATATATAAAAACTATTGATAAGATTTTAGATAGAAACTCTAACGAAAACCAGAATGTCACTTCGAGCGGAGTCGAGAAGTAGATATTTACACTTAGTAAAATAATACATTTCGACTTCGCCCTGCGTGACAGTAATTTAATTAGAAATTAAAATCTAATCTAGCATAGTAATATGCACCACTGAATCCCATTTGTACAGCATCCCAGTAACCACCGGCTTCTGTTAAGTCATCTTGTTGATCTGGATATTCATTAGTAATATTGTTTCCGCCAATAGTAAGTTTCAGTTGATCTGTTAACTCATAACCAACTGTTAAATCGGCTGTTATTTTTGCACCATATATATCTTCATTATCATCAAAATCGACTAAGGTGATATCACTAAAACGAGTCAGACCAAGACCGGCATTAAATTTATCATTATTATAATTTAAATTTAGGGCAAACTTACTTCTTGGTGCAGAAGCCAGCAAAAACCCTTGCTCTCTTTTACCAAAAAAGATATCTGTATCTAGGTTAGTATTAATAGAAGTTATGTACATATTATTGACATTTCCCGCTAATAGTGCAGATAATGTTCCAAAATCATAATTACTTTTCCAGGAAAGTACAACATCCATACCTACGGTTTCTGTATCCACCCCGTTAGCAAAAAATTGAGCCTCATTTACATTATCAAAATCAGTTGCTTCAAAAGTACCCGTTAGTACAATACGATCTTTAATATCAATATAATAACCATCCACAGTTGCAGAGAAATCACCTAGCTTAGCCGTAACACCCAGGGATCCATTTAATGAAGTTTCTTCTTTTAATCGGTCTATCCCAAAAGATGCCGTAACAGGACTATTATTTGGAGATAATAATGTTTCTGTAGCTACACCTCCTTGGAAATCCGTAAATCTAAGGTTATAATAGATTTGTGCCAATGAGGGGGCTCTAAACCCAGTACTTACAGAAGCTCTTAAGTTAATGTTGTCTGAGGCTTTTACTCTAAATGCTAGTTTTCCATTAATAGTACTTCCAAAATCACTATAATTTTCAAATCTTGCAGCTCCCGCTATTAAAAAAGCATCCGTAACATCTAATTCTGCATCAGCATATAGGGATAAATTAGATCTAGATCGATCCACTTCATTAGCAGGACTGTATCCCGGAAATCCTTGTGATCCCCCAGATCTTGGATCACCACTTACGGGATCTATAGGTTGGGTTTGAGTAGCAGGATCGGTAATAGGGAGTCCATTAACATCATAAGTAGCATAAGAGCTTTCTTCTCCTGCAAAAATGATAAAATTTTCTGTTCTGTATTCTGCTCCAAAAGCTAGGTTCAAACCTTTGGTTATTTTAGGGTAATATTTCGAGAAGTCTAAATTAATTGTATTTTGACTTAAACTATGCCCTCCTGCATCGAATTCTTTAGGAGAGTTTTCTTCTAGAGATGCATTTAGTGTTCCTTCAATAAAATAGTGGAAATTGTTTTTTCCCCAGGTATTACTAAGATCTATTTTCCAGCCATTGTCTGTTTCAGTTCTTACCCCAGCAGAAATTGAATTATCAATGATATTAGAAGTAATTCTTGGTGTAAAGCCATTAGGATAAATTTCGGTAACTACACGTTCACCACCATTACGAGTAAAAGCAAATGCGTCAGTATCTCGATAGTTTCTACCTCCAAAGGCATATAATTCAGTTTTATCTGATAACGGAATACTAGCATTAGCAAAGAAATTAAAGCCATCTATTGCCGCTTCACCAAAACCTCTTCTAAAATCAAATCCTGGTCTAAGCGTTTTGTTTTTGCTTAAATATTCTGTGGTAAAATTGATATATCCCTTTTCTCCGATACCAACTCCGTAATTAGCAGTTACTTTTACAGAACCACCATCAAGACTCTTATCATCTGCTAGTCTGTTACCATCATTTTCAGTGTCCAAACGATTACCATCAGTATTTGGAGTTCCATCAGGGAAATCTCCTTTAGCATTCGTATTGTATGCACCATAGCTTATACTACCACTAAGTTTATCAATATTGTCTTTTAGAACTATATTAATAACTCCTGCAATAGCATCAGAACCGTATTGCGCAGCAGCACCATCTCTTAGAATTTCGATTCTTTTAATAGAAGTCGCAGGAATCGTATTAAGATCAGTTCCAGAATTTCCTCGACCTCTTGTTCCGAAGATATTAATGAGAGAAGAACTGTGTCTTCTTTTTCCGTTGATTAAAACTAGTGTCTGATCAGGACCTAAACCTCGCAAACTTGCAGGATCAATATGGTCGGCACCATCAGACCCTGATTGTTTATTGGCATTAAATGAAGGAGCAGAATACTGTAATAGTTCATTGATTTCTATTTTACCACTTTTTGTGACAATATCTTGCATATCTATAATATCTACTGCTACCGGAGTATCAGTAGCAGTACGTTTAGGACTTCTGGATCCTACTACAATGATTGTGCTAAGTGCTTCTCCTTCTGAAAGCACAACATCAATCTTGTCGTTAGTACCTACAGGAATTTCTTGAGTTTGGAAACCTACAAAACTAAATACCAAGACTGCATTTTCATCTACTGCAATGGTATATTTTCCGTCATCATCAGTTGTAGTACCCTTATTAGAGCCTTTTTCTACAATGTTAACAAAAGGTACTGGTAATCCCGAAGTGTCTGTTACTGTTCCTGTAACAATTCGTTGGCTAAATCCTAAACTTGTGAATAAGCCAAATAAAATGAGTGTGAGTTTTTTCATGTAAATTATATTTATTGGTTTTGAATAAAGATATTCAATAAATATTAAAGGGAGAAGTTGCATACTATTTATTACAAGTTTTGAATTAGGAAATATTAAAACTTGATGATTCTTTAAATTTCTTACATCATTTTTGGCGAGTCTTCTTGTAGGTCCTACAGTACTATTCGCGGATTTTCAAGTAAGAAATGTTTTTTTGAAAAACGTCACTTGATTATTTTCTTGAATATGATTTTTTTAAAATGACACAAGGGTAAGGTTCTAAAGATTTCTCTTATTTTTTTTATGTAATTTTTAGTCGAGTTGGGATAAGCATTCGTGGCACACTAAAATTATGAATATTAAAAAAAAGTGATAATTATATTACGAAAACGTTTGCGAAGTGTTAAAAAATTAGTAATATTGAAAAATTGGTCAACCAATTTAATTAAATCGGTAGTTTAAGGGAAAACGTAAACATTTTTTAAAAAATACTAACAAATGAAAAAATCACCAATAATTAGGGGAAAGTTATCTTACTTGTCATGTATTACTACATTCTTATTGCTGCTGTTTGTTTTAGCAGTCAGCTGCACCAATGAACAAATTGACGATGAATTCTTAGAAGAAATTAAAGATGATTCCGAAATAAGGGCTTCTGTACCTATCCAAAACCCTGGATTCGAATCAGGCGAAGTGAGTTGGGGCGACAATGCTAAATATGCTATCTCTGGTGACGAGTATTCTGGATCCAAAGCTGGTAAAGTAACAAGTTCTTCAGGTAGAATCGAGCAAACAGTAAGTGTAAGCCAAAACACTGATTATATATTAAAAGCTTGGGTTAATGGAAATGGAAAACTTTCCGTAGGTGGTCAAACTAATGACTTTAATACTAGTAACTATGAAGAAATTAGTATTGCATTTAACAGTGGAAGTTCATCTTCGGTCACAATTTTGGGTACTAGAGATAGTGGAGATGTTCGTTTTGATGATTTTACACTGGAAGGTTCTGAATTGGAAGATCCTACAGAATCAGGTAAGATCGTACCAATAGGTGTTTCTGCTAATGGAAATCAAACTGGTTACGGACCAGAAAAGACAATTGACGGAGAAATTGAAAATACCGAATCAAGATGGTCTTCTAACGGATATACGGGTAAATATATTACTTATGATCTTGGTGCTACAAAAACAGTTTCAAGTTTAAAAATAGCTTGGTTTAAAGGTGATGAAAGAAAGGCATATTTTAAAATTAGAGTTGGTAACTCGATATCTTCCTTGAATACTGTATTTGACGCAAAAACAGATGGGAGTAGTGGTGCTACCGAAGGTTTAGAAACCTATGATTTTGATAATGTAGAGGCTAGATATGTAAGAATATCTTGTTTTGGTAATTCCAGTAGTAGTTGGAATAGTATCATAGAAACAGAAATTTATGGAGAAGGTGGCGAGCCCGGTGATACAACTCCTCCTGGACCAGTTTCTGGATTAAGCGCAAGAGCTGGTAATAGTTCTGTAGCTTTAAATTGGAATAATCCCGGTGACACTGATTTTAATAAAGTACGTATTACGTATGATGGAGGAGAGGTAACTTCTTTAGGAGAAAATGTGACTATTAACAACTTGGTTAATGGTACTTCGTACACATTTACTGTAGTCGCAGTAGATAATTCTGGCAACGTTTCTGCTAGTAGAATTATAAATGCAACACCTCAAGGTCCACCACCAGGAGGAAGTGCAGCTAGTATTATCGGCCCTGGATGGAAGTTAAATGGATTTTCTGGTTCTTTAAATATTGGTAGTAGTGACAATGGATTAGATTATGAAGATAATGCTAGTAAAAATGAGAGTCATTTTTTCTTTGAGAAAGATGGATATGCTGCATTTAGATGTTATCCTGGTAACCCTTCTTCTGGAGGATCTAGTAATCCAAGATCAGAATTGAGAGAGGTTATAGGTGGTGGAGATGGCTATTGGAATGGTAATACAAATACAGAATACTCTATGAAGTGGAGATTTAAAGTCGAAAATTTACCGCCTTCCGGTAAATTAGCATTTGGACAAATTCATGAGAGAAATGATTTTTATGATGATGTGATAAGAGTTCAGGTACAAGGGGATGCTGGTCAAAGTTCTGGTAAAGTAGACTTGAGGATATTGGGATATGTAACTGAGAAAGTAGAAGATCGTGAGGGAAGAACAATTGATTTTGATATGCAGTTGGATACAGAATATTATTTTGAATTAACGATGAGTAATGGAGTTGTTACCTTATACAATTTAAATAATGGAGGCAATAGAATAGAAGAGTTATTTAAGTCTATCGATATAGGTAATGCAGATGAAAACTATTTTAAGGCAGGATGTTATTTACAATCAACAAGTAGTAGTCACGAAAGTTCTAGTGACTATGGTCAGGTATTGATTAAAAACTTAGTTGTATTTCCTGATAATTAGATTTAGAGAAATAGTTTTGGATACTAAAAATTGGACCACCTAAGTATATTTAGGTGGTCTTTTTTATAGTATTAATACGATCCAATAATGTATAAAACTTCAATAAATAGTCTTGAAAGGAGATATAAATATCATTTTAACAAAAAATACCATTAAATAATATATATATGGTTAAAATTTTAACACTATAATTAGTTAAAATTCAAAAAAAAATACGAAAACGTTTGAGTTGAGTTAATAAATCATTAATATTGTGTAACTAAATTGGTTAACCAATTTAAATATTGGACAACCAAATATTTAACACAAATTTTATGAATAATTCAAAACTAACTATTATGAAAACTCATGTAACCCAATGGAAAGGCATATCTACTGCTTTCCTAGCTAAAATGTTCTTGTTGTTAAGCTTTGTACTTACACCATCTTGTGAGTCAGAAGAGTTTGTAGAGCCAGCAGAATCAAGTTTCGAAGAAGAAACATTTGAAAAAGCAACCCCAGTTTCAGGGAGAACTTATTATTTAAGAAACAAAAAAAGCGGATTGCATATGGACGTTGCAAACAAAAGCAATGCTAATGGAGCTAACATTCAACAATGGGGAGATGCAAATGGTACCCATAGACAATGGCAGGTTATTAGTGCTGGTAATGGTTATTATAGACTTAAAGGTATCGATAGTGGTAAGTCAATTACTGTGAAGGATGGAAGTAATGCTAATGGAGCTAATATAGAATCAAGATCTTATAACGGAAGTAGCCATCAGGAATGGCAAATTATTAGTGTTGGTAGTGGTTATTACAGATTAAAATCTCGAGATAGTGGCAAATCTATTGGTGTTGCTGGTGGAAGTACCTCTAACGGTGCAAATGTAGAGTCACGTTCTTGGAATGGTGATGACAAATTTAGATGGTTTTTTACTGAAGTAGGAGGTACTCCACCGCCACCACCGCCTGGAGGAGGAACTGCTGCTAGTATTATAGGAAGTGGTTGGAAGCTAAATGGTTTTAGTGGTAATCTTAATGTGGGTAGTAACAATAACGGATTGAGTTATGCAGATAATGCAAGTACTGGCGAGAGTCATTTCTTTTTCGAAAAGAATGGATATGCAGCATTTAGATGCTACCCAGGAAACCCAACTTCTGGAGGTTCTTCTAATCCTAGATCAGAACTAAGACAAAGAATAAATGGAGGAGATGGTTATTGGAACGGTAATACAAATACAGAACACTCGATGAAATGGAGATTCAAAATAGAAGATTTACCTCCATCTGGTAAATTAGCATTTGGTCAAATCCATGAAAGAGATGACTTTTATGATGATGTTATTAGAGTTCAGGTTCAGGGTAGTAGTGGTCAAAATTCAGGATCCGTTGATTTAAGAATATTGGGATATGTAACTGAAGAAATAGAAGGAAGTGGAAGAACCATTGATTTTAATATGCAAATGGATACCGAGTATTATTTTGAGTTAGCTATGAGGAATGGAGTGGTTAGTTTATATAACCTTAACAATAGTGGAAACAGAACGTCGACCTTATTTAGATCTGTTGATATCGGTAATGCAAATGAAAATTATTTCAAAGCAGGATGCTACCTACAGTCAACTAAGAGCAGTCATTCTAGCTCTAATGTATACGGACAAGTTTCTATCAAAGACCTTAGCGTTAACTAAGTTAAAGTCGTTTTTTTTAAATATTAATTGCTTAGTATTAAATAGGTTAATTTACTACCACAATAGCCCGATGTATACGATACATCGGGCTATTTTCGATTTATTAAAAAACAGTTTAATAATTAAAGGCATACAGAGTCCCAAGATAATTCGCATAAACCACCATTAAGTGGGTTAGGAATCCAACTAATTCCGCCACATAAATAACAATCTTCTTCGGTTCTTGGCCAACCACCAGCTTTAATTATTTGTTGTTGCTTTTTGTCTAAAGTTTGAACACCATCTAAGTTTAAAATACTGTGTAACATTTTATTTAATTTAAGGATTAAACCATAAAATTACTTAATTAATAGTCAAAGATTCCCATCCGTTACGGGTAGTTTTTGAAACAATAAATTAAGTACCTAATTTAAAATCCTTAAATACAAAAAAGTTGAAGTTAATCGAAATCTTAAGTTACAACCTATTTTAATTTATAAGTTAAGGTAATAACAGTATCAGTTGTTGAATCGTAAGTTTCTAAAATTAAATTTTTATCTTCATCAAAATGTCCAAGACAATTATCTTTTGATCCCATATTTACTAAGTAATATCCATTAGAAACAGGTTTGGCTTTAGATGTTTTTTCTCCTTTTTCATCGATGAGCGTTAATATATAACCCGAGCCATCAGAGATACTGCTATATATTTTTTCATTAGAAGTCGTTCCAGAGTTTTTGATAGATACTTTTTCAGGTTCATATACTGCAGTTCTATTGGTTTCACCATCTTCTTCATCAGGACTTAGTTTTACTTCACTTTTTTTAGTAATTACTTGTTGCTGTTTGATTACTTTTTCTTCTCCATTAGCGCCTTTAATTCTGATTATTTTAGTTACTACTTCTTCAGAAGTATTTTCTTTGGCCTTCGTTTCTTCTGCCTTTTCTTTCTCTTCTTTTTTATCTTCGGATTGTGCATAGTTTATACAAGTGCAAAAGAAAAAGATAATTGTTACTAAGTTTCTTAGAGTTTTCATTGGTTTGTTTATTTGTTATTGTAAAATTACGAAAAAGTAATAAAATCATTTTATAGTGATTATATTAAAAGGGTAATTACTGTGGCAAACAGGATTGAATATATTTATTTTTAATTATAATCTCTTTACGTAGTATTTGTATACTAAGTGTCAATACTGTTATCTTTGCATTCTCAAAAATTTGAGCTAATATCTTATTAGCTCTTATACATATCATAATTATGAAAGCAGGAATAGTTGGATTACCAAATGTAGGAAAATCAACACTTTTTAATTGTTTGTCTAATGCAAAGGCGCAAAGTGCTAACTTTCCATTTTGTACAATTGAACCTAATATAGGTGTTGTAAATGTACCTGATCCTAGATTAGAAAAACTCGAAGAATTAGTAAATCCTGAGCGTGTCCTACCAGCTACCGTAGAGATTGTAGATATTGCTGGATTGGTAAAAGGAGCAAGTAAAGGAGAGGGTCTAGGAAATCAATTTTTAGGAAATATTAGAGAGACTGATGCGATTATTCATGTATTACGTTGTTTTGATAACGATAATATCGTACACGTTGATGGTTCTATTGATCCAATTCGGGATAAAGAAACCATAGATATAGAATTACAGCTGAAAGATCTAGAAACACTTGAAAAAAAGTTGGATAAGATCAAACGAGCTGCAAAAACTGGTAATAAAGAAGCTCAGAAAGAAGAAGCAGTATTACTAAAATTAAAAGAAGGTTTAGAAGCTGGAATATCCATAAGAGCGATTGACGTCTCTGATGATGATGATTTGGCGTTTGTAAAACCATTACAATTTATTACGGACAAACCAGTATTATACGTTTGTAACGTAGACGAAAGTGCTGCTGTTGATGGAAATGATCACGTTACAAGAGTAAAAGAAGCAGTTGCATCAGAAAATGCTGAGGTAATTATTCTAGCCGTTGGAACCGAAGCAGATATAACGGAGCTTGATGATTATGAAGAAAGACAAATGTTTCTTCAGGATATGGGATTAGAAGAGCCTGGAGCATCTGTATTGATTCGAGCAGCGTATAAGCTATTAAATCAACAAACTTATTTTACTGCAGGAGTAAAAGAAGTAAGAGCTTGGACAATTCCTATTGGTGCTACAGCACCTCAGGCAGCGGGTGTAATCCATACGGATTTTGAAAAAGGATTTATAAGAGCAGAAGTAATTAAGTATGATGATTATGTATCTTATGGTAGTGAAGCTAAAGTAAAAGAAGCGGGTAAACTTGGAGTAGAAGGAAAAGGATATGTAGTAAGTGATGGTGATGTTATGCACTTCTTATTTAACGTGTAATTTATATAGAAATTATTTTTTATACAAAACCTCTTAGATGATTTTCTAGGAGGTTTTTTTGTTGGACATCGTATTTTTTATTGATTCAGAAAGAGAACCAAAAATATTGCGTTTATTTTTATAAGATGCAAAAATCTAAACAGATTTCTATAGGAATCATTGTAGCAGTTATTGGTGTAGTTTTGTTTTCCGCGAAGGCGGTGATGGTCAAATTGGCTTATAAATATGATATAACTTCAGAACATTTGTTATTATTTAGGATGTCATTTTCTCTTCCTTTTTATTTTGCTATAGCTATATTTAACAAACCTTCAAACCCCGAAAAAATAAGAAAAATAGATTATTTGTGGATCATATTTTTTGGTTTTGTAGGGTACTATTTAGCGAGTTACTTTGATTTTCTGGGATTACAATACATAAAAGCGGGATTGGAACGCATAATTCTATTTGTATACCCAACTTTGGTCATTATCATTTCCAGAATATTTTTAAAAGATAAAATAACAAAACAACAGTTAGTAGCCATAATTATTACCTACATAGGAGTAGTAATTACTTTTTGGCAAGAACTTCAATTAGAGACGTCAAACCTTATTTTAGGAGGATCTTTAATTTTTCTAAGTGCGCTTACATATGCAACCTATTTAGTTGGTAGCGGTTGGTTAATACCTAAGTTTGGAGTTATTTCATTTACCTCTTATGCGATGATTGTATCTTCTTTATGTATAATTTTTCAATATTTAGCTTTTGATAGAGGAGACTTAACAAGTTATTCTTCAGAAGTATATTTCTTGAGTATTCTGATGGCTTTTTTTTCTACCATAATTCCGTCATATCTCATCTCTTACGCAATAGGAAAATTAGGAGCTTCAAATGTTGCTATCATTGGTAGTCTTGGACCAATATCTACCATTATACTTGCCTTTTTCTTTTTAGGAGAAAGTTTATCCCAAATACAAATTATTGGCGCTGCGATTGTAATTTTAGGGATTTATAGTGTCACAAAAAAGAGTAAAGAAAGAAAGTAATGTATGAGAGAGTCTTTATCTTAACTTTATAAAATAAACGTTTTTCTGTTTTTTTTTAGTAAATTAACTTTATTGACTGAATACATTTATTGATAGTTGATATGATTGTATTAGAGAAGTTAAGACATTTATAAAAGTTACATGTTTTGAGAAAAATATTTCTATTCACATATTTTATACTCTCTATTCCTTATTTGGTTTACAGTCAGCAAGAATCTAAATTCCCCGTCAATGACAGTTTTCAATATTTAATAGATACCGCTAATAATCTTACCTTCGAGTATAAGATTAAGGAATCTTTAGAATACGCAATTAAGGCAGCTAATTATGCTCATGAATTAGATAATGATCATTATAAATCAGAGGCCTATTATTTAATGGCTTACAATTATGAAACACTTGTTGATTATAAAAATGCGGAGCAATATTTCAAAAAATCGTTAAAATACGCAGAAGAAGCAAATGATTCATTACTTATATTATGGAACAATAATGGTTTAGGTAATGTGCATTCTGATGGTTATAAAGACCTAGAAGCTTCGCTGGTTTTTTATAGTAAAGCTACCGAGTTTGGAAAGTTGTTAAATGACTCACAAGAATATATGACTCCAGTGATTAATCTTGCTTGGACTTATATAGATGCAAAACAATTTGATAAAGCTATTCCGTATTTAGAAGAAGCCAACAAGTTAGTAGTGGAAAATAGGGATATAGAAGGGTATTGTGAGGTATATTACCTTAAAGGTAGACTTGCTTTAAGTCAAAATCAATATGCAGAAGCAGAAGAGTATTTTAAAGAATCTATCGAGATTGCAGAAAAGCATAATATGCTATTAGAGCTTTCCTATCTTTACGAAGCTAGGGCAGAGATGTTCGAAAAGAAAGGTAACCTAACGGAAGCGTATAATGATATAAAACGTTTTCAAGAATATAAAGATAAGGTTTACAATAAAGAAAAGCTGAAACAGATTGAAATTGCAAGAGTTAGTTTTAATGTAGACGAGTATAAAAGAGAATTAGAAGTAACAAAAACTGAAAAGGAGTATCAGACCAAAATGGCAAAAAACAACAGAACAATTAATATTATTTCTGTTGCAGGTTTGATATTTTTATTGGCTACTGCATTTTTCTTATATATAGGGTATCGATCAAAGAAAAAGTTAAATCACGTACTAAAAGATAAAAATAAACAACTAATAGAAGCTAAAGCCCAAGCTGAAAAACTAACCCAAGTAAAATCTCAATTTATATCTACAGTTAGTCACGAACTGAGAACTCCATTGTATGGTGTCGTAGGAATAACCTCATTGCTACTTGAGGATAAAGATGTGTTAGAGAAACATAAACAATTATTAGGTTCATTAAAGTTTTCAGGAGATTATCTTTTAAATCTAATTAATAATGTACTACAGATAAGTAAGATAGAATCCAATAAAGTAAGGTTGGCAAAAACACCTACAAACCTTTTTAAATTATCACAGAATTTACTGAATTCATTCGAGTACCAGGCAAAAAGTAAAGACAATGAACTTATTCTTGATGTACCCAATGATTTACCGGATGCTCTCAACGTAGATTCGCTTAGATTGTCAGAAATTCTGATTAATTTGATAGGGAATGCCTCTAAGTTTACTGAAAAAGGAAGAATATGGTTGAGAATCAAAATACTTAATAAAGAAAATAACACTATTTATATTCGTTATGAGGTCGAGGATAGTGGGGTAGGGATTCCTGACGACAAAAAGGATTTTGTATTTGAGAAATTTTCTCAAGTAGATAGAGAATCTAACAAAGTAGAAGGAACAGGTTTGGGACTTTCCATTGTAAAAAACCTTTTAGAAATGATGGACAGTAAAGTCCATTTAGAAAGTAATGAAGGACGAGGTGCTAAGTTTTACTTCGACTTGAAATTTGAAATATTAGAAGAGGGAGAAGAGCATTCTGTAAATGAACGGAATAACGGTACGACTAATGTTTATCGTAGGATATTGGTCGCAGAAGACAATAAGATTAATCAAATTGTGACTAAAAATTTATTGAGTTTGATTGGGTATGATTGCGTTATTGTAGAAAATGGTTTTAATGCATTGCAGATGGTTAAAAAGGAAGATTTTGATTTAATATTAATGGATCTTAATATGCCTTATCTAAATGGTAGTGAAGCCACAAAAAGAATTAGAGAATTTGATAAAACCACTCCTATAATAGCATTAACCGCTGCAGAGTTAGGAGAAGTTCAGGAGGAATGTTTAGCTATTGGGATGAATGATATTATTAATAAACCATTAAATAAAAATGATCTTCGAGATATTATTGCTAAAAACTTGTTGCCTTAGTGAGATTGTTATAGTATAGACGGAAATAAAAAGAAGCCAGAAAAAAATAACTTTTCTGGCTTCTTTTTATTTGGTGTTATTTATCTAGTTAGTTCCATCAGATATTGGTGGTCTTCTGTTTTTAACATATTTTTCAAGCCATTGATCTTGCTCCCAAATCAAATGTAAAATTGACTCTTTAGCTCTATATCCATGACTTTCTTTCGGTAACATGATTAATCTTGCCGTTGCTCCTAAACCTTTTAAGGCATTAAAGTAACGCTCACTTTGTAATGGATACGTTCCAGAATTATTATCAGCTTCTCCGTGTATAAGTAGTAGAGGAGTCTTCATTTTATCGGCATGCATAAATGGAGACATAGTATAGTACACATCTGGAGCTTCCCAATAACTACGTTCTTCACTTTGAAAACCAAAAGGAGTTAGGGTTCTATTATATGCTCCACTTCTGGCAATCCCGGCAGCAAAAAGATCAGAGTGTGATAATAAGTTAGCAGTCATAAAGGCACCATAAGAATGTCCACCAACGGCTACACGATTTCTATCAATGTATCCTAACGCATCAACTGCATCAATGGCAGCCTTACCATTAGCGACTAATTGTTTTCTAAAAGAATCATTAGGCTCTTCATCTCCTTCGCCAACTATAGGAAAAGAAGCACCATCTAATACTACATATCCTCTTGTTACCCAATAAATCATGGAGCCCCAAAAAGGGTAGGTAAATTCATTAGGATTAGATGTAGATTGTGAAGCACTATTTTTATCTTTAAATTCTCTCGGATATGCCCATAAGATCATTGGCATTTTTTCTTTTTTTGCAGTATCATAACCAATAGGGAGATATAAAGTACCTGATAGTTCTAATCCATCTTCTCTTTTATATTTTATAACTTCTTTATGAACATCTTGTATTGCGGAGAAAGGGTTTTTGAAGTTGGTAATTTGCTTCAACCCGTTTTTAGTAGTAATATTTCTAATATAAAAGTTAGGGTATTCGCTAGGTGATTCGATACCTACAAGAAATTCTCCTTTTTTGATATTGGTGGCATAATAAATGTTCTCTACTTTATCAGTATAAGAAGATTGATAAACTCTTGTTGTCTTAGTGTCGCTTAGATTAAGCTTGTCTATAAAAGGAAATTGCCCATCTTTTGTGTAGCCATCACCCGTAAGATATACATGTTTCTTATCAATATTTACAACTGATTTTCCGTATTCGTTTCTAGTGTTTACAAAGCTTCCTGGATCACTGTATCTATCTTGATAATTTCGATCAAAAATGATTTTTGGTTTTTCTGAAAGTTTGTTGGGGTTAAAAACATATGTTTTCGTATTTCTAGTATTCCACCAATAATCATATGCAAATGCTACTTCATCAGTGCTACTCCATTGAATACCACTATATCGATTAATCGTTTTTAATAGCGAAACGGGGTCTTTATTAAAGGGTGCATCTTGTTGAAAAACTTCATCACGATATTCAACTTTGATATCAGGATCTCCTTTGTCTAAAGCTTCAGCCCAAGTTATAGATGCAGGCTTATCCGCTCTCCAATTCATAGATCTTTTTCCAGTTCTTGTGGACATAAAACCTTTTGGGCGAACTTCATCAATAGGAACTTGATTTACAATTTTAAAACTTTCCCCTGTACTTTTATAAATAGTAGTTTCCTTTGGAAATCGGTAATAGGGAACTAAATAAGAAAAGGGCTTTTCGATTTTTGTGATCATCACATATTCTCCATTAGGGGAAAACGAAAAATCACTATACATTCCAGCTGATGCCCATTCTTTTTTGGATCCGTCTATAGAAACTTTAGAAATTTCAGAAGTAGCTAGTTGTTCAAAATTATATTCGTCATTAGGGTTTTTTAGCAGATCTTGATACGTTCTGTTTTGTGCTTTTGTTCCTTCACTAACAGAAATTGTAGGACCTTTAGGAACGGTGTTTTGAGTATCAATTAAAGATTCTCTGTTCTTTGGTAAAAACTTTACTAAAAGTGCTGAATTATCTTTAAACCACCTGAAAGGTGAACCCATATTAGCATTCAAAGAAGCATCTGTAATTTTAGTAGCATTAAAAGTATTAATATCTAAAACCCATAATTCTACGCCATTTGCTGTAGTATTAGTAAAGGCTGCTTTTGTTTGATCCGGAGACCAAGCCACATAAGTAATTCTTGGATTATCAGGCAGACCAATTACTTGTTTAGCTTCTGTATCTCCAGTTTTCTTTAATTTAATGTTTTTATAATAATTAGCTCTACTAGAAATATTTGTTTTAGGATTAATTCTTAATCCCGCTAATCGCATTTCTTGTTCTGATAATTCTGTAATGGTTTTATAACCATCTCGATATAAAAAAATTAAATTTTCTCCTTTTTGATCTATTCTAACCGAAGGGGCTAATGTTACATCTACTAGATCTAAAATCTCTTTTACGGGTTTTTGATAAGGAAGATTCTCTTGTGCTTTAGCAATAGATATTACAAATAGTAGTAATAAAAATGATTTGACGAATTTCATAATATAAAAAGGTTGGTTTAAGAGGTTACGTTATTAATAATCAAAAATAGAGATTTAATTCTTCAAACATTTGATTTCATAGTGTTTTGGAGGATAATACTACCACGAATTCATAAATTTAGGGTAAAATCTTTAGTTTTCTTTAGTACAATGTCCGTTGATTCTTTATGAGGAGTGTGACCCACATTTGGTATAATAAGAGATTTAGATTTTCCTGAAGTTTTTTGAACAATACTCGAAACTTGATCCATCGAGCCATATTCATCGTTTTCTCCTTGAATAATGAGAGAAGGACATTGAATTGCAGGTAAGTAACTTTCTATATTCCAATCCTCGAATGATGGCGAAAGCCAAGTTTCTGTCCACATTCTAAATACATCTTCTGTTTTTTCACCGTGATACCTAGCGAGCTTTTCTTTTAAATTAGTAGTTTCATAAGCAACTTTTGCATTTCTTATCCCTTGCAAAGTTTCTTTTTCTACAAAAACGTGTGCTCCTTCAGTAATAATTCCTTTTATTTTTTTTGGATATAAAGAGGCTGCCAGTAATGCAATACTTCCTCCATCACTATGACCGAATAGTATTACATTTTTTAATGAAAGTTGATCTATTAATTTGGCGAGTACATCCGCTTCTTTATGAAGATAGTTTTTGTTTCTTTTTAATTCAGAAAAACTATTTGATTTACCATAGCCTTGGCGATCATAAGAAAGTACGTTGCAATTAATAAGGGCACTTATTTTTTTAGGGAAATCTCTCCAAAGCTCGATGCATCCGAGAGAATCGTGCAAAAATATGATCGTAGAAAGTAAAGGATTAAATGATTCGGGATTGTCAGAAAGCCGTAATCTATTTGTGTCAATTAAAATATCCAAAGTGATAGATAAATAAGTAAATAATTATCAAAAATAGGTTAAAGTCTATACAAATTATATATTTTGCGCGACCAAAGTTGTAACACTCACTAATTTTTTGCGTCTAGCATAATAAATAATTGAATACATGAAGAACATATTTATTACACTATCCATTAGTCTTTTGCTAATTGGATGTGGATCCATTAATCAATCAAACGATATTGCTTCTAAAACACCAATTGCTACAGAGGTAGACTTAACACAAATAACAGATGATAAAGTTCCTGTTGTAATAAATCCAGGACGTTTTATTCAAGACACAGTAAAATACTACTTACCAAAAGTTGTGCAAGGGACATATGCAGTTAGTGATTTTGGGAAATTTGTGGATGATTTCAGAGCGTTAGATTATAATGGAGTAGAGTTGGCTACAGAAAAATTAGATTCGAATACGTGGTTAATTACAAATGCTAAACAATTAGATAAAATTATATATCAGGTAAATGATACTTATGATATAGAAAATACTAGTGTAGAAACACCTTTTTCTCCATCTGGAACAAATATAGAGACAGATAATTTTGTATTGAACTTACATGGGTTTATAGGATATTTTGATGTATTGAAAAATAATCAATATGCATTAGAAGTAAAAGCACCAACCGATATGCAAAGAACTTCTGCATTACAAAATGTTGGATCCGAAAAGAATGAAGATGGAACTATTACTACAGATAAGTATTTTGCAGCTAGGTATTTTGATGTTACAGACAACCCGATGATGTATGGTAAATTAGATGTAGAAGAATTCGAAGTAGGAGGGATCAAAATAGTTTTAAGTGTTTATTCTCCAAATAAAGCGTATACCGCGGCAGGGATTAAAGAGACCGTTTTTAAAATGATGAAGGCTCAAAAAGCGTATTTAGGAGATATCGATAGTACACCTAGATATGATATCTATTTATATCTAGCACCTCAATCGCAAACAGCACCAACAGGTTTTGGAGCACTAGAGCATCATACATCTACAGTGGTTGTGCTACCAGAAGCAATTCCAGAAGATGCATTGACATCAGCAATGATAGATGTAGTATCTCATGAGTTTTTTCATATAGTTACTCCATTAAGTGTACATTCTGAAGATGTCCATTATTTTGATTATAATGATCCAACGTTTTCCAAACATTTATGGATGTATGAAGGAGTTACAGAATATTTTGCAAGTGTTTTCCAAATTAATCAAGACTTAGTAGGAGAAGATGAGTTTTATACTAAAATGATGGGTAAAATCGAATCTGCTAGTAGGTACGATGATGCAATGAGTTTTACTGTAATGAGCGAAAATATACTGAATGAACCTTATGCTAAGAATTATGCAAATGTTTATGAAAAAGGAGCTTTGATAGGAATGTGTATTGATATATTAATGAGAGAAGAAAGTAACGGAAACCGTGGTATTTTATCACTAATGAAGGAATTGTCATTAAAATATGGAAAAAACAAACCTTTTGAGGATGATAAGATTATTGAAGAAATAACAGCAATGACATACCCATCTATAGGAGAATTTTTAAAAACTCATGTGATAGGTAATACTCCGATTAATTATAATGACTTTTTTCAAAAAGTAGGACTTTCTATTGGTGCTAAAGATATAGAAACTGATTACGTTAGAAACGGCAGTGCTATTATAGTTGGTGGAGATCAGGATAAAGGAACTATTTTCTTTACAGAATTAGTAGCAGAAAATAGTTTTTGGGCAGATAATGGGGTACGAGCTTATGATGTAATAAAAGAGGTTAATGGAACAAAATTAACTTTAACGAATGCTAATTCGGTATTGCAGGGAACACTTCAGTGGCAAGAAGGTGATGATGTAGAAGTAAAGTTAGATAGAGCAGGAGAAGAGATTGTTGTAAAAACCAAATTGACAAAATCTTTTACAAAAGGAGAAGTTTTAAGTGATATCGAAGCTCCAACAAAAGATCAATTAGCACTAAGAAACGCTTGGTTAAAAGGATAATCTAAGGAAAGTATACAGAAAAAAGAGGCTTTCTGGAAAGTGAACAAAACCTGAAACTGTCCGTCTCTGGATGAAGCTCAGTTTGACATAATAAAGTTGTTTTTCAGAAAGTCTTTTTTTTAGTGTTATTGGTTATAAGGGATTTTATCTAAAACATGTTGAATCGCTTCGATTCTTGCTTTTGTTTTTCTATCGGCTTCGATAATAATCCAAGGAGATTTTTCTGTATTCGTATGTTCGAACATTTTTACCTTATACTTGGTATACTCGTCCCATAATTCTTGGGCACTTTCATCTACTTTGGTCATTTTCCATTTTTTAAGAGGGCTCATTTTTATATCTTTAAATCTGCGTGCCTGTTCTTCTTTGGTAATAGAAAAATAGAATTTAATCAGATAGGTGTCAGATTCTAATAACATTCTTTCGAAATCATTTACCTGACCCATAAAAGTTTGATATTGCTGTTGCGTACAAAAATTATTGACAGGCTCTACAACTGCCCGATTATACCAGCTACGGTCAAAAAAAACGATCTCTCCAGGCTGTGGGAGTTGATTGATATACCGCTGAAAATACCATTGTCCTTCTTCTTCTTTTGAAGGTTTAGGTAATGCAATAATGCGGAATTGTCTTGGATTAATATGAGCAGTTATTCTCCTTATTGCACCTCCTTTTCCAGCAGCATCACGACCTTCAAAAAGTATAACAATTTTCTTTCCGTTTTTTATAGTCCATTCTTGTAGTTTAATTAATTCTACTTGTAATTCTTTTAACTCTGTTTCATACTGAGCCATGCGAATGACCTTTTGTAAATCAATCTTTTTATCTGCAAATAGATATTTAAGACCAATACTGGAGTTTAGTAGTGTTAGGTTTTCTTCAGAAAGATCTATTTGTTGAGTTTTTTGAGTTTCTGACATGTCTTAAATATCTATTTGTTCAACAAATCTATAATATCGTAAAATAACATTTGGATCGGGTAGTATAGTGGTTTTTGCTTTCGATCTGCCCATATAGTCAAATTGAGAAAGTACATATCGCATACTTTCTAATCTTGCGGTCTTTTTATTATTTGTTTTCACGATAACCCAAGGACTAAACGTAGTATGAGTTTTAGAGAACATTTGTTCTTTATAATGACTGTATTTATTCCATAATTTTTGCCCTTCCATATCCACAGGACTAAATTTCCATACTTTAAGAGGGTTTTTTAATCTGGCATCAAAGCGTTTTTTCTGTTCTTCTTTAGAGATAGAGAACCAAAATTTTATAACAATAATACCATCTTCATAAAGCATGTGTTCAAATTCTGGTACTTGCACCATGAATTTTTTATACTGTTTGTTATTGCAAAAACCCATTACAGGCTCCACTACAGCGCGATTATACCAACTACGATCAAAAAAAACGATTTCACCAGGATTTGGTAATTCTTTAATATATCTTCTAAAATACCATTGTCCCTTTTCTATTTCAGTAGGTTTTGTTAGTGCTACTATTCTCATAGAACGAGGATTAAGATGTTCTGTAAAACGTTTAATAGAACCTCCTTTTCCGGCAGCATCACGACCCTCAAAAATTACAGCTACTCGTAGTTTCTTTTTAGCAATCCAATTTTGAAGATTCACCAATTCTGCTTGTAAGAATCTAAGCTCTTCCTCATATCTGATTTTAGCCAATATTTTATTTATATCAATATTTTTTTGATGGGCTAAATCAATAAGTTGTTTCCGTTTTTGAACGCTGCTTAATTCTTCTACTGTGAACATATGATAACTAAGGTTAGTTTTTAGTGGGTGGTGTTATAAAGATAAGAAGAATATTTATTAATTTCTGCTAGTCTATTTCTGGGAATCCACCAACACCAGCTGCTAAGCGATCTTTTTTTACCTGAATCTTTTTACGCATCCAATCAGGATATTCACTGTCGTCTTCTGCTTCATAAATTCTAATATTCTGATTATCATCAGGAAGTATAAGGTCTTCCTGTCTGCATTTAAGAATTTTTGCTGCAGTCTCTACTCCAGAATAACCTGCTCCTGCTACTCCATGGGATAATACACTGGCACCACATAAATATAGGTTTTCAATTTCACTTTTTGCTTTATAAGCAAAAGGTCCAATTTGCCAAAAACTTTTTTCTGTTCCATATACACAACCATTAGTAGAGTTAATATAGTATTCATTGGTTATTGGAGTACCTAATTCTTTTTGTACAATTTTATCGCCAACTCCTGGAATAACTGTTTCTAAAGTTCTTATCATTTTTTTGATCAGCTTTTCCTTAAAAATTAGATAAGATTCAGAACGTCTGTCACCTTCATTTTTGTAGGCATTGAACGATTTGTGATTGATGTATGTAATTGCTTCTATTGTATGATACCTACCGTCAAAACTTATGGGGTCTTTTAACGTTGTACAGCTAATAAACATTCCTGGAAATGTATCTCCTTCTAAAAGGTCTATTTTCTGGGTTTCTTCAAAAACTTTGTCAAGATCCTCGTTGTTCATCATCCAGATATTACCGGAATCTAAACCTGCTTTTCTAACATCCATATCCACGGTTAAGAAAAGCATTAGGGAAGTACAAGAGTATTTTGTTTTATCAAGACGCTTACTTAGCTTTTTACTGATATTGTTTCTCCCTATTAAATCAAGAAATGTCTTATCAGGGTCTGCGTTAGAGATAATTCTTTTCGCAAAAATCTTTTCTCCACTTTCTAGTTCTACTCCAGTAGCTTTCTTTTTCTTATCTCCTTCCAGTAAAATTTGTTTTACTTTTTTACTAGTTCTTATTTCTCCTTTATGTTCTTTTATCGCATTGGTCATGGCTTTTACCAATGCTCCGCCACCACCAATAGGGTAGTAGCCACCACTAGAGTAATGCCCCATAACAGCTGCGTGTAACGGAAAACTAGCTTTAGAAGGTGGTAAACCATGATCTCCAATCTGTATATTTAGAACAGCTTTGAGTAATGGGCTCTTTATATGTTTTTTTATTACTTTTCTTAAACTAAAAACACTGTATTTTCCCATGTTCTTAGTGCGAAAAGGTATTGTAAGATGCGCCCAAAAACCCTTTACTTTGGGAATTAATTGTAGCTCATAGCATACATCACTAACAAGCTTTAAATAACTTGCTACTCCTTTTTCTTCTTCAGGAAACCGTTTAGCTAGTACTTCTTTTATGTTTTCATATCCAGCGGGCATATCAATACGTTCTTTGCCAATCCAGCAATGTTCATAAGCCTTAGGATTCATTCTAAAAAAAGAAATATTATTAGCAATACCAAGCCCTTCATAAAGTGTGCTGGTTGATTCCCCTTTGTTTAGTAAACCTACATAATGAACTCCAGGTGTAAAACGGTATCCATTTAGATAAAAACTATGACACCATCCACCAGGAACATCGTGTTGTTCTAATACCAATACCTTTTGACCTGAACGAGCTAAACATATTGCTGCAGAAAGACCTCCTGCACCTGAGCCAATTATAATAGTGTCATACTCTTTATTTTGTTTCAGAGCGTTTTCAGCATCTTTTTCTTTTTCCATAAACTTTAATACCAATAGTTACAATTCACTTTCTTTAGCAGTTTTTTGTTAAAGGTATTATTTTTTTAGGATAGCGAAGAAGTAGCCGACTAGCACATCTTATTTTTTTAATATTAAATACTTAAGATTTATAATTTCCAGTAGATTAAGTTCATGTTATTTTTAATCTGAAACCTGAACAAAGACACCTAATCTATCAAAAACAGACCCCCATCCGTTCATAAAGCCCATTTTTTCTTGTTGTTGACAATATTCTTCAGTAGCGTGAACTACATTAAAAGTGAAATTGGTTTTATCTCCGTCTTCTTCAAACAGTGCTTGTATTTCTACACCTTCGGTCATCGGTTTAAAATTAGCTGATGAAATTATTTTTTGAAACGCTACAATTTCTGTATAAATACCATCTGCTATGAATTCATTTCCATCTGGCATAAGCATAGCATATTTCCATGTTCCACCTTCACTAAAATTATGTTCTATTATTTTAGTTTCCATTCCTTTTGGTCCCCACCATTGCGCAATATGTTCTGACTGTGACCATGCTTCCCAGACTAATTTAATGGGTGCATTAAAGGTTCTCTTTAAGGATAGTGTGCGATTGTTTAAGTTACTCATTGTCTTTGGTTTTAGATTGTAATTGGTTTAAATAATTTTCGAAGGAATCTAATTTTTCCTCCCATAAAGTTTTGTATTGATCTATCCATAGAAAAGCTGGAAGCAGGTTTCTAGGTTGAATTAAACAGTAACGTTCTCTACCTTGTTTGTTTATGGAAATGATACCACATTCTTCAAGAATTTTGATATGTTTTGAAATGGCAGGACGACTGATGTCAAATTTTTCGGCAATAGCATTGATAGACAGTGTTTGTTCTGCTAAAAGGGAAATAATATCTCTTCTCACTGGATCTGCAATAGCTTGAAAAACGTCTCTTCTCATTATTAAATGTAACTGATTGGTTACAAATATATATGTAATCATTTGGTTACACAAATATTCGTTAGATTAATTTTATGAGGATTACGAATGAAGTATAGATTTTATTTATTGTTAGTTCATTTAAATATATAATTAATCTATATGTAATAGAAATGCAATTCATTAAATTTGGAAAGACATACTTTAAAACTCGATAAAATTATGGATAACACAGGAAGTTACAATATTAATGGTGAGGGCGATATTAGTAAATGTCCTTTTATGGGCGGAACTGCTAAGGCCTCTGCTGGTCAAGGTACCACAAATCGTGATTGGTGGCCAAATGAATTAAAATTAAATATTCTTCGTCAGAATGCAACAAAATCTGATCCAATGGGAAAAGATTTTGATTATGCTAAGGCATTTAATAGTGTTAATTATGAAGAACTTAAAGCAGATGTAGTGGCTTTAATGACAGACTCTCAAGATTGGTGGCCAGCAGATTATGGTCATTATGGCGGGTTAATGATACGTATGGCATGGCATAGTGCTGGTACGTATCGTGTAGGTGATGGTAGAGGAGGAGCAGCTACCGGTAATCAGCGTTTTGCACCTTTAAATAGTTGGCCAGATAATGGTAACTTAGATAAAGCACGTTTATTACTATGGCCTATTAAACAAAAATATGGTCAGAAAATTTCTTGGGCGGACTTAATGATTCTTGCAGGCAATTGTGCAATAGAGTCTATGGGATTAAAAACATTTGGTTTTGCCGGTGGTAGAGAAGATGTATGGGAACCGGAACAAGATGTATATTGGGGAGACGAGACAGAGTGGTTAGCTAATAAAGAACGTTTTGCTCATGGAACTCTGGAGGGTCATCTAGGTGCTGCTCATATGGGATTAATATATGTGAATCCAGAAGGGCCGAACGGTTCTTCAAATCCATTAGAAACAGCCAAGCTTATGAGAGAAACTTTTGGACGTATGGCGATGAATGATGAAGAAACTGTGGCACTTGCAGCAGGAGGTCATACTTTTGGTAAGGCCCATGGTGCTGCTGATCCAGATAAATATGTCGGGGTTGAACCTCATGGGGCTTCTATTGAACAAATGAGTACGGGGTGGAAAAACACTTATGGAACAGGGGTATTAGATGATGCTATTACCAGTGGTTTGGAAGGTGCTTGGACACCTAATCCGGATAAATGGGATTATGATTATTTCAAAGTATTATTGGATTATGATTGGGAGTTAACAAAAAGCCCGGCAGGTGCAAGTCAATGGACTCCTAAAGCAGATTCCGGTGCGCCAACTGCACCAACTGCTGGTGACCCTTCAAAAAGGCAAGCTTTGATGATGACGGATGCTGATATAGCATTAAAAATAGATCCTGACTATTTAAAAATCTCTCAACGTTTTCGTAATAATCCAGAAGAATTTGAAGATGCTTTTATAAGAGCTTGGTACAAATTAACACATAGAGATATGGGACCAGTGTCTTGTTATTTAGGACCTGAAGTTCCAACTGAGGAATTAATTTGGCAAGATCCTATTCCTGCAGGAACATCTCTTAAGGATTCGGATATTATCTCTTTAAAAAAAATGATTTCAGTTTCTGGTCTAACGGTATCACAGCTAGTAACGACAGCTTGGGCATCTGCCTCTACATTTAGAGGTTCTGATAAGCGTGGAGGAGCAAATGGAGGACGTCTTCGTTTAGAACCACAAAGGAGTTGGGAGGTAAATAGTCCAAAGGCTTTATCTACGGTATTAGATGTTTATCAAGGAATTCAAAAAGATTTTTCTGGAGATGTTTCTATGGCAGACCTTATTGTACTTGGTGGTAATGTCGGTGTAGAATTAGCGGCTAAAAATGCAGGATACGATGTGTCTGTTCCTTTTACAAGTGGTAGAGGAGATGCAACACAAGAACAAACGGATGTCAATTCATTCGGACATTTAGAGCCATTAGCTGATGGGTTTAGAAATTACTTGAGGGGTGATTTAAAATTAGCTGCAGAAGAATTGCTAATAGATCGCGCTCAATTACTAACATTGTCGATTCCGGAAATGACAGTTCTTGTAGGAGGTTTAAGAGTGTTAGGAGCAAATTATGATCAGTCTAATCATGGAGTATTTACGGATAATGTTGGTGCTTTGACCAATGACTTCTTTAAAAACATTTTAGATTTTACATATACTTGGAAACCTACATCAAAAGATGATACTTTGTTTGAAGGTAGTGACCGTAGAACAGGAGTAGCTAAGTTTACTGGTACTAGAGCTGATCTTATTTTTGGTTCTAATACCGAATTAAGAGCAGTTACGGAGGTATATGCTTCTGAAGATGCAAAGGAAAAATTTGTACAAGATTTTGTAGCAGCTTGGGCTAAGGTTATGAATCTAGATCGATTTGACTTGAAATAGAGTAGAGATAGTTTCGAGAAATCAGATATATTTTTAAGTAAGGTGATCTTGAAAAAGATCACCTTTTTTTTTATTCAAAAAATTCATATTCGTAACTTTAAGAATATAATTAAACTTTAGTATTTACGGAATAACTATAGAAACTGCATCTGCAGTAATAGGATTTACATTAGGAAACACGGTAACGCCTAGATCTGGATCCATATATGAATTGCTATAGAAATTATCACCATATACTTTAAACCATAACGTATCTCCAGGTTCAAAACCTAAATTTATGAAAAAAGCTATTGAAAAAGTTAGATTAGCAAGATTCGAGTTAGTTCCTACAATAGGTGAAAATTCGGTGTAAATTTCATTACTTACATTCTCGCTGTTATGATAAAAAATTCGTAATCTTTTTACCAGTAAGTCTTCTGTTTCAGGACGAGTGACCGTAAGAATAATGAAATTGCCGTTTATTACTACTGTATTTTCTGTTATAATACTATTAGAGATTTGACCAAGTTTTAATTGTTCTGGGATTAATGTAAATTCACCTACGTCGGTATGTTCTACATCAAAACGTTTGTAGGTTCCAAAACCTTCCTTTTCATATACTATAGTATAGGTTCCGAAGGGGACATTTTTTAAGTTGTAATTTCCGTTTAGATCTGTTGTAGCAGTTATTAAGGGAGAACTTCCCTCTAAAGAAATAGTCATGTTTGTATTGTCAATAATGTTCTGATCATCGTCATAAAGTTCGACGGTTCCAATGATATCCGCGGAAGGAATCAGTGCAGTATTGTCATCACTACTGCAGCTTGTTAATAATACTAAAGAAAGTACAAAAAGTAAGATGAATCTTTTTTTCATAATAAATGTGTTTAGGTAAAAAGTTTATTGAACATTGTTCCTGATTTAAGATAGGAATAATGTACAGGAAGTAGGTGTTGTGTTTTGATTATGAGTTGTTTATGAGGTTGTGTAAAGGTGTTCAATTATTTTAAAAAGATATATAAGGGTTTTCTCGTGTTTTATAGGTGTTTTTCTTTGGAGGTTAAAAAAAATGATTGACAAGTACTTCTTAGAAAATCTTCAATTTACTGTAAGCCAAATAATCAACAAAAAACAAGCTGTAATTGTTAATTACTTTGTAGTGTATCTATTTTAATTCCGTAAGTGAAACCTTATATTAGCAAGCATTCTACCCAAAATTTATGAGTAAGGAAACTAAATATACCGAAGATAATATACGATCCCTCGACTGGAAAGAACATATCCGTATGCGACCTGGTATGTATATTGGTAAACTTGGAGATGGATCATCTGCGGATGATGGAATTTATATTTTACTAAAAGAAGTACTTGATAATTCTATTGATGAATATGTCATGGGTGCTGGTAAAACTATTGAGATTTCCATTCAAGGAGATAAAGTGATTGTAAGAGATTATGGTCGTGGGATTCCATTAGGTAAAGTAGTAGATGTAGTTTCTAAGATGAATACTGGAGGTAAATATGATTCCAGAGCATTTAAGAAGTCTGTTGGGTTAAATGGAGTTGGTACTAAGGCTGTAAATGCATTATCTAAATTTTTTAGAGTAGAATCCACACGGGATGGGAAATCGGCTTCTGCAGAATTTGAGAAAGGGAATCTAACGAATCAGGATGTTTTAGAAGAAACCTCTCGCAGAAAAGGAACAAAAGTTTCGTTTGTGCCAGATGATACCATTTTTAAAAATTATAAGTATCGTACAGAGTACGTTGCGAAGATGCTTAAAAATTATGTGTATCTAAATCCAGGATTAACTATATTATTTAATGGAGAAAAATATTTTTCTGAAAACGGATTAAAAGATCTTCTTTCTGATACTATCAATGAAGATGATCGATTGTATCCTATTATTCATTTGTTAGGAGAAGATATCGAAATTGCTATTACACATAGTAAAACACAGTACAGTGAGGAGTATCATTCTTTTGTAAATGGACAGAATACAACGCAAGGAGGAACACATCAGGCTGCTTTTAGAGAAGCAATAGTGAAAACAATTAGAGAGTTTTATGGTAAAAACTATGAAGCCAGTGATATTCGTAAATCAATTGTATCTGCAATAAGTATAAAAGTAATGGAACCGGTTTTTGAGAGTCAAACCAAAACCAAATTAGGTTCTACAGAAATGGGTGGAAAACTACCAACTGTGCGTACTTTTATTAATGACTTTATAAAAACTAAACTTGATAACTTTTTACATAAGAATTCGGATGTAGCAGAAAGTGTTCAGCGCAAGATATTACAAGCAGAACGAGAACGTAAAGATTTATCTGGGATACGTAAACTAGCGCGTGAACGTGCTAAAAAGGCAAGTTTACATAATAAAAAATTAAGAGATTGTCGTGTGCATCTTACAGATAGTAAGAAAGATCGAAATCTAGAGAGTACTTTGTTTATTACCGAGGGAGACTCTGCAAGTGGTTCTATAACAAAATCAAGAGATGTAAATACGCAAGCAGTTTTTAGTTTACGTGGTAAGCCCTTGAATTGCTATAACATGAGCAAGAAAATTGTGTATGAGAATGAAGAGTTCAATCTATTGCAAGCGGCACTTAATATAGAAGAGTCATTAGAGGATCTTAGATATAATAATATTGTTATTGCTACCGATGCCGATGTAGATGGAATGCACATTAGGCTTTTGTTGATTACATTCTTTCTACAGTTTTTTCCAGAAGTTATTAAAGAAGGACATTTGTATATTTTGCAAACACCATTATTTAGAGTTAGAAATAAAAAAGAAACTATTTATTGCTATTCTGAACAAGAAAGAAGAGATGCCATTACTAAACTATCTGGAAAACCAGAAATCACCCGATTTAAGGGACTGGGAGAAATTTCTCCAGATGAATTTGTGCATTTTATTGGAGATGATATTCGTTTAGATCCTGTAATGTTGGATAAAGAAAAACCTATTGAGGAGTTATTATCTTTTTATATGGGAAAAAATACACCTAATAGACAAGAGTTTATTATAGAAAATCTTAAAGTAGAGTTAGATACTATAGAAGAAGAATTATAAGGATACAAAAAGTGCCCCCGGAAAAGGTATGGATATAGAAAACGAAAACGAAGAACTACATAGTGAGTTAACTCCAGAAGATCATCAGCCTCAGGAAGTGATTACAAAGGTTACCGGAATGTATAAGGATTGGTTTCTGGATTACGCATCCTATGTAATCTTAGAAAGAGCAGTACCATCAATAGAAGATGGGCTGAAACCTGTTCAGCGTAGAATTCTACATTCTATGAAAGACTTAGATGATGGTAGATATAATAAAGTAGCTAATATTGTAGGACATACTATGCAGTATCATCCACATGGTGATGCTAGTATTGCAGATGCAATGGTACAGATTGGACAAAAAGATCTGTTAATTGATATGCAGGGTAACTGGGGTAATATACTCACTGGCGACAGAGCGGCAGCTTCTAGGTATATAGAAGCGCGATTATCTAAATTTGCACTAGATGTAGTATATAACCCTAAAGTAACAGATTGGCAGTTATCGTATGATGGAAGAAAGAAAGAGCCGATTAATTTACCTATAAAATTTCCTTTATTATTAGCACAAGGAGCAGAAGGGATTGCAGTAGGACTTAGTACTAAAATTCTACCTCATAATTTTTTAGAATTGATCGATGCTTCTATTAAACATCTGCAGGGTAAACGGTTTACAATTTTACCAGATTTTCCAACTGCAGGAATAGCAGACTTTACTAATTACAATGATGGTAATCGTGGGGGTAAAGTTAGAGTACGTGCAAAAATCTCTCAATTAGATAAGAACACGCTGGTTATAAGTGAGATACCTTTCTCTACTACAACTTCTAGTTTAATTGATTCTATCTTAAAAGCGAATGAAAAAGGTAAGATAAAAATTAAAAAAATAGAGGATAATACTGCTGCAGAAGTAGAAATTTTAGTGCATTTGCCAGGAGGTATTTCTCCGGATAAAACTATCGATGCTTTATATGCTTTTACGAATTGCGAGTCATCTATTTCTCCTTTGGGATGTGTGATTGAAGATAATAGCAGACCTAATTTTATAGGAGTCTCCGAAATGCTAAAACGTTCTACAGATCATACTGTAGAGTTATTGAAGAAGGAATTAGAAATTCAGTTAAACGAATTACAGGAGCAATGGCATTTCGCATCATTAGAAAGAATTTTTATCGAAAACCGTATTTATCGCGAAATTGAGGAAGAAGAAACTTGGGAAGGAGTAATAAAGGCTATTGATAAAGGTTTACAACCACATATAAAACATTTAAAGCGAGCTGTTACCGAAGAAGATATTGTTCGTTTAACAGAAATTAGAATTAAAAGAATCTCAAAATTTGATATCGATAAGGCACAACAGAAGATTGAAGCTTTAGAAGAAGATATTGCTCAGGTAAAACATCATTTGGCACATCTTATTGAGTATGCTGTTTCCTATTTTAAAAGACTGAAAAGTACCTATGGTAAAGGATGGGAGCGAAAAACTGAAATAAGAATTTTTGACGACATAGAAGCGACTAAAGTTGTTATCAGAAATACAAAGCTGTACGTAAATCGTGAAGAAGGATTTGTTGGTACATCGCTTCGTAAAAATGAATATGTTACTGATTGTTCTGATATTGATGATATTATATGTTTTACAGCAGAGGGTAAACTGATGATAACTAAAGTAGATGCTAAGACCTTTGTAGGTAAGGATATTATACATGTTGCTGTCTTTAAAAAGAAAGATAAGCGTACTATTTATAATATGATTTATCAAGATGGTCGAGGAGGAGCATCTTATGTGAAACGTTTTGCGGTTACAGGAGTTACAAGAGATAAAGAATATGATTTAACACAAGGGAAGAAAAGTTCTAAGGTTACTTATTTTACTGCAAACCCAAACGGAGAAGCAGAGATAATTACTATTTTCTTGCGTCAGGCAGGAAGTGTGAAGAAATTAAAGTTTGATCTTAATTTTTCCGATCTATTGATAAAAGGGAGAGGTGTTAAAGGTAATATTGTTACTAAATATAATATCAAAAAAATTGAATTAAAAGAACAGGGTGTTTCTACTTTAAAGCCTCGTAAAATCTGGTTTGATGATACTGTACAAAGATTGAATGTAGATGGAAGAGGGGAATTGCTAGGAGAATTTAAAGGAGAAGATAGATTGCTGGTTATTAGTCAAAAAGGACTTCTTAAAACCATTATTCCTGAGATAACTGTGCACTTTGGTTCTGATATGGTGGTACTTGAAAAATGGAAGCCAATGAAGCCTATCTCTGCTATTTATTGGGACGGAGAGAAAGAAAAGTATTATGTAAAACGATTTTTAGTCGAAAATGCGGATCGTGAAGAGACATTTATTTCGGATCATCAGAAGTCATTTTTAGAAATAGTTTCTACAGATCATAGACCCGTAGCAGAAATAGTGTATAATAAATTAAGAGGTAAAGATCAGAAACCGAATGATGAAATAAGTTTAGAGGATTTCATCTCTGTCAAAGGAATTAAAGCACAGGGCAATCAATTGACTACAGAAAAGGTGAGGCAGATAAATTTATTAGAATCTTTACCATATGATGAACCTGAAGAGCTACCTGCAGAAGAAATCGAAGTAATAGAAGAAGAAGCGGTTTCATCTGGTTCCAAAAACACTTCTGGGATTGGTAATTCTGAAGATGATGAGAATAGTGATCAACCAACATTATTCTAAAAAAAATATGGAAGAACTATAAATCATAATCACAGAAATGATTTATAGTTCTTGTTAATAGATAATCAACTTATCTACAACTCTTTGGTTATCTGTACTTAGTAAGACAAAGTAAACCCCCTTTGTTAGATTAGAGATTTTGTCTGTGTTCTCTGTATGATTATAGCTTTTTGATATTATAGTTTTTCCGGTGGTGTCATATATTTTGAGTTTTTTTATTGAATTAGAGGTGTTTTTAAATTTTATATATGCTTCATCTTTTGTAGGGTTAGGATAAATCTCAAAGTATGAATTAGGATTGTTACTATTATTTATTCCTAAAGTAGTATTATCTACAAATACATCAAGCTCTGTAAATTCAAAATTACCGCTACTTTGGTATCCCTCTACAACAAAAGAAACTTCATGTAATTTACCTAAATTCATATCAATAGACTCCCATTGATTAAAATGCTCTGAAATATCTATAGTACCACTATTTCTTGTATCTCTTCTTATGCTAAAATATTGTTGAAACGTAGCGATACCCACAATCGAAGGTTGATTCACTCTTGTGTTCTCGTATACATCATACATACTTCCGTTTATTTCAAAAGATTTTTTTAAAACAGCCCCCTCTACCATTGATGGAATCCAATTACGCCAATCTTCAATGATATAATATTCTACAAGAGGCTCGATAGTCCATCCATAAATAGACAAATAGGAGTTCCCTGAATTGGTAGAGGGGTTGTAATTACAATTGTAAGTGGTGTAAAAATCTCCGATTTCTTGATGTAGTTGGGTTTGATCATATCCTAAACCTCTTCTTGCTAAATAGTTCAATATGCCATCCCATTCTCCGCTAAATAAAGCTTCATTACCAAGTGTCATACAAGCAGTCCCTTGTGAATTTTGATTCCATAATTCATATCTGAATCCATCTTCTTCTCCAGCAATCTGTTCTGCTCCTGATTGTATGCAATAGGTTTGTGCTTTGCTACTTAGAATATTTCCTAAAAGAAACATAAATAGTAATATTGTTAGAATTGTGTGATTTTGTCGTTTAGGGAATTGTTTATTCATAATTGTTATTTATTAAAAATCTTATTTTTAGTAATTTAAATAACTTACTTAAAGTAATACTTTAGTTATTTAAATCGGAATAAAATTCTTTAATAACAACGAAAAACAAAAATTATTGAGGGTGTTAAATGTTTTTTTTACTTAAATTTTAAGTAACCTATAGCTTACGTGCTATAAATAAATCGATTAAGATTTTTTTACAAACTTGGTTAAGATCACAATGTGTTGGCCATTAACTTTACCTTCTATATGTTCAGGGTTATCATATACTAAAGAGATATTACGGACTGCTGTACCTCTTTTGGCAGTAAAATTAGCACCTTTTACGTTTAGATCTTTAATCAGTACTACATTATCTCCAACTTGTAACGCTGTACCGTTAGAATCGATATGTTTTATAGTAGCATTTTCATCATCACCTTCTCCAGTAGCTTTTGCCCAAGCTAATGTATCATCATCCAGATATAACATATCTAACAAATCCTGTGGCCAACCTTCTGAACGCAATCGAGTAAGCATTCTCCAGGCCATAACCTGTACTCCAGAAACCTGGCTCCACATACTATCATTGAGGCAACGCCAGTGATTTGCGTCTATTGTGGAAACATCTTCAATTTGTCCTTTGCAAGTTGAGCATACTAAAATGCTAGAATCTAATCCCACATTTGGTGATTCAGGAAGATCGTATGTAGATAAATCCTTGGTAATACCACATAATTCGCATACAGATCCACTACGATCTTGTAATTCTTTTAATTTGCTCATTTGTTTCTGTCTATAGGTGAGATCACTGTAATTTCCTCAAAAATGCAATAATTTCTTTTAAATTCTAATTTTCTTGTCCTCTCAGTTTTCCTTTTTTGCGAAGTTTAAAATTTATAAACTCTACAAATAATGAAAACGCAATGGTAAAATATAAGTACCCTTTAGGAATAGTACCAACTTTACTTTCGAACACTTGTAAATGCGCTAAATGCGCAGCTTCTGCAATCAGCATAAAACCTATAAGAATCAAAAATGAAAGCCCTAGAATCTGAACTGATGGATGTTTGTTTACAAAACGACCAACTGGTGTAGCAAATAGCATCATAATTAAAACAGAAATTATCACAGCGATAATCATTATAATCAGCGCATCCGTTGGGTTGTCACTTAGTCCATTAGTCATGCCGACAGCGGTAAGAATAGAATCAAAAGAGAAAACAACATTGATCAATGTAATTTGTACAATTGCTTTGGATAATGAACTTGAACTTTTTTCTTTAATCTCTTTCTCTTCTTCTCCTTTTTCGTCAACTTTTTCGTGGATTTCGTGAACACTCTTATATAAGAGGAAAAGTCCTCCTCCAAATAATATGAGAGACTGTCCGCTAATTCCAGCTTCTATCCAAGGTAGATTAATATGCCAGAAAGGAGCTTCCATCGCTACAATCAAGGAAATACCAAACAGCAATACAATCCGCATAACCATGGCTAGTAATAAACCAATATTGGTTGCTTTTTTTTGTTCTTCATTAGGTAACTTACTCGAAGCTAACGAAATGAATATAATATTATCAATACCTAATACAATTTCAAGAAAAGTCAACGTTAATAGGGCTATCCAAGCGTCGGCAGTTGTAAAAATTTCTAGCATTACTCTATTTTTTTAGCAGTTCCTCTTTGCTTATTTTTTTTAACACCTACCAACCCATATTCAAAAGTATAAGTGTTTTTATCTGTGGTTAGGATCTTCATATGAATCGCTTTTTCCTCGGCCATATTTTTTGGATGAAGTTTCTTTACTACATACTCGCAGTCATTAATCCAGCGAATACTAGCGGTATCACTTTTACCTTGGAAATAATCTATTTCGATAGAATCATTACGGACAAATGTAGTTTTAGCAAGCGCTCCATTAAGATAGGTTTCAAATTCAAAAGTACCAGTCTGAAAATCTGTACAATCCCTTTCTTGCTGATAACAACTGGAAAGCAATACAGAAATAAAGAGTAAAAAAGCAAGTCGCCTCATAGCATTATAATAGTGATAAACGAAAATAAATCTATTTCAACAGATTTTACAGCAACAGTGAGAAAAGTTGTTAAGATTTTTAATTCTTGTAGATGTCAAAAGTACCATCTTTATAAAAAAATACAATTTGATTAATTTCTTTAGTAGCAAAAGCAGTATTGATGATCTGTTTTTCTTCATTTTCTGTGTTATCCGAAATATTGTTTTGAATTTCAGGTTCCGGAATAGAGAATAAATCTTGTTCGAGTTCTTCAGTATTTGGTATTTCGGTTAGAGTAGGAACTGTTGGTATAATTTGCGGAGTTGTTTCTATAGGTTTATTCGTTTCTTCGGATTTAGGAAATGTACCCTGACCATAAAGCAACCAATATAATTCTGCTTCTGGATAAGCTTCTGTAATTTTCATTACAAAGTCTAAACTTGGTTTATTTCTACCAGAAAGAATATGTGAAATAGAAGAGCGACCTACACCCATAGCGTCTGCAAATCCTGATGCCGAAACATGATAAAATTTCATGATTTCTTGTATTCTTTTTCCGAAAGCGGCAGTGTTTACCATTGTAAACTAGTTTAAATAAATAAATTGATTACAAAGGTAAACAAATTCAATTCAATATGAGTTTACAATTGTAATATAATACTAAATACAACAATTATTGTATAAACTAAAACTTTATATAAATACGTTTATTTAATTGAAAATAAGATTTTTAGTTAAAATTAAATCAAATAAAACTCTAATTGTTAATAACCTAATCATTTTGGAAAATGGAGTAATGGATTATGTTTAACTTACTAAACAATTTTAAAATTTAAATTGTTTACATCTGTAAATAGAGATGATTTACAATTGTAAAATGTGTATTAGTTTACATCTGTAAAAACTATGCATATTGTTATGAATCTTCAGTAAACAGTGGTAATTTAGACGCTTTAATTAGCCTATGGATATTAAAAAATTGTCAGAGTACTTCTCTACTTATAATGAGTCTTCTATATCAGGACGTTATATACATTTAGAACATATTACTCCACTTTTGGAAGGTTTTTCTAAAAAGGTGCATATTGAACTTTTAGGTACTTCAGAAAATAATGCTCCAATACATCTTATAAAACTCGGTAAAGGAAACAAGAAGTTGTTGTTCTGGTCACAGATGCATGGAAACGAAAGTACCACTACGAAAGCAGTATTAGATTTTATAAATATGTTGATGGATGATTCTAATGAGTTTTCCGAAAGTATTCTAGCATCTTGTACTTTATTTATCATTCCTATATTAAGTCCTGATGGAGCTAAGGCGTATACGAGACTTAACTATAACCAAGTAGATCTTAATCGAGATGCTCAAAATAAAACCCAAAAAGAAAGTGTTATACTAAACAATGTGATTCATAAGATTCAACCTGATGTAGCTTTTAATCTTCATGGACAGCGTACTATTTTTAGTGCAGGAGAAACTGAGTTTCCTGCTACAGTTTCTTTTCTCTCTCCAGCGGGAGATAAAGAACGTACAGTTACCAATTGTCGTAAGGTAGCTATGGAAATCATTTCTGAGATGAATTCTGTCTTACAAAAGTATATATCAAAGAGCGTGGGAAGATATGATGATGGTTTTAATATTAATTGTGTTGGAGATACCTTATCTGATATGGGGATACCTACAATTTTGTTCGAAGCCGGACATTATGCTAATGATTATGATAGAGAGAAAACTAGAGCTTATATATTTTACGCGTTGGTAACCGGAGTTCACTATATTTCTAATGAAAATATAACAGGAAATGGTCATAAAGGATACTTTGATATACCGGAAAACGGGAAGTGCTTTTATGATATCATTATTAGAGATGTTATTTTAGATAAAAAAAATGTAGATATAGCAATTCAGTATACCGAAGAATTATGTGAAAATGATATTAAATTCATTCCAAAAATTGTTAAAATTGAGGATTTAGAAAATTTTTATGGACATAGAGAAATTATCGGTAATAAAAGGGTGATATATAACGAAAACGTTACAGTAGAGGTACTTCCAGAAAATGAGTTGTTAAAATTCCGCCTAAATGATGAATTATTCTCAACAGAATTGAGAAAAAGTTGAAAAAAAATGTATGAAAACATTATTTTTCTGTTATTTTTGCAATGTAAATAATCGGGAAAATTTATTAGAATTACTATGGCAAAATTTAAATTAGACGAAGTAGATCACCAAATTTTAGACATGTTGATCGAAAATACACGTACTCCATTTACGGATATTGCAAAGAAATTGCTAATTTCTGCGGGTACTGTTCATGTGCGTGTAAAGAAAATGGAAGAAGCCGGAATTATCGAAGGATCTTCATTAACATTGGATTATAAAAAATTAGGATACTCTTTTATTGCGTATGTAGGTATATATCTTCAAAATACTTCACAAACCAAGTTTGTGTTACAAAGAATTAAGGAAATACCATTTGTAACTGTTGCTCATATTACGACAGGTAAGTTTAATATCTTTTGTAAAGTAAGAGCGAAGGATACGAATCATGCTAAGGATATCATTTTTCAATTAGATGATATCGATGGTGTGTACCGTACGGAGACCATGATTTCCTTAGAAGAAAGTATAAATGATAAGAAACGTTTGATGCATTCTATCTTTCAAGAAATGTAAAGGGCATTCTATTCGAACATATAAACCCTTTAGGAATCGATCTTAGAGGGTTTTTTAATGTTAAATAATTTATTAATCAACCATATTCGTAACCACAATTATGGCAAGACAACCAAAAATAGAGCGTTTTAACCACAACGTTCTTACTAAATATCAGATATACAACAGTATATTTATCACCTTACCTTTTGATGAGATCACAAACACAGGTGTTTTATTACCACTTTTTAAAGAAGTTTGTGAAAAGGGGTATGATGAAAAGAAAAATCCTTCAGAAATTGTAGAAAGCTTTTTTAAACTATATCAGGATAATCCTTCTGATAAAGAGAAGCACGATCTTTTATTTAGATTTATCCAGTATATAGAACGTCAGGTAGTATTATTTGATGCGATTGAAGATGCAGCTTTTCCTATTGTTAATAATATGGATGGTCGAGGTACGCTAAGAAGTATTAAAGAAGAAGCACAGGCAAAAGGACAATTAGAAGAATTAAAAGATTATTTAAGAAGGTTTAAAATTAGACCAACCTTAACAGCGCATCCTACTCAGTTTTATCCAGGAACCGTACTAGGGATTATTCATGATCTTGATACTGCTATCCGAGATAATGACTCGCAGAGAATAAAAAAGTTGTTAGCACAGTTAGGTAAAACAGCGTTCTTTAAAAAGGAAAAGCCTACACCATATGATGAAGCGGTGAGTTTAATCTGGTATCTAGAAAATGTATTTTATCACTCTGTAGGTACTATCTATAATTATATACAGCAGAATATTTTCCAAGGAGAAGATCTGGAAAATGATCTTATAAACCTTGGGTTTTGGCCTGGTGGAGATAGAGATGGAAATCCTTTTGTAACCACAGAAACAACACTTAAAGTTGCAAAAAGATTAAGAAAAACGATTCTTATCAATTATTATAGAGATATGCGTAAACTAAAACGCAGAATCACTTTTGGAAATCTACAAGATAAGCTAGGAGTTCTGGAAGAAGCACTATATGATAATTTTTATTATGCAAAAACTGCAGAACCTTTGTCTATTGAAACATTGATGAATGGTTTACTAGAAGTAAGAGAAGAATTGATCAGTAAACATCAATCTCTGTTTTTAGAAGAATTGCAGGATCTAATTAATAAAGTTAAGATTTTTGGATTCCATTTCGGAACCTTAGATATTCGTCAGGATTCCAGAGTGCATCATAGTGTGCTTACCGAAATCGTAAAAAAGACTAACGAATTGGGGCTAGGTTTTTTTCCTGATAATTATGATTCATTATCAGAAGAAGAACAAATACAAGTATTGTCTAATGTTACAGGAAAGTTAGATCCATCTGTGTTAGATGATGATATGGCAAGAGCAACAATGGAATCTATTTATGCGATACAAACCATACAAAAAAATAATGGAGAGCGTGGAGCGAATCGTTACATTATTAGTAATAATGGTAGTGTTATTAATGTGATGGAAACCTTCGCGATGATCAGATTAAGTGATTGGGAGCAACCATCGGTAGATGTGATACCGCTTTTCGAAACTGTTCCGGATCTCGAAGTTTCTCATCAGGTTATGGAAGCATTATATAGCAATCCGGTATACATAGAGCATTTAAAACGTCGTGGAATGAAGCAAACGATTATGCTTGGTTTCTCTGACGGAACGAAAGATGGGGGATACCTAATGGCAAATTGGGGTATTTTTAAAGCTAAAGAAGCGCTAACTGAGATGTCCAGAAAATATGGTGTGAAAGTAATATTCTTTGATGGTCGTGGAGGACCACCAGCCAGAGGAGGAGGAAACACCAATCAGTTTTATGCCTCACTTGGTCCAACAGTAGAACATGAACAAATTCAGATTACGGTTCAGGGACAAACCATTAGTTCTAATTTCGGAACTTTGGATTCTTGTCAGTATAATTTAGAACAGCTATTAGGAGCTGGTGTAGAAAATCAATTGACGGATAATGAAGCCAATCTATTTTCTAAAAAAAATAAAGAGACCATGCAGGAATTGGCGGATGTAAGTTACCAAACTTATGTAGATTTTAAGAACCATCCTAAGTTTTTACCGTATCTGGAACATATGAGTACACTTAAGTACTATGGAAAAGCCAATATTGGTAGTCGTCCTTCTAAACGAAGTAAAAGCAGTAGTTTAGATTTTGGTGATTTACGAGCAATACCATTTGTAGGTAGTTGGAGTCAGTTAAAACAAAATGTTCCTGGATTCTATGGAGTAGGAACTGCTCTAAAAACTTATGAAGATCGAGGAGAGTTTGATAAGATAACTGCCTTATATAAGGGATCTGCCTTCTTTAGAGCTTTGGTAGGTAATAGTATGATGAGTTTGACCAAATCATTCTTCCAGCTTACAGCCTATATGAAAGAGGATAAAGAATACGGTGCTTTTTGGGATATCATTCATAAGGAGTATGAATTAACTAAGCGTCTGTTGTTAAAACTAACAGGATATACTGAGTTGATGGAAAACGAATCAGCAGGTAAGGCATCTATTGATATTAGAGAAAATATTGTATTGCCATTACTTACGATACAGCAATATGCATTGAAGAAGATTCAGGATATTACTCGATCTGGCAAGGATACAGAAGATCTAGAAATCTATGAAAAAATGGTGACCCGTTCATTATTTGGTAATATCAATGCTAGCCGTAACTCAGCATAAGAAACTATAATTTTTTAAATGAAAACCACAGTTACTATTACTGTGGTTTTTTTGTTTGATTAATTTTGATTTTCTTTAAAAGAAAATTCTTGTAATTATAGTTTTAAATCCTTTTACGTGGTTTATGTGCTTAGTTATAAGAGAAATATATACATTAGTTAGTATATAAACATGTTACTCGCAAGCTGAAAACAGAAACTTTTGTAACACTTTCTAATATTCTGTATCAAACTGAAAAATCCTTTTTTATTATGCAGTTTCCTTTTAGTAAATCATATTCAGATACAGAACAGCAAAATCTAGTTCAACAAGCCATAGATGGAAATAAAAAATCATTAAATGAAATAATAAGCTTTCATCAACCATTCATTTACAATGTAGCTTGGAAAATGTGTCATAATCCTGCAGACGCTCAGGACTTAACACAAGAAGTTCTGATTAAAGTAATAACAAAATTAAGTCAATTCAACTTTAAAAGTAAATTTAGGACATGGCTATATCGTATTGTTGTGAATGAATTTTTACAATCCAAAAGAAGAAAGGGAGAAACGCAGTTTTCAAACTTTGATGATTATGGAGAACGTTTAGATCAAGTCCCAAATGCCGAATTAAGCATTGAAGAAGAAATTAGCTACCAAGAATTGTCAAAGGAAATGCAAATTCAATGTATGAGCGGAATGATTATGTGTCTTAATAGGGAACAACGCTTAATTTTTATTCTAGGAGCCAGTTTTGGAATTGATCATACACTTGGCGCAGATATTTTTGGTATAAGTCCACAGAATTTTAGAATAAAACTTCATAGAGCGCGAAAAGATTTGTTTAACTATATGAATAACAAATGTGGACTAGTGAATAAAGAAAATCCATGTCGATGCCCTAAAAAAGCAAAAACTTTAAAACAAATGGGTGTTTTGGATGAAGAAAAAATGCTTTTTAATATCAAAACAAAAATGAAAGTGAAAAACTTTGTTGAAGATACTCATGAAGAAGCTTTAAACGATTTCACATCCACCTATACCAAATTATTTCAAGAGCATCCAGTTAAAGAAGATTTTGATAAAGACACAATTATTAATGAATTAATAAACAACGATAAACTTTCTGCTTATTTCAAATTATAAGTTCCAAAAACACTTCGGCTAAATAATTACAAAGGTTACTTCATGCAAAAGTAACCTTCGTTGTTTTGTAACACATTTTACTTTCCTGTATCAAAATAGTAAATCATATAAAACATACTGACATGGAATTTAAAAAAGAAATTATCATTAACAAACAGATAGAAGCAGTTTGGGAAATATTGGGTAATCAATTTGGCGATGTTTATAAATGGGCATCAGGTTTGAATCATTCTAAAGCTTTCAGTCCGCCAGTAATTAATGGAGCACCTTCAAACAATAGGTCTTGCGAACTACCATCTGGAAAAATTAAAGAAGTCATAAGGAAATTTGACCCCAGTAATTACGTACTGGAATATGAAGTCATTGAAGGTTTTCCATTTTTTGTAGATACAGCAATAAATAATTGGCAACTAACAAAAATTAGTTCAGAGGGAACAAAAGTGAATATGCATCTCATAGTAAAAACTAAAGGATTAATCGGCAGTGTCATGAATCCTATGATGAAAATGCAATTGAAAAAACAGCTAATTCATATTCCTAATGATTTGAAATACTATGTTGAAACTGGTAATCCAAGTCAAAATAAAGCAAAAGAACTTGAACAATTATCAACGAAGGTTGCCTAGGTTTTGTAACACCAACCCAAAGATTGTATCAAAACATAAGAACTTAAATTTTGAATTATGAAAATCACAATGAAATCAATATTAACCTTCACAGCCTTAGCAATAATCAGTCTGAACGCTTCAGCGCAAAGTATGGCAAAAAAGTTCCGTACTGTAAAAGTAGAAATGATAATAGATGCATCTGCAGAACGCGTATGGGAAGCTATGGTTTTAGATTATGGAGAAATATCAAATTTCTCGCCATATATCTATACTTCAGAATATACTAACGGTTCTTTAAAAGGAGAATTTGGAGCTGAGCGCAAGTGTAATTTTAATGAAAAAGGAACGCAATGGTCTAAAGAGCGTATTGCAGAAATTGACAACAAGAATATGGTAATGCGTAATGTAGTCATTGATGGTGCTAAATTACCATTAAACTTTGATAACTCTCAAGCTTTTTACAGAGTAAGAGATAATGGTGATGGTACATCAACAGCTTCATACGAATTTCAATTTAGAACTAAACCAGCTTTTTTAGGCATAATTGCTAAAGGAGGATTCAAAAAACAACTATCTGGTACTCTTGTTGGACTCAAGCACTATATAGAGACGGGAGAACGTGTAACTGGGGGAACAAATAAATACAAAGAAATTAAAGAGAGATATCCTAAAGCTACAATAATCAAAACGTAAATAATAAATTTTAATTAACATCTAAAAATCAAAACAATGAAAAAAACAAAAATTTTATTCATCTTATTCATTTCTGTAACTACTATGTTACAAGCTCAAACACCATTAGTAACAGAAATAGAAAGTTCTGCAGATGAGGTCTGGCAACAAATTCGAAAAATGGATAATATTGATGAACTATCATCTTTTGTATCTAAAGTGCAATGGAAAGGTCCAAAAGGTATTGGAGGTGAAAGAGTTTGTACTTCCGCAGACGGAAAAGGGTATTTTAAAGAAAAGGTAACAGGGTTCGATGACAAAACTAGAACTTACTCTTATCAAGTTATAGAAGGTGTACCGGCTAAAAACATGAACAATTCGATAAAAGTTGTTGATTTAGGCTATAATAAATCAATGATTGTTTGGACATCAAGTTATGAATTTATGGAAAACCCAAATATGACTAAGGAACAATTCGATAAATTTATAACCAGTGCTCGAGTTGAAATGGTAGAAAATATAATTAAATTGGTAAAATAAAGCTAGCGACTAATAACGGGTATTAGTAATAGCGATTTGAATTAAAACTCAAATCGCTATTACTTTTTATTTTGTAAATTACTTTGTGAAAAAGTAGTGCTTTTAATTTGCTACGACATAAATGTTAAATGTTGTGTATAATCTGAAAATGAGCTATCAAAAAAACAAAATAGAACTTGAAGAAAACGGATATTCCATATTATCTGACTTGTATTCGTATAATGAAATAAGTCAAATTTTAACTTGTATCAAGAACGCCGAACAAGATGGGAATTCGTTTATGAAAACAAAAGATTTATTTGCAATTAGGCAATTAATCAAAAATATACCCGAACTAAGTGATTTGATATTTAACAAAAAGCTGACGGAATTACTTACTGATCTTTCTGAATCTAAATATTTTCTAACTAAAGCAATCTATTTTGATAAACCTAGTGAATCAAATTGGTTTGTAGCTTATCATCAAGATTTGAGCATTTCTGTTGATAGAAAAGTAGAATTAGAAAATTATTCGAATTGGACTTTTAAAAAAAGCCAATTCGGAGTTCAACCACCAATCGAGGTTTTAGAAAACACAATAACGATTCGAATTCATTTGGATAAAACGGACAAGAATAACGGAGCGTTAAAAGTAATTCCGAAATCTCATTTGAATGGAATAGTTAGAGCTGACTCAAATGATTGGAATATCGAAAACCAATTCGTATGTGAAGTGGAAAAAGGCGGAGTAATGCTAATGAAACCTCTAACTTTACACGCGTCGAACAGAACTACTAACGGAAAGAAAAGACGTGTAATACATTTAGAGTTTAATAAACAGAACCTGAATGAACCACTAAATTGGTTAGAATATTGGGACGTAAAAGCTAATGCCTAACATTAATACAATTAAATGAATTCGATGCTTAACTAAAAGTTTAGAGCTTTAAACCAAGTCAGTCAAATCTAGGAACAAGAACTGCCATAAAAAACATTCAAAATAAACTTCAATTGAACTATAAAGAATCACATATATTAATTCTTAATAATATAGCTAGGTTTATTGATTTAACCGAACTAGAAAAGCAAAAATACCTCTCTTTACTTACTGAAATAAAAGTAAAAAAGAAGGCGTTTTTAATGCAGGCTGGTGATATAACTAAATATGAGTATTTTATAACAAAAGGTTGTTTAAAGGTTTATACATTAGATGAAGATGGTGCACTGCACATATCCATGTTTGCAGTAGAAGATTATTGGACTGGTGATATGGCTAGTTTTATGACTAAAGAACCAACACGCTATTTTATTAAGGCTACAGAGAATTCAGAATTATTAGGTATCTCTAGAGCGAACTATGATTTACTTTTTCAGGAGATACCAAAATTCGAAAAGTTTTATCGCATACTATATCAAAAGTCACTTATAAGTTATATAAGACGTTCCAACCAAGGCATATCCTTAACCGCAGAAGAAAGATATGTAGAGTTCAAAAAGAAATATCCAAAAATTGTCAATAGAATTACCCAAAAAGACCTAGCTGGATATATTGGTATTACTCCAGAATTTATGAGTAAAATTATTACTAAAGTCAATAGAATGTAAAAGTCTTAAACTAGTTCATTTTTTTTCATGTGATTCTATCGGAATTTTGAAGCATGAAAAAAACAATAATCATTATATCTTTTTTAATAATTGGCTTTGCAAACTATTTGCACGCACAATTCACACAAGTAGAACTGTTTTCTGGTTTTGATAAAACAGATTTTACGTTATACTCTAGTTATGCTATTGATAAGAGTGAGACTTTTAGTATTAACACACTGGTTTTTTTTCAGAAATTTAAAGATAAAGAAAATCAAAACTTCGATGAAATAGGTGTTCAACCAACGCTATTCTGGAATATTAACAAGCATATATCATTAGGGCCATCTCTATATTACAATAGTTTTTCTGGGTATTCGGAACGTTTTTCAGTAAAGTTCTCCCTAAAAAATTCACGAGTGTTATTTGTAGTTATTCCAACAGTGGCTCATTCTGAACAAACGAATGATAGTTATGCAGAGATCTTTGCACAGCTTCAATTAAACACACCAATAAATGATAAAATTTCTCTCTGGTTAAACGGACAGTTTTTAACCGTATGGGATGAATTCGAGAGGCATTCCAGAAGTTTTCAGCAACTACGCGCAGGTCTGTCGTTTAAGGGACATCAGTTTGGTGCTGGTGTGGACTTTGACCAGTTTGGACAGAAACCTATAGGAAAGTCATCTTTAGGAATGTATTACCGAAAAATTTTATAAACAATTTTAAATCTTAAATAGTATGAAACATTTAGTAAAAAAACTTTTAAAAACGCACCCAAATATGGGCTATAGCATTGCTCGATTAACACTTGGTTTAGTAATATTTCCGCATGGTGCACAAAAATTATTAGGACTCTTTGGCGGTTATGGTTATACGGCAACGATGGAATCGTTTACAACTCAAATGGGATTGCCAAGCTTTATAGCATTCTCAATAATAATTATTGAATTTTTTGGGTCTATCTCACTAATTCTAGGTCTTTTCAGTAGATTTTGGGCAGTATCACTCATAGGAATGTTCATAGGGATCATTTATACTACACAGTTAGCGCATGGCTTTTTTATGAATTGGTTTGGAAATCAAGCTGGCGAAGGTTACGAATATTCTCTTTTAATTATAGGCCTGGCATTAACCATAATGGTTAACGGTAGTGGAACCTGGTCAATAGATAAATTAATCTCAAAAAAACAGTAATAATGAAAAAAGTAATCACAATAGCAGGAAGTAATAGTCAAAAATCTATTAATAAAAATTTATTGACATATGTATCGCATTTATTAAAAAACACAGAAGTCATATCAATCGATTTAAATGATTTTGTATTGCCTATTTATGGGGTTGATTATGAAACCGAAAATGGTATACCTACTGCGGTTAAAAGACTAGATGAACTACTTGATGCTGCAGATGGATTTATCATATCTCTTGCAGAACATAATGGATCCTATGCGGCAGTATTTAAAAATACTATCGATTGGTTATCTCGAGTAAACATGAAAATATGGAGAGAAAAACCAATGCTTTTAATGGCGACTTCGCCTGGTGATAGAGGAGGTGCAACGGTTTTGAAATCTGCTAAGACGTATTTTCCATATTTAGGAGGTAGTATAATTGCAGATTTTTCTTTACCCAATTTCTATGATAATTTTTTAGAAAATGGAATTTCTGATACTGAATTAAAAGAAGAATTGAGTCAAAAAATATTGCTCTTTGAACAGCAATTGAATAACAAGTTCAATAATTAAAATTGTTATATTTAAATCTTAGTTTCTTACACGTATGAAATACTTTTCTATAAGTCTATACCTCAAGATGATTAATTGTGCCATTGCAGAAGGCATGTCTAGGGGTGATTTTATGGAATTGCCTACGTCAATAGATGAAGCAAAGCATTTGCAGGTTATTGCTGCAGAGGAATTTCTGGATTTACATGAATTATTGGATGATAAATTAGGTCCTGGATTTGGGGTTAGGGTAGGCCAGCAAATGCTAATTGAGGATTATGGTGTATTAGGACTATCATGGCGTACTTGTTCTAAAGTAGGAGAAATTTTTGAACGTAGTGATCGTTATTTTAAACTCCTCTCGAATACATTTGTATGGAAAATTAAAGAAGAAGGAAACGTTTCTCATGTCATACTCAATAGAGAAGCACATCGTAGAGGTATGGAATTATCTACAGAAGCTAGCTTATCTGCCACGGTAGTCGTACTCCAAGCTATGTCTGAAAAAGATATCTCTCCTATTCAAGTTAGTTTTAAACACGGTCCATCGCAAGATTTAACTAGCTATAATGATGCTTTTAATTGTCCTATATTATTTAATCAACCACAGTATGCGATAAGCTATAAAACAGAAGATCTCAATTTAAGAACAGCTAAAGCTGATGCTAGCATTAATAGTTACCTCTTACAACAAGTAGATGAAAAAACTAAAGGTATTAAAATCCCAGGCACAAAGTTTGCGCGTGATGTCGAATCCCTTATAAAAGACGCACTGCCTACCGGAATTCCAAGTATTCATCATATTGCTGATCTTACTGCTATGAGTAACAGAACACTTACCAGAAGACTTTCTGAAGCGGGTGTGACTTATCGTGATTTAATTAAAAAGACTCAAGAAAACATCGCAAAAGATATGCTACGGAATACTACACAAAGCGTAGGCGAAATAGCATTCTTAACGGGCTTCTCTGAACAAAGTGCATTTAATCGTGCCTTCAAAAAATGGACTGACCTCACACCTTCAGAATTCAGAAAAAATAACTAAATAATCCTTTTTGGCGTAAAATGTCAAGAGATTGTCTTTAAGTGTCAAAAAACTCTTTTGATCACTTCGCACTTTTGTATCATCAAATAAATAACGCTATATAATGATGATAACGATAATAAAACTAATAATAGGAATTTTTACAATATTAACTATTAATTCAAAAAACACTTACGAATCGATTCAAGAGAATACGGAATCTACTTCGGGATACACTTTAAATTATGTAGTAAAAGATTCTAAAGCTGAAGCATTTAAAATCTTAGAAAACAAATGTAATGTTTGTCATTACAAAAGGAATAAAAGACGTGTGTTCACATTAGAGAACATGAATCCTTGGGCTAATGATATCTACAAGCAAGTATTCATAAAAAAAAGAATGCCTAAGGGTAAAAAAATAAAACTCAACTCTAAGGAATATCAAGAATTATTAACGTGGATAACGTCTACAAAAACATCAGCTAATGGAATTTAAACTAAAATTTATTGTGTTAATGCTCGGTTTACTATTTACTGGTCTTACAGCTGGTTTATGTTTTACTTGGTCTAATGCTGTTACACCTGGAGTTGGTCGACTAGACAACTTAACCTTCTTAAGGTCTTTTCAATCAATGAATAGAGCAATTATAAATACCCGTTTTATGGTAGTATTTTTTGGTCCTGTCATATTACTCTTTGTAAATACCTATTTATTTAAAAACAACAGTATAAGTTTCTGGCTATTCCTTGCGGCTGCAATACTGTTTTTTGTTGGAATTGGTCTTGTAACCATTTTTGGAAACGTTCCATTAAATGAGGTTTTGGATGCCTCTAATTTAGAAACACTTTCAAAAATTGAATTGCATGAGCTTCGAAACAAGTTTGAACAACCTTGGAATCGTTGGCATATCATAAGAACAGTATCATCATTTAGCGCTTTTACACTTTTAATCGTAGGCATGCTTTACATAAAATAAGACAAGTCATCAAAGAGCTGAAACAAATAATCAATCAAAAAACGAACAGTTATGAAACATTTAAGAGCTATTAGTATTGGAATTATTATCTGGATAATTGGAGTAAGTATTTACACAATTTCCTTCTACATTCCGATTTTGGAAGACCCAGAATTTCAGGCAAATATTTTATTGTCTTTAGGAATACTACCTGTAGTGTGGTTAGGAGCAAAACTATATTACAGTAAAAAAAGTACTATAAAAGGATACTGGTTAGGGCTAGTTTTCTTTTTAACCGCTACCATTTTGGATGTTTTAATTACGGTTCCCTATTTAATAATTCCTGACGGAGGATCCTATTATAGCTTCTTTGCTGCTGCGGGTTTTTGGCTCATTGGAATAGAGTTTATCGCAATGAGTAGCGTGTATTGGTATACTAAAGTTTTTAGTAAAACAAATACTGCAAATTGCTTATAAAAGTAAAATCAAAAAGTTTCAAATAATTAATAATAATTTAAAAACGAATAGAAATGAAAACAGAAAACATTTTAGTTATCGGAGGAAACGGTAAAACCGGTCGCCGAGTAGCAGAAAATTTAACCCAATTAGGACACAATGTACGCGTTGTAGGCAGAAAAACAAACCCAGCATTTGATTGGGAAAACACAGACACCTATGATGCTGCTTTAAAAAATATGGATAGAGCCTATATTGTATACTACCCAGATTTGGCAGTACCTGGCTCTAGAGATGCCATCAGTACACTTACCAAAAAAGCTTTAGAGGCTGGTTTAGAAAAAGTAGTATTACTTTCTGGAAAAGGTGAGGCAGAAGCAGAAGCCTGCGAAGAAATCGTGTCAAACTCTGGTTTAAACTACACTTTGGTTAGAGCGTCGTGGTTCAATCAAAACTTTAGTGAAGGTGCTTTCTTAGAATTTGTACTCAATGGTACTGTTGCATTACCAATGCCAGATGCAGAAATTCCATTTGTAGATGTCAATGATATAGCGGATGTAGTTTCTAAAGTAATTGTCGATGAAAACTATAACGGACAAACCATAACCGTTACCGGACCTCAAAAAAGAACTTTTAAGGAAGTGGTTGAAATTATGGCTGAAGCTACTAACAAGCATATTCAATTTATTCCTATTTCTATTGAAGAATTTAAGGAAGGTATGAAAAAAGCAGGATTACCTGATTCTTATGTATGGTTGTTCGGGTATTTATTCCAAGAAGTACTAGGAAATCCAGAAAACCAAGAAGTATCTGATGATGTAGCCAAAGTATTGGGCAGGCCAGCCATAGATTTTGAAACATTTGCTAGAGAAACTGCTGCCACTGGTATTTGGAATCAGACAATTGCTCAGAGTTTATAAATTAACCATCTAAAAATCAAAATATGAAAAATAGATATATAACATTAGGTTTAGTTTTTGGAGCAGGAATTGGACTTTGTATTGGAATCTTGGCAAATAATATTGCAATTGGCTTGTCTTTTGGCGCTGGTGTTGGTTTAATACTTGGATCAGCTCTTGGAACTGGAGTTAAAAAAGAGAACAAGAAATAAGATTCGAAAAGACATAATCTTAACTAAACTATTGCCAATAACGGCGTGTAAGTAATAGCGGTTTGAGTAATAACTCAAACCGTTTTTTATTTGAATAAAGTATATTGTAATAATAAGGGTAGTAGTTACAATAATACCGAAGTTAACCGTAGATAAAACGATTGTACCATATTATGAAAAACAAAACTCAGATATTGATTCTGTATCTTTTTTGTATGATAACTGTCCGGTTGTGTATTGTATGGCAAAGATTGGAGGAAAATGGAAGCCTATAGTTTTATATCTAATTTCTAAAGATACTAATCATTTTGGAAAACTATATAAAAGAATTCAGGGTATTAGTAAACAGATGTTAACCACTCAACTTGGGGAACATGAAAGAGATGATATGATATTGCGGAAAATCTATGCAGAAATTTCTCCAAGAGTCAAATACTTTTTAACAGAAACAGGTAATTCATTAATGCCTATTGTTCAAAGTATGCAGTAATGGGGTAAGGAGAATAAAACTAAATAATAGTTTATCAAACTAATCATTGTTGAAAATACTTAAGAAAACAAAATGAAAGTTTCTATTCTGTTAGTAATTACTAACTCGTTAACATAAACTATTAAAAAATATCTAAGAGAGTATTAACGTTAATCAATAGGTTACGCAACCTATTTCATTTTGTAACATCTAAAAAGAAAGAAATGTTTAGGAAAGTACTCAGATTTATATGTATTGTGCCAATATTAATGGCTTTTCAATGCGATGATGAAATGGAAAATCAACTAAGGTTTAATCCTTATAAAGTAAATATAACACCAAATGCTACTTTTTCTTTAGACGATACAATTTGGATTACGGCTCGAGTTTCATCAAAAGTCTATGATTTGTCAACCAACGATTCTATTTTTAACGAAGATCCAAATAAGATCTTTAATCAATTTACACTTTTTAAATTAATAGAGCCTATAAATACTAGGGCTGCAAACACTGAAGGGGCTATAGATAAGTTTGATTTAATTTATGATATAGGAGATTACTCTCCTAGAACCGTTTGCGAAAATACCCAAAAAACAATATTTCCAGAATTGAATAATGATAATTCGTTATATACGTATAGAATAGGATTAAAACCATTAATTGTTGGGGACTACATAATTAATTGGCCTTCGATTAATAGTGCAATAGTTCAAAATGAAAATAGGAATGAATCTATTATCGAAAATTATCAAATAGAAAATCGTCCAAACCAAATCGAATTTAATCAATGCGGCAATCGTTCTGTATTATTTATAAATGAAACTGAAAGGATCTATTTTTTCAGCATTCGATAATTATTTTACAATACTATTTTTAATATGGTTTATTAAACCTTTCCTGTAGTTTTTTCATTTTTGTAAAGACTATTAAATCAATTGATTAACAATTTCATTTTTGTTTTTTGCTACTTATTGGTTTATAATAGGCTTTAAAATAAAAGATAATACTAAACTTTTGAATGAATGCTTCATCAAAAGTTTAGTATTTTTAATTTATTGACTAATCCTAACGGCAGTTATAATAATAAAACAAATGAAAATTCATATCGAAACTGAGCGATTAATTCTTAGAGATCTAGAGGGTTATGATGCACAAGGAATTTTTGAACTTGATTCAGATCCTGATGTTCACGAGTATTTAGGAAAAAAGCCTATTAAAACAATTGAAGAAGCTAAACAAGTGATTGATTTTATAAGAAATCAATATATTGATAATGGAATTGGACGTTGGGCAATTGTTGATAAAGAAACAGGAGATTTTATTGGTTGGACAGGTTTAAAATATGAGAAAAGACTACGAGAAAATTTCAACTATTATGATTTAGGTTATAGACTCCAGAAAAAATATTGGGGAAAAGGAATTGCTACAGAGACAGCAATTGAATCTCTAAGATATGGATTTGAAAAACTTGATTTAAAAGAAATAGGGGCAGCAGCAGAAGTAAATCATCAAGCTTCGAATAAAATACTAAAGAAAATTAGTCTAAAATTTATCGAAACATTTGATTACGAAGGGGTTGTTCATAATTGGTATAACATTAAAAAATCTGAATGGTTAAAAGGTACATGCATCGCAGTAGAATAGTAATATGTTTAGTTTTTTTGGTTTTCACTTGGGTTGGTTTTGCGCAAGAGGAAGCAAATTATACTTTCGAATTAAAGGAAACAGAGTTGGTTCCGGTGGGAGACTCCAACAATATATTTTTTGACTACGATTTAGATGGAGACCTTGATCTAATAATCTCTGGCTATAATAATGATTTTAGTGAGGTAACAAGCACACATACTTTTTTATATACGAATGATGGTAAGGGTAATTTTACTATAGATAAGAGGTCATCATTTATGGGAATAGAATATGGAAAAATTGATGTTGGAGATATTGATAATGATAAAGATTTAGATATTGTTATCACAGGACAGGAACTAATAAAGAATAAAGAAGGTGGAATAGTCATTTATAAAAACGAAAATGCTGTTTTCAAAAAGATAAAAAAAATTGAACCTGATAGAGCTTATTCTGTATATGCTAATTTTATTGATGTGAATAATGATCAATATGAGGATCTATTAGTAGAATTAAACGATTCAATTAAATTTTATATTAATGACAAAAAAGGGGATTTTTTAGCAGCAGGTAATCTAGAAGGAATAGACGAGGTTTATGAATATGGAGTGATTCCATTTGATATGGATAATGATGGTGATATTATGTTACAAGGAGAATATGGATATGAATTAGAACCCAAAACCCTGTTATTTAAAAATAATTCAGGAAAGTATGAATCTGTATCTCACAATTTCAAGAATACATTTCAAGGTATTGTTGTACCTGTTGATATTGATAATGATGGAGATCAAGATGTGTTTATGACAAACTTAGGAAGTATTAGTGAAAATTTGGATGAATCATTTTTTTATATCAAAGAAGAAGGTAGTTTTAAAGAAAGTGTATCTGATGTTTTAGTATATAACATAGTACAATCTTGCTTTGTAGATTTGGATTCTGATGGAGATAAAGATCTTATAATTATGGGGAATAGAAAAGAACTTAACAAACCAGGATATTATTCAGAGGCTATCGATATTTATGAGAATAAGGAAGGTGTTTTTGAGTTAATTAAAACAGCAGCGTTTCCTTTTTTAGGTCAAAGTTCGATAAATACGGCAGATGTGGATGGTGATGGAAATCAAGATGTTTTGCTAACGGGTTATGAAGGAGAAACTCCGAGAACTAGATTATACATTAATAAATTGAAGTAAATCAAATTCATTGAGTACAACAAAATATTTTAAATTTACTGGATGATTTCTAAAGCTCAGGTAAATCTTTTAGATAAACTATTCATCTATAAAAAAATGATACAATAGACTATAGTGTTTTAAATATCATAGTTCTTTTTGGAGCAATACAAGGATTTACATTGTGTCTTTATTTACTTTCAAAAAGAAGGGATAATAAAAGAGCATTCAATTATTATATGTTGTTTTTGTTTTCCTTATCCTTTTATAATCTAACATATGCATTCTTATATATGAATGTAGATTCAATTGGTTTTATTCCTTTAACCTCTTTTCCATTTCCTTATAAGTATCTAATTGGTGTGGGTTTTTATTTCTATATCAAAAACCAAATTAATAAAAAAGCGCATGTTATTTCTTCTATCGAATATGTATTGTTTATTCCTGCTATTTTATATGGTATATTAAGAGCTTACTGGTATGTTATGCTTCATAGTGGTACTGATGAATATATCTTTTATAGAGTATATCAAACTGGATTTTTCTTATATAATGATTTTGCCTATCTAATTTTCAATCTATTATTGATGATTAGTGTTCTACGATTTATAAAGAAGAACAAGGATCTGATAAAAGGTTCCGTATCAATACGTAAAAATTGGGAATGGTTGTCTACATTTTCTTGGATGTTCATTGCATTTATTATGCTCAATATATTACATCAAGTTATAGCAGTACTTTTTAATCTTCAAGATAGTGGAGAATTTTACTACGTAATATTAGTTTTAAATTCTGTTTATATATACTGGATAGGTTTTATTGGTTTTACTAAATCTAATTTATTATTTAAAACATTTAGTCTAAAAGATCAAAAAGAAGAGGAGCAGGGTAGTTTGTTAAAAAATAGAATAGAACACTTTATGAAAAATGAAGAAATCTTTACCAATCAAAATCTTAAAGTTTCGGATGTAGCTTCTTTATTATCGATATCCGAAAAAGAATTATCCTTATATATTCACGATACCTATCATATCTCTTTTACGGATTTTATAAACACCTATAGAATTGAAAAGGTAAAATCATTATTAGTTTCTTCAGAACAAGAAAAATTTACATTGTTAGCGATTGCAGAAAAATCTGGTTTCAGTTCTAAATCTTCGTTTAATTCTGTGTTTAAAAAAATGACAGGTGTTACTCCGACTCAGTATAAGGCAAATCATAAAAACTAATATGTCCAATATTTATTTTCTGGACATTATTCCCCTGTATCCTAAGTTCTTTTTCTATAAAAGCGAATAGTTTTGAAATCATAAAATTTTAAAATTATACTTATGAAAAAATTACTTTTAATTCTGATTACTGTTGTTTCTATACTATCATCAAAAGTCTACGGTCAACAAAAAGTTATATCAGTTCAGGATAGCATTAACGTATTCTATGATCAGTTTTTTGAAGAATTAGAAACTAACTACTTATATCGAAAAAACGTTAACTGGGATCTAATAAAGCCATATATAAAAAGGGAAGCATTAAAAAATAAAACCTTTGAGAAATCATTAGAGATCAGTTCAAAACTTTTTGACACTATACAAGGAGATCATTTATTATTATTTTCAGAAAAAGGAATGTATCAAAGTAACCTCAAACGAAGAATTGAACAAGAAGATTTACATAGAAGCTTACTGATAGCATATAGTGAAGAACCAAAATTTGATGTAAAATTAATTAATGATCATTATGGATATATTTTTATTCCAGGGATGCTTTTGCTCGATGCTACCGAGAAAGAGTTAAATGAAAGGGCACAAGAGATATATGATGCTATCTTAAAATTGGATAATAGTAAAAAAATCAAAGGATGGATCATTGACTTAAGATTAAACATAGGAGGGAATTCTAATGTTATGTTAGCTGGATTATACCATTTAATAGGAGATAATACGGTGTCCTTATATTTGGATGCAAATAAAAATGTAAAGAACCGTTCTGGTTTACATAATGGTATTTATTATGAGAATCAAAAAATACAAGCACAAGTAAAAACAGTTGCAAAACCTGATGCCGAAATCCCTGTTGCTCTAATTACTGGAGTAATGACAGCTAGTGCTGGAGAGTTTGTGGCTTTAGGGTTTAGAGGAAGAAAAAATTCCATCATTATTGGTGAGGAGAGTTTTGGGCTGACTACTGCTAATGATTTGTTCGAGTTACCGTTTAAAACAAAAGCTGCTATTTCATTGAGTTATGGAACGGATAGATCAGCTATATTCACAAAAACAATTAAGCCCAAAATAGAGATCATAAAAGAAGCTGATTTTCAAGATTTAACAAAAGACAAGAACGTTATAGAAGCTATTAAATTTATAGATAATAAGTAATGAAACTATCTTGTTTAAGTAAATATGTTTTAAATTAGATAAGGTTTTAAAAATCACACTTATGAAACTTAAATACATGTTTCTTTTATTAGCTATTGTTGGGCTTTGCTATACTTGGTATTTCAATATTCAGTTTTATATAAACTCAGAGGATACGTCCCTTTTAAATTATATCGCTCAAACGAAAACTACATTTCCGGCTAAGTCATTTAGTGCAGATTTATTAGTGGTGGTATTTACTTTTTTTGTTTGGTATATTCCAGAAGCTATTAAATTAAAAATGAAACACTGGTGGGTTTTTATTCCATTAACCTTTATGGTTGCTATAGCATTTGCCTTTCCGCTGTTTTTATATTTTAGAGCCCGTAAATTGGAGAAAAAAACGGTGATTATGGAATAAAATGTATGGAGATAATAAAGAACTGTTAATGACTTTATGGATTGAAGTAAGAATTAGTACATTTCTACTTTATTTATAAATAATAATGTATGCAGTCTTTACTAACTTCGGGAGAGTATAATCCTTATTACGGTGTTTTTATTGATCAAGCTGAAAACGCTAATATTTTGATAGGCTTACAACAAAGTAAGCAGAAATTCATTGATTTTGTAAACACTATTTCTGATGAAAAATTAACATATGCCTATGCTGAAGGGAAATGGACAATTGCTGAAGTGTTGCAACATATAATTGATACAGAGCGCATTTTTTCTTACCGAGCCCTTCGCTTTGCTAGAAATGACAAAAGCCCATTGATTGGTTTTGATCAAGACGAATATGTTCCTAATTCTAATGCGAATAATTATAGTAGGCAGGAGCTTATAGAAGATTTTGAAGCAGCTAGAAATAATACAGTAGGATTATTTAAAAGCTTTACACAGAATATGTTAACTGAAATAGGAGAAGCTAGTGGTAGCCCAATGAGTGTAAGAGCTATAGGGTATGTGCTTTCTGGTCATCAGAAACATCACCTTCACGTAATTAAAGATCGATACTTATAATTAGCATCATGGACCGTCAGTTTTTAAAAAGTTGATAGGTCTGTGAATTTTACCAATAAATAAAATGACTAAAGAAGAAGTAGCAAAAAAGTATCTTTTCTTTTTAGAAAAAGGAGAGATGAAGAATGTAGTTGATTTGTTTACACAAGATGGAGTGGTAGAATCTCCGTTGTATGGTGTTCTTTCTGCTGAAGAATTTTATAAAGCCTTAGCAGAAGATACAAATTCCTCTAAGCTTCGTTACGATGGATTGTTTTTTGAAAAAAATACGAATAGGATTTCTTTACTTTTTGATTATGTATGGGAGCTAAAAAATAGTAAAACAGTTGAGTTTAAAGTAGTAGACATTTTAGAACTTACTCCTGAAAATAAGATAAAAAAGCTAATCATTATTTATGATACAATAAATGCCAGAAACTTGCTTGGGAAATAAGATTTTATAAAATCTCTACGCTTTCAGTATGGAGTAGTTTAGTTTTTAGTACAAGAGAAATAAAGCATCAATTTCAATTATAATTATTTCAAAATCTTTTTATAGGCCAAACTGTTTAGGTAACCATAAACTTAATGCAGGAATATATGTTATCAGAATTAATACGATAATCATTACTAAAAATAAAGGCACTAGTGGTTTAATTACTTTTTGAATAGAAAGCTTCGCAACACTGCAACCAACGAAGAGTACTGATCCTACAGGGGGAGTACATAGTCCAATACAAAGATTTAAAATCATTATAATACCAAAGTGTATCGGATCTAAGCCAATTTTAATAACGATCGGTAAAAAAATAGGTGTGAATATTAGTATTGCTGGGGTCATATCCATAAAAACTCCAACGAAGAGTAAAATTAGATTAATAAGTATCAAAACAACGATAGGGTTATCGCTAAACGATAAAATTGTATGACTGATTTCTTGAGGGATGTTTTCATAAGACATTACCCAAGACATTGCAATTGATGCAGCAATAAGCAGAAGAACAATAGATGAAGTCTTTACTGTTTCCAGAAAAATAGGGAAAAGATCCTTTATCGTAATTTCTTTATAAAAAGCAGCCAATATTAGTGTGTAAATCACTGCAATAGTAGAAGCTTCTGTAGCCGTAAAAACACCAGAAACGATACCTCCAATGACTACTACAAGTAAGAGTAAACTAGGTAGCGCGGCGATAAAACATTTTAGAAACTCTGAAAACTTCACTAATTTTTGAGTTGGATATTTTTTTATAATAGCATATAGCGCCGCTACAATCATTAAGGAGAATCCAATAAGAATACCAGGTATATATCCAGCAATGAATAAGGATGCTATAGAAACGCCTCCACTTGCCAAAGAATAAACAATCAAAACATTACTAGGAGGTATCATTAGACCTGTTGTTGCACTTGTAATATTAACTGCTGCACTAAATGATGGTTCATATCCATCTTCTTCCATCATTGGATTCATAAATCCTCCTATAGCAGAGGCTGCAGCCACAGCTGAGCCAGATATAGCTCCAAAAAGCATACAGGATATAATATTTACGAATGCTAAACCACCCGGCAAGGGACCCACAATAGCTTTTGCTAAATTAATAAGTCGTAACGCGATACCACCACGATTCATAATTTGCCCCGCAAGAATAAAAAATGGAATTGCAGAAAGGGTAAAGCTATCTAAAGAAGTTGCCATTCGCTGTGCCAATGTGGTAACCGATGGTAAAAAAGGCATTGCAACAATTAGGGTGAAAAAACCTGCTAGACCAATAGAATATCCAATAGGTACTCTTAGTGACAGAAACACTAAAAAACTAATTACTAATATCAATATTTCATTATAACTCATTACGATTTTAAATTGCTGGTGTCTTTTTTAAATAGATTTGAAAACAATAATAGCTAATCAATACTCCCGAAACGGGTATAATAAGATAAACAATACCCATTGGTATATGGAGTGCTGCAGAATGCTGTTCAAATTGAAACGAAAGTATGCATAATCGTAATCCTCCGATGATCATTACTGTAAATGCAAATAGAAAAATCAAACCATATACAATACCATCGAATAATGTTTTTTTTCGTTGAACTATTAGAGTAGGAATTAGGTCAATAGCTAAATGTAACTTTTGTCCAGTTGCGTAGGCCATTCCTAGTAAGCCGATCCATATGAGACAGAAACTTGAAAGTTCGTTAGTAATTGTACTTGGCGATTTTAAAATATATCTTGAAAATACTTGCCAGACTACACTGATAAGCATAATAAAAAGCAAAAAAACAAGAGTTTTCTCAACAAAAGTATCGATATGTTTTTTCATCTAGTAGTCAGTTTTTATTGATGTAATAAGTTTAAATAATTCAGGTTGGCTTTTAAAATTATGAATGGTTTCTTTAGTCTTTTGTTCAAAAAGAGATTTGTCAGGTCTTGTCACTTGTACTCCAGCTTTTATTACAGCTTCTAATGATTTTTTTTCAGAAACAGCCCAGAGTTTACGTTGTGCTATTTTTGATTCTTGACTGGCTTCTTTTAACCATTTTTTTTCTTGTTTATTTAACTTTTTCCAAGTATTAATGCCTACTACCAGAACGTCAGGGATAGATGTATGTTCATCTAAACTATAATATTTACAAATTTCATAGTGCTTTGATGTATAAAAACTTGGAGGATTATTTTCTGCACCATCAACAACTCCTTGTTGCAGAGCTGTATATAGTTCTCCCCATGAAATGGGAGTGGGTGCTCCCCCCAATTGATTTACCATTTCAATAGCCATATTACTTTTCATTACCCGAATTTTTTTACCTATTAGATCATTCGGAGTACTCAGTGGTTTTTCTTTGGTATAAAAACTTCTACTACCTGCGTCATAAAAGGTGAGACCTCGTAAGTTAAATTGCTCACCCTTGGATAATAAGTTATTTCCTAATTGCCCATCTAAAACTGAAAACGCGTGTGTTTTATCTCTAAATAAGTACGGTATTCCGAAAACTTTGTATTCTGGAATGAAATTTTCTAGTACTGCAGCCGATACTTTAGTGATATCTAAACTACCTATCTGAAGTAGTTCTAAGCACTCACGTTCTCCACCAAGTTGACTGTTAGGGTAAATTTTTAATGTTAATTTTCCATTGGATTTTTGAGCAAGACGTTCACCTAAAATCTCCATTGACTGATGAACAGGATGTTTTGTATCTAAGATATGAGCTAAACGCAATACACGTACTTCTTTCGAATTATAACAAGAGGTAAGTACTAACATTAAGATAGTCCATAAAAAGATCTGTATTGTTTTTTTGAAACTATTCATATTCTACTACGATAGGATTAGCAAGTTTTTGCAGTATAGTTTCTATTTCTTTAGAAAAACCTTCTTCGCTTTTGAATTTAGAATCAGAAGCTTCCCACCCTGATAAAAAGTAATAGGATAAAGGAATTTTGTTTTCAGAATTAAATACTACATAATGGGTATTAGTAATACCAGTTTCTTTTTTTTGAATAGTACCGTGAGTATAATACACATCCTTATTTAAAATTAGTGCCATACCCAGATGATCTCCATTTTCTGACTGTTTCCCAAAAGAATACATACTTACATTATCTTCGCCTTTTTTTATATGCATTGTGTTGGGTTTTAGATTAGCAATACCAGCTACAAGTTTCATTTCAGAAGTTATTCCTGATAAATAGATCTCACTTTTATAATACCATTGTCCTTTGTAAATAGAAACTTTGTGCTTTGTTTGTATAGGGATCTTATGTATTTTGTCATTAACATAGTTAATTTCAAAAGAAGCTTTAATAGGACCTTCTTCAATTACTTTAAATGCAGCACCATTTTTTCCTGTAATTCGATAAAGTGAATCTTTTAGTTGTATGGCAATTGCTCCAGCACCTAATGAATTACCAACTTTGAGGATATCCATTCCCCAGCTTTCTTTTGTGTGATAATCTCCAAGAATCCCAACTGTTGATAATGTTAAATTGGAAGTCGTTTTTCCAAAAATATCAATACCATTTCGGGGATCAAAATACATACGAAACCCTACTTTATCATTTTCCCAGGCAGGACCTTCCATTTGAAATATTTTTTTTTGAGGAGCCAGCCTTGGATCGTTTATACGATTGTAATATTGTACTTCAGAAATATTTGCACGTGAATTACCAACACCAAAGTGAATGTCTGTTGCTTTCTGGAATGAAGGTGTTTTAGATTTTTCAATAACGTTGTAATGAATTTTTTTTACTTCTCCAGGTTTAAAATTAGTAACAAAAATTAACTGATCCCATTCGCCGTCATCGTTAATATCCTCTAGTTGAAAAGGAATTGCTCTAGAGTTATTATCATAAATAATAGGAGTTAGTTCTTTATTGAGGACGCGAGTATCAATTTTAGTTATTGGAATACAAACCAATTCATCTATACGCTCAATATTCAATGTGTTTTTAATAGTAATTTCTTGACTGTAAGTAGAACTACATCCAAATGAGATTAATATAATAGCTAAAGAAAAAGGACTAAAAAGTTTCATCTATTTATTATTTATTTTACAAGCTTTGCTATGAAAAAGATAAAAACGTCATTTTTAATATTTCTTGACCATCAATCATCATTAGAAAGTTTAACAATAGCTACAAAATTTCTTCTTTTAGGTGAAATAGAATTCATTAACAAAATCAATAATATTAGAAAGGATAAGAGAATAGTTTTTCTCCATTAAGGCCTACATTTTTCAAATACTAAGGTTCTAAATCTTTTACACAGCTAATGTTATCGTTTTTAAATTATCAAATGATTGATTTGTCATGGTTTAAGTGATTATTTTAACTCCGTAATTTTTGCGATATCCATATCATTATAGTCTAAATTTTCACCTGCCATTCCCCAGATAAATGTATAGTTACTAGTTCCTGATCCTGAGTGTATGGACCAAGGAGGGGAGATAACTGCTTGGCAATTTTGTAACCAAATATGTCGTGTTTCATCCACCGGACCCATAAAATGACAAATAGCTTGTTCTTCTGGGACTTCAAAATAAAAATAGACTTCCATCCTGCGATCATGTACGTGTGCTGGCATCGTATTCCATACACTTCCTGGTTTTAATTCTGTCATTCCCATTTGTAACTGACATGTTTCTACAACTCCACTAAGAATCATTTGATAAACAGTTCTCGCATTAGCAGTTTCCATTGCTCCAAGTTCCAATTTATTTGCTTGTTCTTTAGTTATAGGTTTAGTAGGAAAAGTACGGTGTGCAGGTGCAGAATTTAGATAGAACTTAGCTGGATTGTTAGGGACATCACTTTTGAAAACTACATTTTTGCTATCTTTTCCAATATATAATGCATCTTTATATCCCAATGCGTACGTAGTCCCATCTACAGTTACATGTCCTGCACCACCTACATTAATAACTCCTAATTCTCTTCGATCCGTAAAGTTGTCTGATTTTATAGGATCAATGGTTTCTAATTTTAGTTCTTTGTTAACAGGAACAGCAGAACCGGCCATATAACGATCGTAATGTGTATAAACCCAAACAATTTTATCTTGTTGCATTAGATTTTTAATCAAAAATTCATCTCGTAATGCTTTTGTGTCATAATGCTTTACAGCTTTTGGGTTACTAGCATAACGCGTTTCATATATTGTGCTCATAAAGTAATTTATTAGTAAGAAATAGTGTGTTTTGAATTATTTTGATGTATTATAGTAATCTCTTTATTTTTTTTATTCATTTTAATTTTTTTAATAACAGACAATTCGTCAATTGTAAAATCAGTTCCAGATTTTTTCCATAACATAGCTGTGATATAGACATCGTCTTGTTTAGAGAGAGGATGTTTTACTTTAACGTTCATTACAGTACTTTTTTTAGTTTCTGGATGTAAATCTGTCGTAGTTTTGGTAGCGATGGTATCCCATCCTTTTATAGGAATCAAAGCCAATTGATATTCGCCATTATCAATGATATGTACCTCTGTATCTTTTATTTGTTGAACAGATTTTTTTATATATCCGTTGATATGTGACAGACTATAGTGTCCTAAAATGAAATCTAGAGGTTTTTTAGTATTAACTTTATCTACGCGTAGAATCCCATTTTTAAGAGGGATATCGGCTAGATTTATAGAAACATCATCAATAATTTCGGATTTTAGATCTCGATAATAGACACCATTTTCAAATTTTTTAAAGGTGTATAATCTTCCAGGTTCGTATGGGATAGTATCAACTCCGGTTTTAAACATGTAATTCATAGATACAATACCATTAGGATCATCAGCTTGCCAGGGAAAAGCACTGTTGTATGCTAGTTTGTTATAGTTTTCGCTACCTCGGAAGGGCTCTTTCACTCCGGTAATTGGTACATTACACCAAGCTCGAATTTCCGTAGCTCCAATATTTGGATAATTGGTAAGCATGATTTCTGAAGTTTTAAAAAACTTATTATGTGCTTTATCCTTGATTAATTCATTATCCCATGCTCCATCATTTTCTGTAGCATTCCAAAATTCATTTTCTTTTGGTAGTAGTAAACTGAGAAAAGCTTTTCCCATCCAAAAAGCACTTCCTCGACAGCTGTAATATTGCACAGAAGGATCAAATGATCCATAAAATCCCAATGTTGGAATATCATCTTTCATAAAATGAGGATGTTGCAAGAATTGTGATAATACTCCAGAAGAAATACGCCGCATCCATCCCCAGTTAACGTTTTTGGTTTCTTCTGGATAAAAACCTAAAAAAGGAAATGGACTAATAGAAGCTATACGATAACTAATACTTCTTCCCCACATTATCATTTCTCCATCTTTACTAAACATGTAGGGATAACTATCTTTTATATCTAAAAAATTTGCCTTGAATTTTTTAGCAATTTCAGGGTAATATTTATTTCCAAATACCTCAGACCAATAAGCAGCATACATCTGAAACGCCCACATACTGTAATAATCATAAGCGGGATTATCGTTATACCAACCATCACCTCGATAATGATCTAAACTCTTATTTAAATAATCGACCAATAACGTTTCATTGACCACATATCCTTGACTTTTAAAAAAACTTAAAACAAAAATGTTAAAAAATTTCCAATTAGAAGGAACGGTTGCACCATCACCATAACTAATCATTTTACGAGCTAAAATATCTTTTTGTTCCTGTGTAAGAGGATCCCAAACTATTTCAGGAATAGTAAAGAACGAAATTCCTAATGCACCAAATTCGACCAAGGTTTGTCCCGGCCAATCTTTTTCTTTGTCTTGTATGAATGATGGGTGATTTTCATCTATCAGATTTACTATGTTATGCCGATAATAATCTGCTATCCTAATACCATTAATGGTTAATTCTGGATTTTCCTTTAACAAAGGAGCAGCTACAAAAAGTGTTCTGCATAAACCTTCTAATTTTTCTATTGGGATTTGCCAATCACCCCTAGGGTAAGATACGTTTCCTAATTTTGGAAATTTAAGTGGATCATCGATTTTATCTACATACGAAAAAGCACCTTCTAAGATATATTGTGCCATATCTAACCAATGCTCTCGAGTCATTCCGGTTTTTGGACTTTTTATATAATCTGGTTTAGAAATCTGATATATTGGTTGTCCACCATACAGGGTGTATACTTCAGAACCAGCGGCTAGAAAAGCTCCTGTACCATATACTTCGGTTTGGTCTTTAAAAGCTTTATCAGGGCCTGCACCTATAGGTTGTACGTAGCCTAACATACCTTTGGGAGTAATAGAACGATTTAGAGCATTCCAAGCTTTTTTTATATGAGGTTCATATATTACTCTGTCTAATATTCCATTATTTATACCCCACGCTAAACCAAATGTAAAAAACGATGTTCCACTAGTTTCAGGGGTTGGATAATGTTTTTGATTGAGTAAACTCATAGACCAATACCCCTCTGGAGTTTGGATTTTGATGAGTTTTTTCGCCATTTTAAGGTAGATTTCCTTAAAATATTCATAAGGTTTAGATCCAGGTTCATATTCGTCCATTAGCAGGGTAAGCCCTCCAAATACCCATCCATTTCCTCTTGACCAAAATATTTTATTGCCGTGATCTAATTTATCAATAAAACTATTATCTCTAAAAAATAGATGTTCTTCTTCATCAAAAAGATGTTGCTTTGTAACCTCGTATTCTTTTAACATCCAATCCGTATATTTTTGATCGCCAGTAATGTTTGTCAGTTTTGCCCAAACAGGCGGACTCATAAATAAAGCATCACACCAGGTCCATCTTTCTAAGTGTTTATAATTGTCTAAAGTGATCGGTTGTTTACTTGGATTTTTTATAATCCAGTCCAAACGCTCTTTTGTCGGAGTAACCATGGAAGAGTCTTTAAATTTTCTGAATAATTCTAAAAACATTTGGCCAACTACATGATCATCTGCCATATATTTTCTATAGTGTAGTTGCCATTTTTGTTGCGTTCCAATTTTTTTTAACCATTGCCAGTATCTATCATCATTAGCTATTCTCGCATATTTAGTCATACCAACATAAAGTGCTCCATTAGTCCAGTCTGCAATATGATGAGGTTTGTCTCTACCACTGTATTTTTCTCGGAAATGCTCGATTTGCCAATCAGCTACAAGCTTCATTTGCTTTTTAACAGCTACAGGAGTTATATCAAGATTATTATTTACTTGAGCATTACCGGAAACGCAAAAACAAATAAATAATATAATCTTAGATGTCGTTTGTACGAAAAGTTTTTTCATGTTTAGCAAGAAAATAATTATGGTTTAAGATTTATATGTTTAAAGATGTTACTCCTAGAATAGCGTGATTTCATTCAGGTTCGTTATAATAGTTAGCAGATGATATATATTCATTATAATTTGTTATTTGAAAGAACCATAATTCTCATAAAAATTCTTAATACTATAAAGTCTTTAAAAATTATCAATCTCTATTAAGCTTCTAAGTTTTTTAGAATAATTCTATTGACTTCTGAAGAAAAATACTTAAAAGTTATAATTATTTCTATATTTAACCTTTGGTTAACGGTATTTGTAACGGTTAACTTTATAGCTTTTATAAGTTGAATTTGAATAAAAATGAAGGAACTTTCAAAAGAAGAAAAAATACAAATATTACAGGATATTCTAGATAGTCGAGAATTTTCTAAGTCTCCTTCAAGTAAAAACTTACTTCGTTTTTTGACAGAAGCTACTATCTCCAAAAAACAATTGAAAGAAACAACGATTGGGATGGAAATTTTTGGTAAAAGATTTATAGACCAAAATAATTCCTCTAGTATTCGAGTGAATATTTATAATCTCAGAAAGAAACTTGAAAAATATTATGAAAATGAAGGGAAGAATAGACCTTGGAAGCTTACCATTGATAAAGGACAATATTATATCTCATTTTTACAAAACAAAACAATTAATAATAAAAGAAAAGATTATAAAGTTTTATACAAAGTAGCAATTAGTGTTTCACTCTCTTTGTTAATGATTTTGGGTTTAATCTTATTCAAGTTTTTATATCATAAGCCTATTGTATTATGGGATTCATTTTTTAATAATAATAAAGAAACGACTCTGGTAGTGGGAGACTTTTTTGGATTTATGGCTAAAACTAAAACCGGTAGAGTAGGCTGGAATAGGGATTATCAAATCAATTCTTTGAATGATTTTTATAGTTTTCAAAAAGAGAATCCTGAATTTAGGAAAGATGTAATTCCTGCAAACTATTCTTATGTTACAGAAATGGGGTCTATTGCTGTTTACCACTTAACTAAACTTTTTTATTCTAGAGATCAGAGCTTTTCGATTCGATTTTCTACTAAGTCTACATATAACGATATTAAGGAGCATAACTCTGTTTATATAGGGCCGACCAAAAATCATAATAAGTTTATTCAATATTTTAATGAGCGAAATTCTTTTTTTTCTATTCAAGATCGAGAACTTAGATATAAAAACGTTGCCAAAAATAAAGACACAATTTTTGATCTTGATATTAAGGGGACAGCATCAGAGTATGCTATCGTATCGCGATTAAAAGGAACAAATGGAACGGAACAGTTTTTGTTTTTTTCGGATCATGATATGGGAGTAATTGCGACTGTAGAATTATTCTGTGATGAAAAAAAAGCAGAAAGATTTATAACACAATATGTAAAAGATTTAGATACGTTTACCGCATTATTTATGGTGAACGGAAAAGAACGTACCAATTTGGATTTAAATTTAATTGTTATAGATTCCTCCAACTAAACAGGAGATACTACTAGATTCCAATATTCAAAAAAAAACACATACTTAATTCGTTGTGTATTTAAAATCCTATCCTTGACGCACTTCTTCCTTCGATCGAAGTACTCGAATTGACATACTTTGATTAAAAAAAATCTAAATGCATAACAGGTCTACTTATTCTTGCAGTATTTTTTACTTATTAGATTTTTTGATAGAGTAAACAAAAAATCATTGGATCAGGACTAAGGATTTTACTTAAAAATTAAAAACAATATAATGTGTTACAAAATCTCTACGCTTTTATCAGTTCTTAGGATTGAATCAAAATAGGTAGAGAAATCGAAAGTATTTAATCCATTCTTTCCAAAAGTTTGTCCGATAAAATTTTTAGTTACACCATTCTCTTCTACGGAATGAATATGAAGGGCTCGAGAATTTTTAACTGATTTTCCTGAGACAAATATTTCATAAGAATTGAATGCATCAACTGCAAAAATTGTAATACCTAACTCTTTAGCAACTTCGATATCAAATTCTGAAACAGTTCTAATATTTCTTAGATCTTCTGCCATTTCTTTAGGGTGGCCATGTAGTTGCCCTAAAAGCATTAATCCTTCTCCAACTCTCGGAGCACTATTCGAACCAACTCCATATGTATTAATAACGATTTCTTTTTTGGTTCTAAATTCTGGTATCCAGTCTCTAATGGCAAAAACTTCTCCACTATTAACATTTAGAACTATGAATACCTGATTCTCTAATCCCTCTTCCATTGTATCATCGGCGATTCTCTGAACTTCCTTTTGTATTTGATTTTCATTAAAAGTAATTACATAACTATTCCTATGTAATTCTCTAGTTCCAGGCTTAGATTTAGTTCCTCCTTTTTCTTCAATTACATAATTCCATTCTCGTATATCTATTACTCTCAGTTTGTTTGTTTCTGATCCATCTAACCCAAGTCCTCGTCCAGTTACTCGATCAATATAATAATCAGCAAAACAAAAAGCCTGAAAACAAAATAAAGAAACAAAAAGAGGTACTATTTTTTTATGCATTGATGGAAGTTTAGATTTCATTTAAATTTAAACAATATTTTTTAAAGTTTCAATATCAAGTTCATGACCTCCAGGATGTGATCTAAATTCTATTTGCGGTAATATATCTTTTACACGTATTTTTTCGGCTTCTACTTTGGCAATTTCAAAATAGGGATCCTTTTCTCCTAAAATGTGACTTACTTTGGTTTTGTTAGTCAAAAATGTAAAATCTTCTTTTCCTAACTCTTTCGGAAATCCACCAGAAATCATCACAAAGTCATCTGGCTGGATTTGTTGACTGGCAATCCATCTACTGGCGATACTAACACCTTGTGAATACCCTAGGACGACAAACCTAGTTGTAGCGGGAAGTTTTTCTTCCTTAATTATTGAATCTATATAATTGAGTACATTTTTAGTCTCAGTTTTGGTGTTCTCCTTAGTGAGCCAGCTAGATCCTACTTTTTTATAATCATTGTTTTTATAATATTTGGACGGAGCTTGCGGAGCAATTATATAGTTTTTTTCGGGATCCAGACTTTGGAATAACCGAATAAAATATCTGCTTAGATAACCAATTCCATGAAATACCAACCAAACGTTTTTGGTTTCGGAAGTCAACTCATTTAAAGTGTCGTAAGTGTTTGTGGATTGATAAACAACCTCTTTTTGCATAATTAATAACTTTTATAATTGGAACCATTCATCGATTATAGGCCACAAGATATCCTGATTTTTCTTTCTAAAAAAATCAAAGTGACCAATTGTTTTTAGATTGTAATCTGAGGGTTTTAAGTGTTTTCTGGTAGTTTTGGCATTTTTATATACACGATCGCTTAGTATGTCTACTGATTTTTGAGGGGCAAAAAGGTCATCGTCAATACTAATTAATAAAATAGATTCTTTAATATCTTCATAATAAGTTTCAGAACCTCCTTTGGAAAAATGTAACATCGAATCTGGATGTAGTAAGAAAGTAGCCCAGTCCTTTGCAGCTTTTGTGGTCAAAGGTCTTCCTAATCCAAACCAACTCGATGGATAGTATCCTAAAATAGATGTTGTTAGTGGTACGAAAAACTTAAAATTGAGATATATCAAAGCACGCATTTTTAGAGTGAAATGTTTGTAAAACCCAAACTGAGAACCTATAGTAAGATACTTGTCATAGTATTGAAACGAATCACTAAAACCAACGCTATTACCACCATAACTATGGCCTATCATATATTGTGTATTATCAGGGAATTCTTCTTTTGCATATTTTGACACAGCTTTAAAGTCCATAGCCCAGGAAAAAAAACCATACTCTTTTAGGGATTGAATACTTTGTGATATTGAAGACCCAATACTTCTATAATCAAAAGTAAATACATTACAGCCTTTTTGTGCCAGGTATGTAGCCATACTAAAGTAAAACTTTTGTGGAACTGCTACAGCAGGAGCAAAGACGATTGTTTTATTGTTTGACGACTTTGGGACAAATTCATGCACGGAGATCGGGTAGTCATCGGTGGATTTAATAGTATATGATTCCATTATTATGCTTTTAATATGATTTTTTCCATTCTGGAAACTGCATTGTTAATATACTTATGATCGTTATAGATACGCATCAATAAAATACCGCCTTCAAGATCCTGAACCATTTGTTCCGCTAGTGATAATGATTCTTCTTTAGAATAGTTAGGTTCTAGCAAAATCTGTAAACCAGCGATAAAATCTTTAAAAAAATGTTTGATTTCATCCTTGTAAATAGGATCGAGATGGGCAGTTTCTAACGCAGTATTTGCCATAATACATCCGCTATTCGCATTTTTAAACATTTTGTTTATGAGTTCATGAACTTTTTTAAGTTTTTGTTCAATAGTTAAATTATTGTTTTTAATTACTTTGAATAGGTTATGTTTAAAATAACTATTTACGGTAGCTAACACCTCTTTAATTAGCTGTTCTTTATTATTAAAGTAATAGTAAAAGTGGGATTTCTGTATTTCACATGCTTTGGCTAATTCACTCATACTGCTTTTGCATATGCCTCTTTCTCTTAGTACAGGAATTACTTTACTCAGGACTTCTTCTTTAGATGTTTTAGTTTTAGGCATTTTATTGAACGTTCGTTAAAATAATACATAAATATAGTTAGAATTATTTAGTGTCATTGCTTATTTTTACTTAAAATTTAAAAAAGTATGCAGTTAACTGAAGAAGAAATACTGAAGAGATGTGCTATAATGTGCGAAAATACGCTAATGGAAACATTGGATATTTCTTTTTGCGAAGTAGGTAAAGATTACTTGGTTGCCAAAATGCCGGTTACCTCAAAGGTTCATCAACCGGATGGTGTACTTCATGGTGGTGCTATGGTAGCACTAGCAGAGAGTGTTGGTAGTGCAGCCTCACATATATTCTTAGATACTAAAGAATTTTATATAAGGGGCTTAGAGATTTCTGCGAATCATGTAAAAAGTATTAGAGAGGGATTTGTATATGCTAGAGCAGAGATTGTGCATAAAGGAAGAACGACTCAACTTTGGGATATTAAAATTCGTGATGAAGAAAGTAATCTAATCTCCATTGTAAAATTAACAACTATAGCATTGTCTAAATCCAGATAATATGGATATTTCAGCATTATATCTGAAAATCCAATCTCAATTGGATCATCAATTACCCTTTGTTGTATATAGAAAATCTGGAGAAAAGAAAATAAATAGTTTTCTTCAAAATGATAATCACTTGTATAATGTAAATGGATATGATACTTCAGGTTTTGTTTTTGCGCCATTTGATAGTAATGGTAAAACGATATTAATACCAACGGATAAAAGCAGTTGTTATAGCGCAGTTATTCCGTCCGAACATAAAGGTCAAAATCAAAATCAATCTCTCTTCGTTCATAATGATCATAAAGCAAAAAAAAATCATATAAAACTAGTTGAGGAAGGAATAGAAGCTATCGCTAATGATTCCTTTAAGAAGGTGGTATTGTCCAGAAAAGAAGAAATCACTTTTTCTGGTAAAGACTATTTAATGGTTTTTCGACAGTTGATCGATAATTATCCTAATGCTTTTGTCTATTGCTGGCACCATCCAGCTATAGGAACCTGGCTTGGTGCAACTCCAGAAACTTTGGTTACTATAAAAGAAGACCAGTTTTTTACGATGGCATTAGCTGGAACACAACCTTATGTTGATTCGTTAGAAGTGCATTGGGGATCAAAGGAGAGAGAGGAGCAAGCGATGGTTACAAATTTTGTTTTGAATGAACTCTCATCCAATGTGAACAGTATTGAAAAATCAAATACATATACATATAAGGCAGGTACACTGTTGCATTTAAGAACAGATATTAAAGGCTTTTTGAAGAATAAAAATTCTAATGTAGAAGATATTATCAAGGTATTGCATCCTACTCCTGCTGTGTGCGGTTTACCTAAAAAACCAGCAAAATCCTTTATTTTAAAGAATGAATTATATGATCGGAAATATTATACAGGTTTTCTTGGAGAACTATATATCAATCATAAAGGAAAAACTGAATCTAATCTGTATGTAAATCTAAGATGTATGGAAATGTCTTCTGGTAAAGCAATACTTTATGTAGGAGGAGGAATCACCAAAGATTCTATCTCAGAAAAAGAATGGGAGGAAACCGTAAGAAAGACTGAAACTATGAAAAAAGTTTTGCATTAAAACACTGGCTTTAATTATGGCTATATCGTAATTTAGCGACTCGAATGAAGAAACGATTATATTCCAAAATTCCTTTGTCCCAAACAGTGGTTGCTTTGTGTGAAGCAAAAGGAATTCATCATATTGTAATATCTCCAGGATCCAGAAATGCACCTTTGACTATTGGTTTTACTGAAAATCCTGATATGAATTGCTATAGTATTGTTGATGAACGATGTGCTGCTTTTTTTGCATTGGGAATTGCACAACAGATTAAGAAGCCTGTAGCACTGGTATGCACATCGGGTAGTGCATTGTTAAACTATTATCCAGCAATTTCAGAGGCTTTTTATAGTGATATTCCTTTGGTAGTATTAAGTGCGGATAGACCTATTGAACGTATTGATATAGGTGACGGACAGACGATACGTCAAAAAAATGTATTCGAGAATCATATTTTGTATTCTGCAAATTTATATTCTGAAATTGTACCAGAAACAGAAATAAATGATCTTAAGATAAAACAAAAACAACACGAAGCACAAAAGCATAACGAAAGAGAAATTAATTTAGCTCTTAATGCTTCCATAGAAAATAGAGGTCCAGTTCATATTAATGTTCCTTTTTATGAACCGCTATATGATACAATTGAACAACCAACAATTTCTCCCAAAAATATTCCTGTAGAGTACTTAGAACATCGTATATCGGATGCTTTACGATCCAGTATGTTGATAGAATGGAATAAAGCAAAACGAAAAATAATATTGATAGGTGTTAATGCGCCAAACAGTATTGAGCGAAGATGGATAGATCATTTTGCCAAAGATTCTTCTGTGTTGGTTTTGACTGAAACAACATCAAATATTCATCACGACACTCATGTTAATTGTATTGATCAATTAATAACATCGTTAAATGAAGAAGAGTTTAGGGCATTGCAGCCTGAGATTCTACTTACTTTTGGAGGCATGGTAGTTTCTAAAAGAATCAAGGCTTTTTTCAGAAACTATCAACCAAAAGTGCATTGGCATATTGATGAGAAAAAAGCGTATGACACTTATTTCTGTTTAACAGAACATATAAAAATGAACCCTAATTCTTTTTTTTCTGATTTCCTTCCTGATACCGAGGCATTGCAGAATGATTATAAATCATTTTGGATATCTCTCAGAAATCAAAGAAGAGTGCGACACGCCGAATATTTAGAACGTATAGATTTTACAGATCTAAAAGTGTTTGAAACACTTTTTAATCATATTCCAGATGATCAGATGATTCAGTTAAGTAATAGTTCTACGGTACGATATGCGCAATTGTTTTCATTGAATCCTTCCTTTAAGGTGTATTGTAATAGGGGAACAAGTGGTATTGATGGAAGTACATCTACCGCTATAGGTGCAGCAGTAGCTTCTGGAGTTCCTACGACCTTGATAACGGGAGATCTCAGTTTCTTTTATGATAGTAATGGATTATGGAATGATAACATTCCCGCTAATTTTAAAATTATTTTAATTAATAATAGCGGAGGAGGAATTTTTAGAATTTTACCAGGTAAATCAGAAACTGATAATTTTAGCACTTATTTTGAAACAAAACATAAATTGACAGCTCAACAGCTTTGTAGTATGTTTAGTGTTAAATATACACAGACAAATGGAATAATAGGATTGCTAAAAGGTATTGAAAACCTATATTTCAATAATGATTCGCCGCAGTTATTAGAAGTTTTTACACCCAGAAAAGTGAATGATAGTGTTTTAATCGATTATTTTAGGCATTTTATCTAAAAAAGCCCATAGAATATAATTTATAAATGAATTATTCATTTATAAATAAGTTATATTTGAGATAACATAATAAATTAACTAAAACCTAAAACATTATCACCTTATGAGTAAAAGAGACGAATTAATAACTAAGTATGCTGCTGATATCAAAGATAAAATTGGTCAAACACCGGATGTGGACTTTTTAACTAAGGTTACTATTGGTTGTGGACCATCTATTTATAACAAAGATGCTGCTACAGTATCAGGAAGTGATCCTGCAGAATTAGAAACAGTAAAGAAAAATTTCCTAATCAAAAAGTTAGGACTTTCTGACGGACCAAAATTAGATGAAGCAATTGCTTCTGTAATGGATGCATATGGTAAATCTAACCGTAATAAGTATAGAGCTGTAGTGTATTATCTTCTAGCTAAACATTTTAAAAAAGAGTCTGTTTATAAATAAAATAGTAGCTCATAAAATAATAAAAGGTGTTCTCTGATGGACACCTTTTTTGTTTTAATATGCTACATAGGAAGATTAAACAATTATCTTTGCGCAAAAAATAGAACATGCTTAAGCTTGGTACATATAATACACTAGAAATCGTAAGAGAAAGAGATCAAGGAATTTATCTTAGCGATGATGATGGAAATGAAGTCTTATTGCCTAATAAATACGTTCCCAATGAATTTATGATTAGGGACGAAATCAAAGTGTTTTTATATTTAGATCATGAAGAGCGAATAGTAGCAACTACTTTAGAACCTTATGCTACGGTTAATTCATTTGCTTATTTAAAATGTACTACAGTTTCTGATATTGGTGCCTTTATGGATTGGGGACTAGAGAAGGAACTTTTTGTGCCTTTTAGAGAGCAAGCTTCTAAAATGAGGATTGGTAGTTGGTATCTAGTTTATGTGTATTTAGATGAAGAGACAAACAGACTGGTTGGTTCTAGTAAGACTAATGCTTTTCTTGATAATTCATTAGTATTGTTATCTGCATATGATGAAGTAAATTTAATGGCATCACACCCTTCTCCATATGGTTGGAATATGATAGTGAATCAAAAACATTTGGGGTTGGTGTATGAAGATGAAATTTTTCAAAAAGTTACTCCTGGAGATCAACTAAAGGGATTTGTGAAAAAAGTACGTCCAGATGGTAAAATTGATCTTACGCTACAAAGACACGGGTATCGTGCAATAGAACCTAATGCGCAACAAATACTTGATGAATTAAAATCGAGCGGAGGATTTATTGATCTTAATGATAAATCTGACCCAAATGATATTAAAGACGTTTTTCAGCTAAGTAAAAAAAGTTTTAAGAAGGCAATTGGTTCTTTATACAAAGCTAAAAAGATAGTTATAGAAAAAGATGGGATTCGTTTAATTAACGAGGATTAATTGTCTCAAATAAAAGTGTTTTTTAATAGGTAAGAGGTACACCAGTTACAGGGCAATATATGCCAGTATATGTACTTGCATCTCTATAGGCATTATTTTTAATATTTCCATTACCACTATTATTGGTGTTATATCCACCATTTCCTGTTATTGTAAATCTTAGGTTGTTTTGATTTTGATTTTCGGTACTAGGAAGAGAAAAAGCGTAATTAGATTGTATGAACTTATTTTCAGGAAGCAGAAGAATTGGTGCTTCGTTTTTAAGATGCTGTTTACGTAAATCAACACTTAAATTTATTTCCATTAAAAAATAATTGCCAGTAGAAATTATTTCACGGGTATAAGATAGAGAAGGAGTGATCTCCCTATGCTCTAATGTGTATCGTGAGTCGTTTTCTATTAGTTGTGTATTCCACGTTTCCCAATCGATAGTAAGTGAAGGCTTTTCTTGTCCATAAGAGATGATACTAATACAACTTAAAAGGAATATAAAAAGAATCTTCATAGTAATTTCTAATTATCTGTTTTGTCTAAAATATCAAAAATCGTGCAAATGTCATGTTAATTTATACAAAAGATGTAAAAATATTACTTTTTTAACTTGATTTAACTACTATAATGATGTAGCTGGATACAATATATTATATTATTTTTGATAGCATTAAAAAATATGAAATGAATTCGATAAACTGGAAAACTGTAAAGGAATATCAAGATATAACTTATAAGAAATCTAATGGTGTAGCTAGAATAGCGTTTAATAGACCAAATGTGCGTAATGCTTTTAGGCCTCAAACTACAAGTGAATTATACGATGCATTTTACGATGCGCAAGAAGATACTTCAATAGGAGTAGTGTTACTTTCTGGCGAAGGGCCTTCTACTAAAGATGGTGTATACAGTTTTTGTAGTGGAGGAGACCAAAAAGCCAGGGGACATCAGGGATATGTAGGACAAGATGGAATGCATAGATTAAATATATTAGAAGTACAGCGACTTATTCGTTTCATGCCAAAAGTGGTAATAGCTGTCGTACCAGGATGGGCTGTTGGTGGAGGGCATAGTTTACACGTAGTTTGTGATCTTACTCTTGCGAGTAAAGAACATGCTATTTTTAAACAAACAGATGCAGATGTTACTAGTTTTGATGGTGGATATGGATCTGCATATTTAGCTAAAATGGTAGGGCAGAAAAAAGCACGTGAGATTTTCTTTTTAGGTAGAAACTATTCTGCACAAGATGCTTACGAAATGGGGATGGTTAACGCAGTAATACCTCACGAAGAATTAGAAGATACAGCATATCAATGGGCTCAGGAAATCTTAGAAAAATCTCCTACATCTATAAAAATGCTTAAATTTTCTATGAACCTAACAGATGATGGCATGGTTGGGCAACAAGTTTTTGCAGGTGAAGCTACACGACTAGCGTATATGACGGATGAGGCTAAAGAAGGTAGAAATGCGTTTTTAGAAAAGAGAAAGCCTAATTTTAAAGATATTAAGTGGATACCATAATAGTGAGATATTGATCTTCAAATTTAAAAGGGATAATGGAAAATAAAGAAGACGAATTATTATCGGTACAATATAGGATTGAAAAATCCGGAATGAAACAACAGAAGCTGGAGAATCGTCTCGTTTCTATTTCAGAAGAGTTAAAGAAGAGTAAGAGGAACAGTTTGATTTTTATGATTTTTTTTCTGACTGTGATTCTTGTTATGGCTGGAGGAATATATTATCTAAGTGAAAAAGATGCTTCGTTTTCTAACGATCAAAGTGAAAACACACAGGTAGATATAGATCAAATTCAGAAAACCAACGATTCTTTACAAGAAGAACTAGTGAAGCTTAAATCTGATATTGCAGATTATAAAAAAGGATTAGTTTATGAAACAGATAGTCTTGGTACAGCATCTGCAGATACTACAAACACTAATGTAGAAGGAGAAAAACGAATAGCTACGGATACCCTCAATAAATTAAAATTCGAGAGAAAACATTGCTATGTTAAAAAGGTATTTAGAAACAACGGAGTAATTTTTATTGAAGCCGATTTTATAGAATATTATAAAGGAAGAAAAGCTGTGGAAAAAGCTAAAGAAAATAATGAAGCAGAATATGATATTGATAAAAATGGTGATACGTTGTATTTTTTATATGACAATTATTATGTTTCTAACATTAGTAATAAATTAAGAAGGCTCGAATTAAATGACAAAGTTCGCATTCAAGATATAAATCAAATTTCTAGAGGATTTCCTTTAAAGGCCTTTCAGAAAATTATTGCAGATAAGCCTATTATGATTTTAGAAATAAGTGATGGAATTGTATATAAGATAAAGAAACAGAAATTACCATAAGCCTATAAATCTTTCTAATACTCCGTAAAAATGCCAGATATTAAAAATGAAGATCTTTTATCACTGCATTATCAGATAGAAAAAGCCGAGGTTGAACAACAAAAACTAGAGGATCTTCTTAATGATAGATCATTAGAACTCAAAAAGAACAGAGCGTCTAAAATAATGTTTAAGATACTTTGCTCTGTTCTATTAATTACTACAATAACATTGATTATATATGTGGTGTTTTGGGTAGGTAATAGCAGTAGTAGTGTAACCACTAATAATAAAGAATTCTCCTCTTTTCAATCAGAGATCGATGGACTTAAAAATCAGTTGAATCAATTAAAAAAGGAGCAACCCGATCTTAAAAATATAAAGGATCTTTATTTATATAGAAGTTTAATAAATAAAGACACCGTGTATTCTGTTCAAATACAATCCTTTACAACGGATAAGGTTTCTTTGGTTTCAGAAAAATTCACCAATACTCTTTTTTATAACGATACATATTATTATAAACTTAGTTTAGGTATTTTTGAGACCCTTGAAGAAGCTCAGGAATTTAGAAAGATCCTACTTCAATCTGGGATTATTGATAAGAATATATTTGTTATTTCTTATAAAGAAGGAGAGCGTATACGAATAGAAAACCCATTTTAAAAATAAAACCCCTCTTTCTGAGGGGTTTTGTTTTTCTAAGCTTGTCAGCAAAGAAGAATACATATGTTTATTAGACCGAATGTTACGGTTTTTGACTAAGGTTTTGTGTTTACCTTAATTTAGGATATTCTACAGGATTAACCTCATTCATCAAATCATAAACTTTCTCAAAAATATCTTCTGTAGATGGCTTACTGAAATAATCTCCATCAGTTCCAAATGCCGGACGATGTGGTTGTGCACTTAGCGTTTGCGGCTCACTATCTAAATATTGATAAATGTTTTGTTCATCAATAAGTTTGTGAAGTATATACCCCGTAGCTCCACCAGGCACATCTTCGTCAATAATCATTAATCTATTGGTCTTAGCTACACTTTTTACGATATCGTGAGTTAAATCAAATGGGATTAAGGATTGTACGTCAATTACTTCTGCATTAATACCTAATGATAATAATTCTTTAGCTGCTTGTTCTACTAGTCTTAGCGTTGATCCATAAGAAACAAGTGTTATGTCACTTCCTTCTTTTACCGTTTCAACGACACCAACAGGTGTTCTAATTTCTGATAGGTTAGAAGGCATTTTTTCTTTAAGACGATATCCGTTAAGACATTCTATTACCACTGCCGGTTCGTCACTATCCATTAAAGTATTATAAAACCCAGCAGCTTTAGTCATATTTCGCGGTACAAGAATATGAATTCCGCGTAATAGGTGAATTAAACCACCCATTTGAGAACCAGAATGCCATATACCTTCTAGTCTATGTCCTCTTGTTCTAACAATTAACGGTGCTTTTTGTTTAGCAAATGTTCTGTATCTTAAGGTTGCGAGATCATCACTTAATCCTTGTATACAGTATAAAATGTAATCAAGATATTGTATTTCGGCAATAGGCCTAAGACCTCTCATAGCCATACCAATTCCCTGACCGATAATAGTAGCTTCTCTGATACCTGCATCTGAAACTCTTATATCTCCAAATTTTTCTTGTAATCCTTCAAGTCCCTGATTAACATCACCGATCTTACCACTGTCTTCTCCAAAAATTAAGGATTCAGGAATTCTACTGAATATTTGATCAAAATTATCTCTAAGAATCAAACGAGCATCTACAATCTCTGCATTTTCTGCATATTGAGGTATAACTTCTTTGATTTTAGTAACATTACTATCAAAATCATTGTAGAGGTGATCACTATATTTAGGCTGAATTTCTTCTATATAACTGTTAATCCAATTTTGAAGCGCTGTTTTTTCCGGGAAATCTTCTTTAACAATATATCGTAACGTTTTTCGAGTTGCTTCAAGAATATCTTTGCGGATTGGCTCATCTTTATCTGCCAATGTCTTTACAAGAGGAGAGATGAAATTTTTGTTAGCACTTTTAGATTCTACAGCTTCTAACATAAGAAGTGCTTGTTTTTGTTCAGCAACAATTTCAGATAAGTAAGCGTTCCAAGCGCTGGTTTTACCTTGTCTAACTATTTTCTTACAAGATTTTTCTAATGCAAGCAATTCATCTGCTGTAGCGACATTATGTTCAATAATCCATTCCTTGAATTTCTTATTGCAGTCATGTTCACGTTCCCAGTTTAATCTTTCTTCACTTTTATATCGTTCGTGAGATCCTGAAGTAGAGTGACCTTGCGGTTGTGTTAGTTCTTTTACATGCACTATAACCGGAATGTGCTGTTCCCTAGCTAAATCTTCAGCAGTTTCATAGGCTTCTACAAGAGCTGGATAATCCCAACCGTTTACTACTATGATTTCGTATCCATCGTGCTTTTCATCACGTCTAAATCCTTCTAAAACTGCAGATATGTTTTCTTTTGTAGTTTGATGTTTTGCGTGTACCGAAATTCCATACTCATCATCCCAAACACTAATAACCATTGGTACTTGAAGAACACCACCGGCATTTACAGTTTCCCAAAAAAGACCTTCACTAGTACTTGCGTTACCAATAGTTCCCCAAGCTACTTCATTTCCATTAATAGAAAAATTAGTATTTTCTTTTACACTTTTCTCGTTACGGTATACTTTGGATGCTTGTGCTAAACCTAATAATCTTGGCATTTGACCGGCAGTAGGAGAGATGTCAGAACTAGAATTTTTTTGTTTAGTTAAATTTTTCCAGGATCCATCTTCATTAAGACTATGAGTAGCAAAGTGACCACCCATTTGTCTGCCTGCTGCAAAAGGTTCTTTTTCAATATCAGTATGAGCATATAAACCTGCAAAAAATTGTTCTACAGTATATTGCTCTATAGCCATCATAAACGTTTGATCACGATAGTACCCTGATCTGAAATCACCATCACGAAAAACTCTAGCCATTGCTAACTGAGGTAATTCCTTTCCACCACCAAAAATTCCAAATTTGGACTTTCCTGTTAGGACTTCTCTTCGTCCTAATAAACTACACTCTCTACTTATTAAAGCAATTTTGTAATCTCTAAGTATTTGATTTCTATATTCTTCAAAAGAAATATTAGGTGTAATTGTTGTTTCAGGCTGCATGTGAACGATGTTTTACGGTCCGCAAATTTAGCTAAAATCCACGCCAATTCCAAGGCAAGAAGTATTAAATTTATTAAGGATAATTCACATAAATCAACTTTTTGTTATATAATTCTTTTTTTAGACCATTATTTTAAGAACTGATTAACAAATATTCAAAATTTTCACATTTATTGTTTTGTAGATTTATCATAGGAAATATTTGAATTTGTAATCTATAAAAGCTTGTTTGATTTGTGTGATGTGTAGTGTCGATATACTTCGATTGTATGTGGTTTAAACTTTTAATTGTTATTTTTTGAATAAGATTATTTAGATTGTTTTTATTTAAAAACTTGGTTTTTAGTTTTTTAGAAATCTTATTTTTTAAGGTTTAATAAAGTAGGTTTAAGGTTAAGTTCATTTTTTTCCTACAAATCCAAAAAATAATATAACTTAGAAGTGTTGTTGAAGAACTCTATAAGATCATCAGTGATTCTTTAAAACAGAAATGAATTCATAAGAAGTAACAGCATATTTTTGAAAAATATAAAGCTAACAGATATATTATTCTATTTTGCTTTTACAGCGGTTATTATAATTGCTGTTTTTTTTGATAGAAAATATTTAGCTTATGGACTACCAACAATGATAGTTTCTATTGGGGTCATATATTTTGAACGTGTAGTTAAAATAAATTTGTGGTATGTACTTAGTTTAATTTCCATGATTATTTGCGATACTCTTATTTATACCGATTTCGTCCAGAATTTTTCCATAATATGTATTTTGACAGCTATATATTTTATATCGTGTACACTTGCGTTGAGAAGGTATTTATTGGTTAGAAATATTAAGCGTAGTACTTTTTTATCAATACCTATTTTAGTTAGTTCTGGATTGGTTTTGTATTTGATATATGCTATTTCTCAGTTACTTATTGATGTTGTTAAAGAAGCCGTTCCAGAAGTAGTTGTTTGTCTAATGTGCTCTACGTCATATATACTAGTGTCTTATCTTATATATGTACAAGATATGTCAAAAGAAGGTTTGAAATTACTTGTAGTAGCTTTTTTATGCATATTTATAGTGTCTTTATTACCTATAAATGAGTTATTTTATTCAAGTAAAATTTTCACTGTATTTATTAATATTGCTCACGTATTAAGTCTTTATCTTTTTATGAAGTATTTAATAAGAACTACTCCAGAAAAAGAAATACATGTTCGTGAAAACTATCTTTGATTAAAATCGATTTGAAGCAGAGTATTGAAGTAAGTAATTGTTTTAAAAACAGTTTTAATTATTATTAATACCATTCTCTGGTAAATAATCCAATAAGTGTTTGTGGACTTAGTGTAATAATAAATCGAATCTGCTCATTATAGTTAGGTTGATTTATTTCAAAACCATTATTAGAGGCTATCGGAAAGAAAAGCTCGAAATAATCAGCAACAAGACTCACTCGTACACCCGCATTATACACAAATTTTGGTGACATTCCTCTATTTTTAACAAAACCAACATCTCCATATGCATATATCCACTTCCAAATATTAGTATTGGCATTAAGTGTAGTAATCCATTGGTTAGCAAAAGGATAGTCAAGTTGAGATTTAAATCCTCCTTCTGCTATAATTATTTGTTGACTTACTAATCCAGTGTCTTCACTACGTCCTAAATAATTAAAATCAAAAAGATAATCGGTTGGTCTATCTAAAGCAAAGCTGAAGAAATCACCATCCTTTTCCGTATCATTAAAAAGGAAAGCACCAGCGAATAAACGGAGATTTATTTGTCTATTGTTCAAAAACACTTTTCTATAGTTAAAGGTGGCAGATAGCTTGCTAAAGTTTTTGGCTATTTGATAATCAAATATATAAGAAGTAAAGTCCAAAAGATTAAAATCAGAATATCTATATCTAACATTAAAAACACTATAATCTGGGGTTTCTACAGGATCATTATCGTCCCGTTCTCTAAACACGTTTACGCTACGTATAGAAAGCCGTTGTCTCTCATTAGATCTTAGATCTTGTGGTCTCCAAGAAAAATCAACAGAAGGGGAGAAACGCCTAAATAATAAATCAGGGGCATAGCTAAACATGCTGCCACTAAATGCATATCTAATCTGGTAAAGCCCATAATCTGCAATTTGATCTCTGTATTGGAAAAAAGCAGAACCAATTAGTTTTTTAGATAGAAAACCATAACTAGGAGTAATTCTATAATCAAAATCTCGTCTTATGAATGTTTTATTATAAAACTTAGAACCAATAGTTAAACCATCATACACATTAAACTCAAATTCTGGAATGTAAAACACCTGACTACGTGTGGGGTCTTCTATATCCTGTAAAAACCTGAATTGTATCGGTTTATTAAAAATTCCTTTTAGATTTCGATGATTATTTCTGCGATTTACTTCTGGAATATTTTGATCATAATCTAAAACCAATTTGTCGATATCATCATTGGCGATTTTTACTTTTTTCTTCCCTGTAATATTGGTTATCCATGTTTTGGAAACTAATTGTCCATCTCTTAATCCAGCCAGTGAGACGGGCATTGCATTATTTCTTTTATTCTTTATGGTAACTTCAAGAGAGTCATTTTTTCTTTTAATCGATTTAATTTTGAAATCCAATTTCTCATTAGTGGGTATGAAGTCTTCAAAAAACCAATCAATATTTTTAGGAGTTAAATCATTTAAGATCTTTTCGAATTCTTTAGAGTTTGTAAGCTGTAATGTATTATTGATGTAGTAATTTTTAACAGCTTCTGATAAGATATTATCGTCTTCCAGATAATCTTCTAAATATTTAAAACCAATCCCCGCCTTATATGCATTGGCGATATTTTTATTGAATTTTATAAGTTTATCTTGCGGTTCAGTAAGAGGTTGATCCAGAAATAATCTTGCCATATTTTTATACCCTAGAAAATACTGGTCATTAAAATCTAAATCTGCAGCGTGAAACCATCGAATACCGATAACTTTACTTAGGTTTCCTATGATTTTCATATCTGGATAATACTGTTCTGTATAGGACATCATTAGGTAGATATGAATAGCATCTTTTATCCAAGCATCGTATCTAGGATTTATAATTAGTGTCTTTTCCAGGTAGCTTTCGGTAATAGATTTCAGTTGCTTAATTTCATATTGAAAACCATCCGGGAACGGTCTCAATATATCAGGTAATTGGTTTAATCCATATACAGGATTGTTTTTATAATCATTTTCTGAGACTAAAATTTTGTCAAATGGATATGGGCCTAATCTTTTTTCTAAAAACTTAACGATTCTTTTTGTTGCCACACTTTTCATCTCTGGCATTAAATCATTATCCTCTATGTTACTAATGAGTTTTAACCCATTCATCTGAAAGTCATAGAACGAATTATTTTTTTCCAGATACAGATTTACTTCGTTTCTTTTTTCACCAATAAGTTGCACATTTTTAGTTTCCTCATTAGGCAGAGATGCTTCTTTCTGATCAAATTCACTAGTAAGATTATAATCAGATGATAAGGTTATATTTATGGTGTAATCGGTTAATGGCGCGTATAAGTCATCTAGGTTTTTATGGCTATAGATATTCCATTTTGTATCATATACAGCAGGAGCAATATACCAATATTTGAGACTGAAATTACCATTTTTATGATAACCATATCGTGTGAATTTTTCATTAGGTATTTTTACTTTATATGTTAAAATAAACGTAACACTGTTTCCAGGATATAATGATTTGTCAATATCTAATTTTATAATATCAGGAGTTTGATTATAACGCTCCCAGGTTAGACTACTATTAGACTTGTCTGTAATTGACTCAATAGCGGTAGCTCCACGCTCATAATCTTTTGCAAAATAAAATCGTTTTAAAAAATCTTCAGAAAAGCGTTCACCAAGGGGGGTAGTTTTACTGTTAAAACTATTTGCCCAATCGTGTAAAAATATTTCTCGTAAGGTGTCTTTTGATTCGTTGGTATAAGTGATTTCTTGTTGTATTGATATCACCTTGTTTTCAGCATCCAAAGTTCCATCAATAGTTATGGTATGCTGAGCCGATAAAGCTTGCATAGCAAATAGAATTATAACTATATGGAATATTCTGGAGAAGCTCAATTTTTCTTTAAAAATTTAATCGTGTTACTATTCATACTAACCGGAACAAGGTAGTACATTCCTTTACTTAATGCGGATACAGGAATGTTAGTAATACTATTTCCATTTGCAGAAAATGACACTATTTCTTGACCTAAAGTATTATATATCCTGAAATCTATAGGTTCCGGATGATTGTTTATTTGTAAAGATAAAATATCATCAATTATAGTACCACTGTTTAATTGTATTGTTTTTGGGGTTTCTACAAATTCTGTAGTACTGAGTAATTGTTGATTTACCTGTAACTCCATCACAACGGGTAAATGGTCACTCATATTATATAATGCATCTCTCAATGCACTATCAAATTTCCCTGTACAATCAGCATTATCAATCCTTTGGTTATAGCAATTACCATTATTGCCATATGCTGAGTAAGTATCGGGTTTATAGCTTAATTCAGGACTATTTATCATGTTTTCAGACATCAAAATAAAATCAAATCGATCATCCAGTCCGCCGCCACTTCCAAAATCACCAAACTCATCACTGCTTATACGTGTACTTTGTGTATGTATATCCGTAAAAGTAATGTTACTGCTCCAATCACCAGGAGTAGTTATAGGATCTACCATCACAATTTTATTATTTGCATCTAGTAATTCCTGATAAGCTGGTTCTTCTGATGAATATAAATTAAAGTCACCCGCAAAAATCACATAATCATTTTCGTCTAAATTAGCATAGTTATCCGTAAACTCTCTTACCATATTAAGACGTTTGGTCTCATTGTCAGCGCCTCTACTGGCTTTAAGATGGGCCACAAAAACTTCTATTCTAATGGGATTGTTGCTCTGATCATCAGAGATTAATTCTAGTGTGTACCAGTTAATATCTCTTATTGTGGTTGTTAGTCTTTGGCTTTGTATTAAAGTAAACTTTTGATTGTTATAATATAGTAATTGATGTAATTCTACATCAGAATTAGAAAAATTACTTAAGAAAGGAGCGCTAGAATAATTATTACCATCATCATTCAATGAATCATTAAGTATTTCATCACCTCCATCTTCGGTTTCCAATTCACAAATCATAAAAATATCGGGCTCATAACTATCAATGATAGTTTCCAATATTTCTTCTCTATTTGTGGGTGGAGCAGAAGGATAGTTTAAAACGTTATAAAACATAGTTTTAATAGTAGCCTGTCCGAATGAAATTTGGGCACTACAAAATACTATGACTATTAATACGATTCTTTTCATTGCTGAGTTTGTTGAGTTTGTGTGAAAAGGGATGCTTTTTTAGAAATTAGGACTTAAATTATATTGTCCATAGAATTTGTCTAATATATCTAATACTTCTTCTGGAGTATCGACTACATGAATTAAATCCATATCTCCAGCACTAATATTGCCAAATTTATCTAAGAGTGTGCTTTTCACCCAGTCTATTAGTCCCCCCCAGAACTCAGTACTTACTAAAATAATAGGAAATACTGCAATTTTTTTAGTTTGTATCAAAGTGATCGCCTCAAAAAGCTCATCTAAGGTCCCGAATCCACCTGGCATTACTACAAATCCCTGAGAGTATTTTACGAACATTACTTTTCGAACAAAGAAATAATCAAAGTCCAGACTTTTATCACTATCGATATAGGGGTTATCGTGCTGTTCGAAAGGTAGTTCTATGTTAAGTCCTACGGATGTTCCTCCACCCAAATGAGCACCTTTATTACCAGCTTCCATAATACCTGGACCACCACCGGTAATAACACCATAACCGTGTTCTACAATTTTTTGAGCTACATCTACAGTTAATTGGTAGTATTTGTTATCGGTTTTCGTTCTTGCAGATCCAAAAATAGAAACACAGGGCCCAATTTTACTCATTCTTTCGAATCCATTAACAAACTCTCCCATGATCTTAAAGATTGCCCATGAATCATTTGTTTTTATCTCATTCCATCCTTTGTGACGTCGTTCTTTTCTCATAAATTATATTTTACGGTTTTCAGTAAATGACTGATGTAACCTTGAATTGTTATTTGTTTTTGTTTATTTATTCTAAAGTTGAAGAATATACTGAATCATTATTTTAGATTACTTACTTCTAACTCTTTCTTCAAAAATTTTGCGGTATAGCTTTTTTTATTTTTAATAATTTCTTCGGGAGTACCTTTGGCTACGACTTCTCCGCCATTTTTCCCTCCTTCATATCCTATATCTATAATGTAATCGGCCATTTTTACAACATCCAGATTATGTTCTATAATCAATACTGTATTTCCTTTGTTTACCAGTTCATTCAGTACTTCCATTAACACTCTGATATCTTCAAAATGAAGTCCGGTTGTCGGCTCGTCTAATATATAAAAAGTATTTCCGGTGTCTCTTTTTGATAATTCCGTAGCCAATTTAATACGTTGTGCTTCACCACCTGATAAGGTAGTGGATTGCTGGCCTAAGGTAATGTATCCCAAGCCAACACTCCTAATAGTTTTTAATTTTCTAAAGATTTTAGGAATTTGATCAAAAAACTCGCAAGACTCATTAATGGTCATTTCTAATACATCAGAAATAGATTTTCCTTTATATCGTATTTCTAAAGTTTCTCTGTTAAATCTTTTTCCTTGGCAAGTTTCGCATTCTACATAAACATCTGGTAAGAAATTCATTTCTATAACACGCAGACCGCCTCCTTTACATGTTTCACATCTCCCGCCGGTAACATTAAAACTAAAACGTCCTGGTTTATACCCACGGATCATGGCTTCTGGTGTTTTAGAAAACAATGTTCTGATTTCAGAAAATACTCCTGTATATGTCGCGGGATTAGATCGTGGTGTACGACCAATTGGTGATTGATTAATGTCGATTACCTTATCCGCGTGCTCTAAACCTTTAATTTTTTTATAAGGCATTGGTTTTTTAACACCATTAAAATAATAAGCATTAAGAATAGGGTAGAGTGTTTCATTAATCAGTGTAGACTTACCACTACCAGAAACTCCGGTAACAGCCACCATTTTACCTAAAGGAATATCGATGGAAACGTTTTTTAGATTATTTCCTGTAGCTCCTGTTAAAGAAATCTTTTTACCATTTCCTTTTCTTCTTTTTGCAGGGACTTCTATTTGTTTTTTACCACTCAGATAATCAGCAGTTAACGTATCGTGATTTCTTAAATCTTCTGGAGTACCTTCGCTGATGATTTCACCACCATGCTTACCCGCTCTGGGACCAATATCAATCACATGATCTGCTCGTTCGATCATATCTTTATCATGCTCCACCACGATAACAGAATTACCAATATCCCTTAACTGAACCAAAGAATTAATCAGTTTTTCGTTATCACGCTGATGTAATCCAATGCTCGGTTCATCTAGGATATACAATACCCCAACCAATTGAGAACCTATCTGCGTTGCTAAACGAATACGTTGTGCTTCTCCACCAGAAAGTGATTTACTACTTCTGTTTAGAGACAAATATGTTAATCCTACATCAATTAGGAATTGTAATCGGGTATTGATTTCTTTAAGAATCTCTCCAGAAATTTGTTTTTGTTTTTCATTAAGTAGATCCGGAAGATTAATAAACCAATCTGCCAGCTCGCTAATATCC